>DFPL01000238.1 GCA_002377245.1 Enterobacteriaceae bacterium UBA3516
ATGAGGGTGATAAAAAGTAACAGAACAGAGTAAAAACCAGAATCCATCAGGTGCCCTTCATCTTAATGAGACAGTCCGGCCACTATTATTTCACCTGGCTCGCTCTCAGATTAGATATTAGAAAAACGATTTTAAGAATATAAAAAAACAACCCATACCAATAAAAATGCAACGATGATTTCCTCACTCTCACCCTTAACAAGAATTATTAACAAAAACACGTCAAATACAATACCCCAATTGAGATAAAAACTCGTTAACAATCAGTGTATCATTTCCCCCCTCCATTAACCAGCAAGATACTTACTTCATGCAAACATTCACCATCCTTATATAACCCCCGTAATCAGGCCTCGCAACAAAAGTGATATCGACAACATCGATAAGAGAATAAAATAAAAACCAAGAAAAACCGCCCAAAATAATATTCAAAAAAATCATATTTATATTATGAATAATATTTATTGCAATGATGTTAGTACAGTCAGGATTAACTCAGGCGCGACACGCTAGCGGTATCGCGCCTGCAGATTTACGCTGGATTCGGAATATCAATAAACGTCACGTCCAGATCCGTATTTTCATTCAGCCATTCGCTCAGCGCACGAATTCCGCCGCGTTCGGTAGCGTGGTGACCCGCAGCGTAGAAATGCAACCCCTGCTCACGGGCAGAATGAATGGTTTGTTCGGAAACTTCGCCGGTGATAAACGCATCCACACCAAAGCGCGCAGCGTTGTCGATAAACCCTTGCCCGCCACCGGTGCACCAGGCCACACGCTTAATCAGGTCTGGCCCGGTATCACCCGACCACAGCGGTCTGCGCCCAAGACGGGCTTCAATCCAGGAGGCCAGTTCCAGCCCCGGCACCGGCATCGACAGTTCGCCCCACGGCAGAAGCTGTTCACCGTCCACGGTGCCCATCACGGTAATGCCCAGCAATGAGGCTAACTGAACGTTATTCCCCAGCTCCGGGTGCGCATCGAGCGGCAGGTGCCAGCCATACAGGTTGATGTCATTCGCCAACAGCGTTTTCAGGCGATTGCGCTTCATCCCACGGATAATGGCAGGTTCATTCTTCCAGAAATAGCCATGATGCACGATGACGGCATCCGCTTGCTGGCGGACCGCTTCATCCAGCAACGCCTGGCTTGCCGTTACGCCGGTAATAATCTTCTGTACGGTCTCGCGTCCTTCAACCTGCAGGCCATTCGGGCCGTAATCGCTGAACGCCGCACTGTTAAGTTTTTCGTTAACCAGTTTTTCCAGTTCGGTATTTTTCATCGTCACTCTCTTTACGCTTTACGGGCGGCTTCATAGGCTGCAAGCGTAGCAGCACGAGCCTGTTTGTGATCCACGATTGGTCGTGGGTAATCGACCTTAACGCCCTTTTTATCCGCCCACGACCAGGGATCGTGGATGGCCTTGCCAGGCACTGCCGCCAGCTCAGGGAGCCACTGGCGGATAAACTCGCCCTCGGCATCAAAGCGTTCGCCCTGGGTCGTCGGGTTAAAAATGCGGAAATAGGGAGCCGCATCGGTGCCGGTAGAGGCTGCCCACTGCCAGCCGCCGTTATTCGCCGCCAGGCAGCCATCAATCAGTTGAGACATAAAATAGTTCTCGCCAAGACGCCAGTCGAGAAGCAGATCTTTGACCAGGAAACTGGCGACAATCATGCGCAGACGGTTATGCATCCAGCCCGTGCTGTTCAACTGACGCATTGCCGCATCGACAATGGGAAAACCGGTCGCCCCTCGCTGCCAGGCCTGGAATAAATCAGGCGTATCATTCCATTTCACATTATCTGTCCAGGGAATGAAAGGTCGGTGCTTACAGAGATAAGGGTGGTAGGTGATTAAATGGCGGTAGAATTCACGCCAGATCAACTCACTCAGCCAGACAGCGCCCTTCCCGCCGTTCAGGGCATCGGGTTGCTCTGCAAGTAAGCGGTGCAAACACTGGCGCGGAGAGAGAACGCCAAGAGCGAGACACGCCGAGAGACGGCTGGTACCTTCGATAGCCGGGAAGTCACGCCGCTCGTCATATTCACCCGCATGATGCTGGCAGAAATAACGCAGCTGACCAATGGCGCTTTTTTCATCAGCCGGGAACAGCGCCGGGTCAAATTCCTGCTGCGGATAGTCAACATTAAGAGCCGGTAAATTCCCGTTCATCGCCCCGGATTCCCGCACGCGCGGAGCACCGACGCACTCAGGTAAATCCTCTTTTAAGCGGCGCAGATACGCATTTTTGAACGGCGTGAAGACCTTATACATCTCATGATTGCCGGTCATCACGCTACCCGGCGGGAGCATGACGCTGTCATCAAATCCCTGACACGCCACATTCGGCAGCGCCTTTTCGACGGCGGCATCGCGCAAGCGTTCATTGATTTCATACTGGTAGTTGTAAAAAAGGTGGCTGACCTGCTCCTCTTCACACACCGACACCAGCGCATCGACGCTGGCGGAAAAATCGTTCACTTCCCGATAAATCAGCGGGATCCCTTTTTCAGCCAGCGTTTGTTGAAGCGCATTCAGATGGGCATTGAGATACGCCGCCTGACGCGGAGCCATCGCATGCGATTTCCACTGACCCGGCGTGGCAATGAATAGCGCTTTAACGGTGGCCGAGGGATCGCTGCAGGCTGCAGCAAGGGCAAAATTATCGTGGACGCGTAAGTCCGCACGAAACCAGACCAGATGGGTGGCCATAACTCTCCTGATAAATGATGTCCGTCAGAAACGTAGCGTAGTGTGTTAAAGGAAAGTGATCAGTGCAAGCAGAGGTTGTATGTTGCGACAGGAATAAAAAAACCACCGCAGAAAACTGAGGTGGTTTAGATGGTTTTGCTGTGTGTAATCAAGTGATCAATAAAAATCGCAGGTCGCTTTTTCGGCCTGGTCCATCCATACCGGTTTTTCACTGGTTTTTGCCCAGACGCGATGCAGATAGCTGTAAAAACGTGCGCGGTCTTTCCAGAACATCATTACCGGCAATGCAAGGATACCCGCCAGCACGGCGAAAGTACGACGCATTAACACGATGTGAGCCGGAAACGCTTTATAGATAGCCATAATACTCTCCCCTTTTTGTTGGCCGGTAATCTTCACCGGAAAATAGATACCCTGACGACATTCTCAATTCAGGGCTCAACTGGAATCTGGTTAAAATAGTACCGTTTTGTTGGTAATTTTACTACTCATCCGACCACTATTTTTTATCAATTTAAGCTTTATTTACATTCACGCCGTAATTGAGTTACAAAAAAGTTAAATTAATACTAACCATTAGTTAAAACATGGTTTTCGCCGTTTTTATACTTTTTTTACATCTGCCTGTCTGATTTTTGCGAAATCTTTGCACGCGAAATCCTAACCTCCCCTTATCAATGAAAACACCCGGAGGTGGATTGTGAGTGCAGGCGTCGTAACCGGCATCGTGCTGGTGTTC
>DFPL01000239.1 GCA_002377245.1 Enterobacteriaceae bacterium UBA3516
ATCGACGGCGGCGCAGGAACCGATACCCTGGTACTGGATGGCGCAAACATCATCCTCAATCTGATTGAGGCCTCGACGAAGGTACAGCATATCGAAATTATCGATCTCGGTAAGTCCGGGACCAATAGCGTGACGCTGGATGTCCACGAAGCCTTAACGATGACGGATAAACCTGAAGACGATCTGGTCATCAAGGGGACGACGGGTGATCAGGTTACTCTCAAGCATGGTAGTAACGATGTCTGGGCGGTCAGCGGTCAGCGAGATGTGGATGGCGTGCAGTTCGACGTTTATCACAACAGCTCGCAGACCAATACCCTCGGCGATGTCCTGATTCAGCACGGCCTGCACGTCAATATGGTGTAAAAAGGCAGTGGCCTCAGGGACGAGGCCTGAACAGCAAAATATCACCACGGGCAACCCAAAGGTGGAACATGAAAAAGAAGGTCATGAGTTTGTTGCTATTGGTGGTGCCGGGGATAAGTGCGCTCCCCGTCTATGGAGAAACACAACCGCAGTACCGTTGGCAAGCGGCGCCGAGTGAACAGCTTCAGGCGCAACTGACCATCAAAGAGGCGATCCTGCGTGCCTTCGCGCGTAACCCCAAAATTGCGCAGGCATCAGCACAAATCCGCGTCGGCAAGGCCAATCTGGAAGAGGCGCAAAGCGCCTGGTTTCCTCATGTTTCTCTCCAGGGGAATGTCGGGCGATCGCACCGTACGGACTCTGCCGGTTCGCTGAATAATAACGGCTCCGGGGGCGTGACCCTAAAGCAGCTGTTATATGATTTTGGCAAAACCGGCGGCAGTATCGATGAGCAGCATAATTTGTCCGATGCGTATCGGTACGATCTCTACCACACGCTGAATGAAGTGGGCATGCAGACTCTGCAATCTTATTTGCAGGTTAAGCGCTACCAGGCACTGGCCCAGGCGGCTCGCAATAGTATTGTGTCGCTTCAGGGCGTGCAGGAGATGGCTGACCTGCGTGCCGGCGCTGGCTTAAGTTCGCAGTCTGACGGGCTTCAGGCCCAGTCACGCATTGCCGGGTTGAATGCCACGCTTGCAACCTATGAAGCCCAAATGCGCACCGCGCAGGCAGCGCTCAGCGTGCTCACCGGTGTGATGTCTGATTCACTTCCCGATCTGCCTGATTCCCTGATGCAGCAGAAGATCACCCTCCAGTCCCTCCCTTATGAGCAGAACTACGCGGTACGCAGCGCGCAGGCTAAGCAGTTGGCGGCACAAGAGCGTATTCGTCAGGCGCAGGCACAGCACTGGCCGACGGTCTCCGTTCAGGCGGGCAGAACACGCTATGAAAACGAGAACAGTAGTTACTGGGACGACCAGGTACAACTGGTGGTCGATGCGCCGATTTACCAGGGGGGAGCTGTGAGTGCGCGGGTAGATGCGGCAGAAGGCGATCGCGCCAGTACCCAGGCGGCGGTGGAAGCCAGCAAGCTGGATATTAACCAGCGTGCGGCAACGGCCTGGGCCGATTTGACCGGCGCACAGCAACGCCAGGAGGCGGGGGAAGCGCAAATGCGTAGCGCCAACCGCGCCCGGGGGGTCTACCGGGACGAGTACCGTCTGAGTAAGCGCAGCCTCAACGATCTTCTCAGTATTGAACAAGATGTTTTCCAGGCTGAAAGTTCGGCGATTGTCGCCCGCTACGACGCCTGGGACGCCGCCGTCCGCTATGCGGGGGCCGCCGACAATTTACTCGATATGCTGGGCATTGAGCGCAGTCGTACCGTGGGTGATGATCTGCCCACACTTTAAGCGCTTACCGCGCAGGAGATGTCATGCAAGAGCCGGATACCGAAAGCTGGATTAACGTGATGGTCCGTGCGGCGGGGCGCTTTGGCCTGCCCGCGGACGCCCCCGCTGTTCGTCAACAAATGCGATGGTTTGAAACACTTCCTTTAAGCGGCCGCCTGGAGCGACTCAGTGGATTGATGGGGCTACAGGTGCGTTTGCTTCCGGTGGAGAAGCTGCGCTGGAGCGCACATAATCTGCCCGTCATCTTACAGCTTGAGACAGGTGAGCTGTTGTTGATTGAAGCATTGGATGCCGACGGGCTTGCCAGTTACTGGCTCAGCAACGGCGGCGACCTGGTGCGGGAAGAGCCGCTGGAGACGCTCCTCACCCGGGTGAAACCGGAAGCCGTGATGCTCGGCATTGCTGCGCGTGGGCGGGATTCACGGGTGGACGATTTTACCCGTCCCTGGGAAGCACACTGGTTCTGGCGTCACTTTCGTCATACCGGGCGTAAGCTCTCGGAAATCGCCCTCGCGTCAGTCACCAGTAACGTGCTGGCACTGGGCGGGATCCTCTTCTCCATGCAGGTCTACGACCGCGTAATCCCTGCGCAATCTTTCCCCACCCTGTGGGTCCTGTTTTTTGGTGTGCTGCTGGCGGCGGCGTTTGAGTTTTTCATCCGTCTGGCCCGTACCCATGTTTCGGACATCATGGGTAAGCACATCGATCTGAAAGTGTCGTCGTTGTTCTTCGCCCGGGCGCTGGCCATTAAAAATGACGCGCGGCCCAAATCCACCGGCTCCTTTATCTCCCAACTGCGTGAAATCGATCAGGTGCGTGAGCTACTGACCTCCACCACCGTGGGGGCGGCAATGGATATCCCCTTCGTGCTGTTGTTTCTCGCCATTATGGCGTTGGTGGGCGGGCCGCTGGTCATTATCCCTTTGATAGCCATTCCACTGATCGTGATCCCGGGCCTGCTGGTGCAGTGGCCGATGGCAAAGCTCGCCAAAGAGGGGATGCGTGAGAGTGCGATCCGTAATGCGGTGCTGGTGGAGTCCATCGAAGGGGTAGAGGACATTAAAGCTCTGCAGGCGGAACCCTATTTCCAGCGCCAGTGGGAGCATACCCATTCGGTGGGGGCGAATATTGGCATGAAGCAGCGCGTCTGGGGAGCGCGGTTGAGTGGCTGGGCCTCTACCGTGCAGCAAATCACTTACGCAGGCATGTTGGTCTATGGAACCTTCCTGGTGCTGGATGGCGCCATCACCACCGGTACGCTGGTAGCCTGTAGCTTGCTCTCATCGCGTACCATTGCCCCATTGATGCAGCTCACCATGGTGTTCTCGCGCTGGCAGCACGCCAAAATGGCGATGACTGGCCTGAACGATCTGTTAAAGAAACCGTTGGATAAGGAAGCCGATAAAAAGATGGCCCACTGCCCGGTGTTGGCGGGTCATTACCAGGTGCAGCAGGTGCAATACAGCTACGATGTGGAAAAAGGTGACCAGGCGCTGCAACTCGGTGAACTGGAAATTAAACCGGGTGAACGGGTGGCTATTCTGGGGAAAACCGGCGCGGGCAAATCCACATTGCTGAAATTACTCTCCGGGCAGGCGCAGGCCAGTAAAGGGAAAATTATTATTGATGGCGTCGACATGGCGCATATCGATCCTGTCGATGTCCGCCGCCAGGTGGGCTATCTGTCTCAGGATTCACGGCTATTTTTTGGCACGTTGCGCCAGAACCTGATGCTGGGTCATCCGCACGCCACTGAAGCTGAGCTTATTCAGGCGTTACGGATCAGCGGGGCGATTGGCATGATCCAACAGGATGCGGCCAGTCTCGATCGTCTTATCAATGAAGGGGGGCGAGGGCTCTCCGGCGGTCAGCGCCAGATGGTGTTGTTAAGCCGCTTGATTGTGCGTAATCCGCAAATCGTCCTGCTGGATGAACCGACGGCCTCGATGGATGAGCAACTGGAAAGCTGGGTAATTCGCCAGCTTCAACAGTGGCTCACCGGACGCACGCTGGTGCTGGTCACCCACCGCCCGGCGCTGCTGAATCTGGTGGATCGTATCGTGGTGATGGAGAACGGCAAAGTGGTGGCAGACGGGCCACGGGATTCGCTGCTGCAACAGGCAGCGCGTAACAGCAACGTGGCGTCGGTCGCCTGAGGAGCCGCGGATGAGTCAACTGACTATGCAGGAAGACCTGGCGCGCCAGGGGCGATTTTACTCATCGGTTATCTGGCTGACGCTGATTGCGATGGTGCTGTTTGTGGCCTGGGCGGCCTGGGCCATCCTCGATGAGGTGACGGTCGGGACGGGAAAAATTACCCCTTCAACGCATGCGCAGGTTATCGAGAGTCTGGACGGGGGGATCGTCAGTGCGCTGATGGTGAAAGAGGGCGATATTGTTGAGCGTGGGCAGATGCTGGCCCGTCTCGATCCCACTCGCTTTCAGTCAAATTACGGTGAAGCCGCCGCCCGTGCGCGAACGCTGCGCGCCTCAAGCGAGCGTCTGCGTTCAGAGCTGACGGGGGAGCCTTTGCGTTTCAGCGCTGAATCGCTGCGCGAACCCGATCTGGTGGCGCGTGAACGCCAGCTGTATGAATCCCGCAGGCGTAACCTGGATGAGACAGTGGCGAACCTTCAGCAGGCGCTTAAGCTGGTGAATGCAGAGCTTAAAATGACTCAGCCGTTGGTTGCGAGAGGGGCGGCCAGCGATGTTGAAGTGATACGCCTGCAGCGACAGGCCTCGGAACTGAAGGGCAAAATCGACGAAGCGCGCAATCAGTACGCGGTGCGTGCGCGCGAGGAACAGGTGAAAAATAATGCCGATCTGGATGCCCAATTGCAGGTACTGGCCGGTAAAGCCGATCAGGTTGACAGGGCAACCCTCTCCTCGCCCGTACGCGGGATTGTCAAAGATATTCAGGTGACGACCGTCGGGGGAGTTTTACAGCCAGGGGGCAAACTGATGGAGATCGTACCGCTGGAAGATCAACTGCTGGTGGAGACAAGGATCAATCCGCGAGATATTGCCTATATCCGTCCGGGGCTGCCGGCCACCGTCAAAGTGACGGCCTATGACTCGTCGATCTATGGCGATCTTAAAGGTACCGTAGAGATTGTGTCACCGGATACCTTGCAGGATGAGGTCCGGCGCGATCAGTTCTACTATCGCGTCTATGTGCGGACTAATAGCGCGGAGCTGGAGAATAAAAGCGGTAAACGTTTCCCCATCCTGCCGGGGATGGTGGCAAACGTCGAGATCAAGACCGGACAGAAATCGGTGCTCGATTATCTGATTAAACCGTTGAACAAGGTCAACGAGGCGCTGCGCGAAAGGTAGTGGCCGAAGTAGAACAGGCCCGGACGCTTGCATTAAGCGTCCGGTTGACGCCGGGTTTAACGGCCCGCGTTTTTCATGATGCGGGCTTTATCCAGCTGCCATTCACGCTCTTTAAGGTCAGAGCGCTTGTCATGCTGTTTCTTACCTTTCGCCACGCCGATTTTGACTTTGCACCAGGCATTCTTCCAGTACAGCGAGAGGGCGAGGATGGTATAGCCTTCGCGGTTGATACGACCGTAAAGGGAGTCCAGCTCGCGCTGATTTAGCAGCAACTTGCGGGTACGGGTCGGGTCGCAGACGTAGTGGCTGGAGGCCACGGCCAGTGGCGTGAAGTTGGCACCAAACAGGTACGCTTCACCGTCTTTGAGGATCACATAGCTGTCGCCAATATTGGCTTTACCTGCGCGCAGGGATTTCACTTCCCAGCCCTGTAAAGAGAGTCCTGCTTCAAACTCTTCTTCAATGAAATATTCATGGCGGGCGCGCTTATTCATCGCGATGGTAGCGGAACCGGGTTTGTGTACTTTTTTCTTCGTCATAAGTGTCGTGAAGCCATTTGTAATCTGATATCCAAAAAAAGACCTCATTGCATCCTGTGAGGTTCAACGTGTCATCTTAGCACGAGTTCCGGCATAGCGTTTTCCTTTCATCTATGGGAAATGTTATTATTTAAGGATTGTGTGATCGCAGGAAATGTTATGCCTCAGATTAGCCGGACTGCGCTGGTGCCTTACAGCGCGGAGCAAATGTACCAACTGGTCAATGATGTGAAGTCCTACCCGGAGTTTCTGCCGGGGTGCACGGGCAGCCGGGTTCTGGAATCCGGTCCGACGCAAATGACGGCGGCGGTAGATGTCTCCAAAGCGGGTATCAGTAAAACCTTCACCACCAGGAACACACTTACCGCTAACCAGACCATTTTGATGCATCTGGTGGATGGGCCGTTCAAAAAATTAATGGGTGGCTGGAAGTTCGTTCCGCTCAGTGCAGATGCCTGTCGTATCGAGTTCAGCCTGGATTTCGAATTCACCAATAAGCTGATTGAGCTGGCGTTTGGTCGGATATTTAAAGAGCTGGCGATGAATATGGTGCAGGCGTTTACCCACCGTGCGAAAGAGGTTTACAGTGCCGGGTAAGATCAGCATCGAAGTTGCCTATGCCTTGCCGGAAAAGCAGTACCTGCAGCGGTTGGTGGTGGAAGAGGGCACGACCATTGAGCAGGCCATTATCGCCTCTGGCCTGCTGGAACTGCGTTCAGATATTGATTTAGCCAAAAACAAAGTCGGCATTTACAGCCGTCCGGCTAAACTGCACGACCCGGTGGGCGACGGCGACCGCATTGAAATCTATCGCCCACTGATTGCTGATCCGAAAGAGCTGCGCCGTCAGCGCGCGGAACAATCGGCAAAGAAATAGTCTCAGGTGGACGAGGCCAACGTTTTAAGCAGCGGGTTCAGTCGCGCACTGGCATTTTTCCAGGGCGAGACGCTGTTGAACTGAATCATTCGCCCTCGCGTCCACTTCCCGTACCACGGTTGATGGTAAAGCGCTTCATCAGTAAAGCTCTCGACCCGTTCGCGTAGCCGATGCTGATTATCTTCCAGCAGAAGCAGCAGCTCTGGCCATGACTGCACATGCGCATAATCGGCGTAATACTTTTGCGCCAGCTTGCCCAGCTCATTCCATTTAAACCCTTTCGCGGGAAAATCAATCTCACCGCCTGCGGCTTCCTGTTGATGCCAGTAAAGCACCTGCTCGCCCCAGCCAATCAGGTAACTGACGAGGTTGGCGGCACTCATTGTTGTGCCTGCCGCATGCCCTTCCAGACAAGGTTCGAAAGCCATGTTCGCTGGAATGCGGTCGAGTTTCTTACGTAACGCAATGGCGGATTTTTCCATTGCCTCAAGCAGGGCGGTTTTACTCTCTGGAACAGCCATCATCTCTCCCTGAAATGAAAAATGGCGCCCGGAGGCGCCATCTGATGTTCGGAATTACTCTTTTGTCAGTGCGGGTTTGTTGTCTATGTTGGTCAACACACCGTTGCTGTTAAAGGTCAGGGTCAGCGTCTGCTGGGTGACATCTTCGTGGCCCGGCTGCTGGCGGAAGACGTAGAACCAGGTGCTGCTACCGAACGGATCGGTCATCATCGGCGTGCCCAGTGCGTATGCAACCTGCTGTTGCGTCATCCCTACACGGATTTTAGAAACGTCATTCGGGGTCAGGTAGTTTCCCTGATTGATATCAGGGCGGTATACCACTCGCTCCAGAGTGGAGCAGCCTGCGGTCAACATCAGTAGAACCGCTGCGGCAGCAGTCAGCATTTTACAACGCATAATGATTTGATTCCTTTTCGGGCCCGAACAGTACGTAGCTCATTTGTAATATGCCGATAATAATAGACCTTTAGCCAGTTTGAAACCTTTGCTACCTGGTCCTGCGGCGAATTTATCGTGTACTGAGACCCGAGTTTTGCCAAAAAGTTTAGGCAGCAAGCAGCTCTTTCGCATTTGCCAGCGTATTTTTGGTCACTTCACTGCCTCCGAGCAGACGAGCAAGTTCCTGCAGGCGAGCGCGTTTATCCAGTGGCTGCATATGTGTTTCTGTCATGGCACCATCCGTCTCTTTGCTGACATAGAAGTGATGATGGCCGCAACCTGCCACTTGCGGCAGATGAGTCACGCACATGACCTGAGTGGATTCCCCCAACTGACGCAGCAGTTTACCGACCACCGCTGCCGTTGGTCCGCTAATACCCACATCCACTTCGTCGAAAATGAGGGCCGGTGTTTCCATCTTACGCGCGGTAATGACCTGAATCGCCAGCGCAATACGTGACAGTTCACCCCCGGATGCCACTTTCGAAATGGCCTGTAACGGTTGGCCTGGGTTAGTGGTCACCCGGAATTCAATACGGTCCGCGCCGTCTGCGGTGAGATGGTGCTCATCAAAGCTGACGTCGATGGCGAATACGCCGTGCGGCATGGAAAGCATATGCATGCTTTCGGTAATGAGCTGGCCCAGTTCCTGAGCATAGGCTGTGCGCTGCGTATGCAGCATGCGTGCGCTCTCCAGGGCCTGCTGGTGATGTTTTTCCACCGCCAGCTTCAGCGTCTCCTGGGAGTCGGCCTGATCGTCAAGCTGCTGCTGTTCATCCAGCAAGGATTGATGGAACTGGGGCAGCGCTTCCGGACTAACGTGATGTTTACGCGCCAGCGAAATCTGCCTGGAGATACGCTGTTCCAGTTCATACAGGCGATTGGGGTCGAGATCCAGGCGGTCACAATAGTGACGCAGCTCATCGCTGGCTTCACTGATCTGGATTGCCGCTTCTTCAAGCATGGTGAGCACGTCCGACAGGCTGGTGTCCATGCCTGTCAGCTCAGTCACCATCTGGCGTGCGGTATAGAGCTGGCTTTGCAGATTGGCATCTTCACCGTCGGCAAGTAAATTCAGGGCATGCTGACTGGTGCTCAGCAACTGACCGCTGTTGGCCAGGCGTTTGTACTCTTCGTCAATCTGTTCAAACTCACCCGCCTGCGGGTTAAATTCATTCAGCTCTTTTAACTGATACTGTAACAACTCGGCGCGCGCCGCGCGCTCCTGACTCAATTGTTGATGCTGCGCCAGTTCACGACAGCTCTGATGCCAGAGGCGATAATGTTCGGTCATTTGCAAAGTAAGTGCATACTCACCGGCGTAACCATCAAGCAGCGCTTTCTGATGTTCGGATTTTACCAATAGCTGGTGCGCATGCTGCCCGTGGATCTGAATTAACAACTGACCCAGTTCACGCAGTTGCGAGAGAGGGACCGCCGTACCATTGATAAAACCGCGTGAGCGACCGTCGCTGCTGATTACGCGGCGAAGTAAACACTCACGTCCATCTTCAAGCTGATTAGCCTCAAGCCAGCGCTGGGCGGCGGGGGTATCTTTCAGCGCAAAGCGTGCGCAGAGATCGGCACGCGCGGCACCGGTACGCACCATGTCGGCTTCTGCACGACCACCAAGACAGAGCCCAAGCGCGTCAATCGCAATAGATTTACCCGCACCTGTTTCACCCGTGATAGCGGTCATTCCATTGAGGAAATCGATCTCAAGCTCACGAACAATTGCAAAGTTGCTGATGGTCAGTTGTGCCAACATGGTTGCTTTCCTGTATGAAAAACCATAACTGTATTTAAATACAGTATATGACTGGTTTTATATACAGTAAAGCCCTGTGCCCGGTTTCAGAATAATTTTTTTGACCAACCCAACTTTGAGCTTAATGTATTGAAATAGCTATAGTCTTTGGGGTGAATCAGATTGAGATGGTAATCGCAGCGGCGAATCAGCACATCTTCCCCTTCNNCTGTCGCAGCTGATCTCCAGGTCGTTACGGCGATGGGAAAAACGCAGGCGGATGGTGCTGTCGCCGTTGATCACCAGCGGACGCGCCGAGAGCGTATGCGGGAACATCGGCACCAGCGTGATGGCATCCAGTGACGGTGTGAGAATAGGGCCGCCCGCGGAGAGGGAATACGCGGTCGAACCGGTAGGTGTTGTGATAATCAGGCCGTCGGAACGTTGAGAAAAGGCGAAGGTTTCGTCGATATAGACTTCAAATTCAATCATATGGGCGACTTTGCCCGGGTGCAACACCACTTCGTTAATGGCGGTACTGATACGTTTCTGGCAATCCTGTTGACAGACCTGCACTTCCAGTAAAAAACGCTTCTCGGCAATATAATGACCTTCCAGCACATCGGCCAATTGCTGCTGCGCATTGTCCGGGTCCAGGTCGGTTAAAAAACCCAGGTTGCCACGGTTGATACCAATCACTTTTATATCGTAACGGGCAAGCGTTCGTGCGGCGCCCAGCATGTTGCCATCACCGCCGACGACCACCGCGAGGTCAGCCTGCTGGCCTATCTCTGCCAGCGTACCGGTGCGCACGGCAGTTAATTTCAGCTCCTGGGCTATCTGCTGTTCGACAATCACTTCATACCCTTTTGCACACAGCCAGCGATAGAGCATTTCATGTGTGGTCAGCGCGGTGGGATGGCGAGGATGACCGACAATACCAATACACTTGAAATGATGAGCCATTTTCTGGTGGTCCTTGTGCCAAATGAATGATGACAATGTGTCGCGTTCCCTTGAAACCCGGAAACAGATCCCCATAATAAGCGAAGTTAGCGAGATGAATGCGAAAAAACGCGGAGAAATTCATGAGTAGTAAAGAACAGAAAACGCCTGACGGGCAAGCCCCGGACGAAATTATCATGGATCAGCACGAGGACATTGAGGCAGTTGAACCAGATGCTTCTGCTGAACAGGTGGACCCGCGCGATGAGAAGATTGCCGACCTCGAAGCGCAACTGGTTGAAGCGCAGACCCGCGAGCGTGATGGTGTTCTGCGTATTAAAGCCGAAATGGAAAACCTGCGTCGTCGTACTGAGCTTGACGTTGAGAAAGCGCATAAATTTGCGCTGGAGAAGTTCGTCAACGAGCTGCTGCCGGTCATCGACAGCCTTGAGCGCGCGCTGGAAGTGGCGGACAAGGACAATGCTGATATGGCCTCAATGGTCGAAGGTATTGAGCTGACGCTAAAATCCATGCTGGATGTGGTGAAAAAATTCGGTGTGGAAGTGGTCGCTGAAACGAACGTACCGCTGGATCCAAACGTGCATCAGGCCATTGCGATGGTGGAGTCTGAGGATGTCGCTGCCGGTAACGTGCTTGGCGTAATGCAAAAAGGCTTTACGCTGAACGGCCGCACCATTCGTGCTGCGATGGTGACAGTCGCGAAAGCGAAGGCTTAAACCTCTTCGCAGGGCCGGGTGACGTTTACGCTTCCCCGGCCCTTATTCTACCAGGCTACTGTTCCGCCACGCTGTCGCGAATCGGTTTGACCGGAATGACCCGCACCTGTTTAATCATGTTGTCCTGCACATCAAGAATATCAATATCGTAGTGCTCAATGCGCACGCGCGTTCCCGCTGCCGGGATCTCTTCCAGCGCTTCCAGTAACATCCCGTTAATTGTGCGGGCTTCGGCTTCCGGCAACTGCCAGTTGAATGCTTTATTTAACTCACGCACGTTGGCACTGCCATCAATGATGACTGAACCGTCGTTTTGCGGGGTCACTTCTTCGGCAAGGGAAGGCGACATCGAGGTGGTAAAGTCACCGACAATTTCTTCCAGAATATCCTCAACCGTGATCAGCCCCTGAACGTCCCCATATTCATCGACCACCAGGCCGACTTTCTTTTTATTACGCTGGAATTTCACCAGTTGCATGCTGAGCGGCGTGCCTTCCGGAACGTAGTAAATTTCGTCCGCTGAACGCAGCATGACCTCTTTGGTGAACTCTTTTTTCTCGGTCATCAAACGGTAGGCTTCGCGCACGCGCAGCATGCCGATGGTGTCATCCAGCGAGCCGCGATACAGCACGATGCGGCCGTGCGGGGAGTGTGTAAGCTGGCGAACGATCGACTTCCAGTCGTCATTGATGTCGATGCCGACTATTTCGCTACGCGGCACCATGATGTCGTCAACACTGACTTTTTCGAGGTCCAGTATAGACAGCAGCATGTCCTGATTGCGCCGCGAAATTTGCGAGCGGGATTCGTTCACAATGGTGCGCAGTTCCTCTTTACTGAGCGCGCTGCTGATCACCACATCCGCTTTAATTCCCACCATCCGCATTAATACCCGGGTCACGCTGTTTAGCAACCAGACCAGGGGCATCATGATGATTTGCAGCGGGACGAGTAGCACGCTGCTGGGGAAGGCGACTTTTTCAGGGTAGAGCGCAGCGATGGTTTTTGGTAACACCTCGGCAAAGACCAGTACCACAAAGGTCAGGACCCCAGTTGCAATCGCCACCCCGGCGTTACCGTACAGACGCATCCCAACAATAGTACCCAGTGCCGAAGCGAGAATATTGACCAGGTTGTTACCGATGAGTACAAGGCTGATGAGGCGGTCCGGTTTTCGCAGTAATTTTTCGACACGTCGCGCGCTGCGGTGCCCCTGTTTTGCCAGGTGACGCAGGCGATAGCGGTTGATGGTCATCATGCCGGTTTCAGAACCGGAGAAGTACGCCGAAATCACCACCATGATGATCAGGGTGACGATCAGCGTCGTGGTGGATATGTGTTCCAGAGGAAATTCCTTCTTGATTAGCTCAGAAAATGTTGCAGAACGCGGCTGCCAAAATAGGCCAGCGTCAGGATACCAGCACCTGCCACGTTGAACCAGACGACCCGACGACCGCGCCATCCTTCATGATAGTGGCCCCACAGCAGAACGATATAGACAAACCAGGCGATAATCGACAACACGGCTTTGTCGATATTTTCCGTGCTGAAGAGGTTGTTCAGATAGAACAAACCGGTGCACAGGGTCAGCGTCAACAGGACGACGCCCACCTGGGTAATATGAAACATTTTACGCTCAATACTCATTAAAGGCGGCATTTCATGACTGAACGCCAGACGTTTATTCTTGAGCTGGTAGTCGATCCAGGCAAGCTGTAACGCGTACATTGCGGCAATGATCAGCGTCGCGTAAGAAAAGAGCGACAAGCCGATATGCACCATCATCCCAGGACTGGCCTCCAGATGGGTGATGTACTCATTAGGAACAAATATGGCAAACGCGAGGTTAATAAGGGCAAAGGTATAGACGATCGGCAGCAGTAACCAGCCACGGTTTTTTGATGCCACAATGGTCATCACCGTACAGATCATCAGACTGACCAGCGAACCGACGTTCAATAAACTTAAGTTCTGCCCCCCGTCATCCGGGAAAAGGCGTTCTTTCAATGCGAAGCCATGGCACATCAGGGCAATGACCGCTGAGAGCATAGCCATACGCCGCCAGCCACTGTTTTTCTGGAGCAAACCGGGAATGATCAGCGCAAGGCTTACAGAGTAACCAGCAAGAGCGAGCAGAGCGAAAACGGGCATAGTGGCGTCGACAGTCAGACCGAATGAGAAAGAAAAGCAGTATAGCGTTACGTGACCTCGGCTCCAACCGTTGCATCACATACATCAGTAATGTCTTCATGTTATACTGCTGCAAATTTCTGTTATGCGTCGCTCTGGCGGCCCATCGTTTTACCTCAGGCGAGAGACAATGTTTGATAATTTAACCGATCGTTTGTCGCGCACGCTGCGCAATATCAGTGGTCGTGGACGCCTCACTGAAGACAACATTAAAGAGACACTGCGCGAAGTGCGCATGGCGCTGCTGGAGGCGGATGTCGCGCTGCCAGTGGTGCGTGATTTCATCAACCGCGTGAAAGAAAAAGCGGTGGGTCATGAAGTCAATAAGAGCCTGACTCCGGGTCAGGAGTTCGTCAAAATTGTGCGCAACGAACTGGTTGCGGCAATGGGCGAAGAGAACCAGGTACTGAATCTGGCAGCGCAACCGCCTGCCGTCGTGCTGATGGCGGGCCTGCAGGGCGCGGGTAAAACCACCAGCGTCGGTAAGCTGGGTAAATTCCTGCGCGAAAAGCATAAGAAAAAAGTACTGGTCGTTTCTGCGGACGTTTATCGCCCGGCGGCGATCAAACAGCTGGAAACGCTGGCGCAGCAGGTTGAAGTGGATTTCTTCCCTTCAGATGTTGCGCAGAAACCTGTCGATATCGTTAACGCAGCGCTGAAAGAAGCGAAGCTGAAATTCTACGATGTGCTGCTGGTGGATACCGCCGGCCGTTTGCACGTTGACGAAGCGATGATGGACGAAATCAAACAGGTTCATGCGGCCATTAAGCCGGTAGAAACGCTGTTTGTTGTCGATGCCATGACCGGCCAGGATGCGGCAAATACCGCAAAAGCGTTTAATGAAGCGCTGCCGCTGACGGGTGTGGTTCTGACTAAAGTTGACGGTGATGCCCGTGGGGGTGCCGCGCTTTCTATCCGTCATATCACCGGTAAACCTATCAAGTTCCTGGGCGTCGGTGAAAAGACCGAAGCGCTGGAGCCGTTCCACCCGGACCGTATTGCCTCCCGTATTCTGGGCATGGGCGACGTGCTGTCGCTGATCGAAGATATCGAGAGCAAAGTTGACCGCGCGCAGGCGGAGAAGCTGGCGACCAAGCTGAAAAAAGGCGACGGCTTCGATCTGACCGACTTCCTTGAGCAGCTGCGCCAGATGAAAAACATGGGCGGTATGGCAAGCCTGATGGGCAAGCTACCGGGTATGGGTCAGATCCCGGACAACGTTAAATCACAGATGGACGATAAAGTCCTGGTGCGTATGGAAGCCATCATTAACTCGATGACGCTGAAAGAACGTGCCAAACCTGAAATCATCAAAGGTTCCCGCAAACGCCGTATCGCTCAGGGTTGTGGCCTGCAGGTACAGGACGTGAACCGCCTTCTGAAACAGTTCGACGACATGCAGCGCATGATGAAGAAGATGAAGAAGGGTGGGATGGCGAAAATGATGCGGGGGATGAAAGGTATGATGCCACCAGGCTTCCCTGGAAGATAATTATATCGGGCTACCTTATTTGCCATTTTGACGCCGGGGTGTGCTCAAAATGCTCACGTACTGCGTGTACGCTCCGCTTTTTGCGCGCACGCCAACGCCAAACTGGCTGCAACGGCAACGCCCTGGTATTGAATCAACGCAACTGCTGATTGCTTTTTTCCCAAAAATCAGTAAAATTTTCGGGCTTTTAATATGACACCGGGCTCCGTTCCTCGACGGGGCCTGTTGTTTTATTCACACAAGAGGATGTTATGGTAACTATTCGTTTAGCTCGTCACGGCGCTAAAAAGCGTCCGTTCTACCAGGTTGTTGTCACTGACAGCCGTAATGCACGCAACGGTCGCTTCATTGAGCGCGTTGGCTTCTTTAACCCGATCGCGTCCGAGAAAGAAGAAGGCACCCGCCTGGATCTGGATCGTATCGCTCACTGGGTTGGCCAGGGCGCTACCGTTTCTGATCGCGTAGCTACGCTGATCAAAGCAGCAAACAAAGCAGCTTAATCTGTCACGGTGGTCATGATGAGCAAGCAACACGCCGCACAGAGCCCTGTTAATCCGATTGTGCTTGGTAAAATGGGTTCTTGCTACGGTATCCGTGGTTGGCTCAGAGTGTTTTCTTCCACTGAAGACGCCGAAAGCATTTTTGACTATCAGCCCTGGTTTATCCAGAAGGCGGGTCAGTGGCAGAGCATTGAGCTGGAAAGCTGGCGCTACCACAATCAGGACATCGTCATCAAACTGAAAGGTGTTGATGATCGCGATGCTGCGAATCTGCTGACCAATTGCGAAATTGTCGTAGATACCACGCAGTTGCCGCAGCTGGAAGAGGGTGACTATTACTGGAAAGACCTGATGGGCTGCCAGGTAGTGACCACTGAAGGTTATGGTCTGGGAAAAGTCATCGATATGATGGAAACCGGATCCAATGACGTTCTCGTCATTAAGGCAAACCTGAAAGATGCATTTGGCATCAAGGAGCGGTTGGTTCCGTTCCTCGATGGGCAGGTTATCAAGAAAGTCGATCTCGCTACGCAAACTATTGTTGTAGATTGGGATCCTGGTTTTTAAACCTCCGGATATACGGTAAAAATACGGCACTATGGGGATGGGCTTGTGTTTATAGGTATTGTTAGCCTGTTTCCAGAAATGTTTCGTGCGATTACCGACTACGGGGTAACTGGCCGGGCAGTAAAGAATGGCCTGCTGAGCATCCAGAGCTGGAGTCCTCGTGATTTCGCTCATGACCGGCACCGTACCGTGGACGATCGTCCCTATGGCGGCGGACCGGGGATGCTAATGATGGTGCAACCTTTGCGGGACGCCATTCATGCAGCAAAAGACGCGGCGGGTGAAGGCGCGAAGGTGATTTATCTGTCACCTCAGGGACGCAAGCTTGATCAAGCGGGCGTTAGCGAACTGGCAACGAATCAGAAACTGATTTTGGTGTGTGGTCGCTACGAAGGGGTAGATGAGCGCGTAATCCAAACCGAAATAGATGAAGAATGGTCTATCGGCGATTACGTACTCAGCGGTGGTGAGTTACCGGCAATGACGCTGATTGACTCGGTTTCCCGGTTTATTCCGGGCGTACTGGGCCATGAAGCTTCAGCAATCGAAGATTCCTTTGCTGATGGGTTGCTGGACTGCCCACACTATACCCGACCTGAAGTGTTAGAAGAGATGGAAGTACCGGCGGTATTACTGTCGGGGAACCATGCTGAGATACGTCGCTGGCGCCTGAAACAGTCGCTGGGCCGGACCTGGCTTAGAAGACCTGAACTTCTGGAAAACCTGGCTCTGACTGAAGAGCAAGCAAGGTTGCTGGCGGAGTTCAAAACGGAACACGCACAACAGCAGCATGAACATGATGGGAATGCGTAACACGCACCCAAATATCAGTTTACCCAGGATAAGAGATTAAATTATGAGCAACATTATTAAGCAAATTGAACAAGAGCAGATGAAGCAGGACGTACCTTCCTTCCGTCCGGGTGATACCGTGGAAGTGAAAGTATGGGTTGTTGAAGGTTCCAAAAAACGTCTGCAGGCATTCGAGGGCGTGGTTATCGCTATTCGTAACCGCGGTCTGCACTCTGCATTCACTGTTCGTAAAATTTCCAACGGCGAAGGCGTTGAGCGTGTCTTCCAGACTCACTCTCCGGTAGTTGACAGCATTGCTGTTAAACGTCGTGGTGCTGTACGTAAAGCTAAACTGTACTACCTGCGTGAGCGCACTGGTAAGTCTGCTCGTATCAAAGAGCGTCTTAACTAAGATTCGCTTTCGCGACATCCTGAATAAAAGGGCTGGCCTGTGGGCTGGCCCTTTTTTATTGCCTCTGGCCGAACCTGTTAACTTCCTCGCCATAAATCGTTTACACTACCGACGCTTTAACGGGGGATATGTGGCGGACAAACAGCATCAGACAATCTGGCAACGCACGGCGGCAATGTCCGCGCTGTTTGCGATCCTGCTGATCGTCGTCGCGCCGCTAATCTCCGTTGCCCTGCAAAAAGATCCGATGAGCGTGATGCCGGGTATGCATCATGACATGAGTTCGATGTCGATGACCGGGCACCATGATCACGAAATGATGCCTACTTCCGTTCCCGTGGATCATGCCGAAGCCTGCGGTTACTGCGTGCTCCTGGCGCATGTTCCTGGGCTTATGCTCGCACTGGTCGTGCTGCTCTCGCTTGTTCAGCAACGGATTTGTGTGCGGGTTCATCGTCCGGTGCTCAGGCACTGGCGTTTCTTCCCCTGGCTCTGGCCTGACACCCGCGCACCGCCTCACCCGTCTGCTTTTTTCCATTGATAAAGAACTGTGCTTTAGCGCAGTGAAACCTTTTGCTTTCGGGAAACAAAAGTATGACGACCTGCACCCCGCGCGCGGCCTGGATAACCCTGCTGCGTCGCTTTCATTTTTATATCGGACTGTTTGTCGGACCGTTTATTTTCGTCGCAGCCCTGACCGGCACGCTATACGTTGCCTCGCCACAACTTGAGCACGCCTTATATAAAGACGCCCTGACCGGTTCTACATCCGGTGAAAATCAGCCGCTGGCTTCACAGGTCGCGATTGCAGAACAGGTGACCGGCGGTCATTTGAAAATCTCTGCCGTGCGGCCAGCACTGATTGCTGGCGAAACCACACGCGTCATGTTTGCCGATCCGCAACTAGGGGAATCAGAAAGCCGCGCAGTGTTCATCGATCCGGTGACGCTCAGCGTGAAAGGCGATCTGACGGTTTACGGTACCAGCGGTATCTTACCGTTTCGCCAGTGGATTGACTATGCGCACCGTTCGCTGCTACTAGGGAATCCGGGCCGCATTTACAGTGAACTGGCAGCGTCATGGATGTGGGTAGCGGCGTTGGGTGGCATTGTTCTCTGGTTTTACACCCGACCCAAAAGGCGTATTAACAACAGGGTACAAAAGACCCGTCGTTTACATGTTGGCCTGGGATGGGGATTGCTGGCGGGAATGTTGCTTTTTTCCGCAACGGGGCTCACCTGGTCACAATGGGCGGGGGGAAATGTCGATAAGATGCGTGCTGCGTTTGGTTGGTTGACCCCCCAGGTCAACACGCTGTTGAGTAAAGGAACGCAAGCCCATGATCCGCATGCTGACCATCATATGCATCATGCAGGCATGACGATGCCTGTTGAACATATTGAATTGCCACTCTTCGATAAGGTATTGCAGTCTGCACAGCGTGAAGGAATCCGCGCTGATAAGCTGGAAATTCGACCGCCGCGTGATGCCTCTCGCGCCTGGACGGTTACAGAAATAGACCGGTCCTGGCCAACCCGCGTGGATGCCGTGGCGGTGGATGGTGCTTCCCTGCAGGTTATCGATCATACCCGGTTTGAGGATTACCCCCTGATGGCTAAACTGACGCGCTGGGGCGTCGATTTTCATATGGGTGTGCTGTTTGGGCTGGCAAATCAATGGGTCCTGATTGCGTTTGGACTGGCGCTTTGCGTTGCGATTCTGCTGGGTTATCGGCTCTGGTGGTTACGCCGTCCGCAAGGGGCGTTGATAAATCCCGGGGAAACGCTGAGCCAGAGCTGGTTAGCTCTGCCGCTGTCGGGCCGCATCGTCACGCTCTGTATCGCCATGATCTTTGGCGCAGCGTTGCCGATAATGGGGGCAAGCTTGATTGCATTTTTATTGGTGGATGTTATTCGTTGGCGTCAAGCCAGGCAGAGGACAGTTCAGCAGAATGCGTGATGAAGGGCGGGGAAACCCGCCTTTTTACTTAAGCCTCACCAGGAGGACTGGGCGCGGCGGTTTTTAACCTGATACATATTTTTATCGGCCAGCTCAAGCAAGCTGTCCGCAGTCACATGCTCCCACGTCAGGGCATAACCGATGCTGAGGGTCATGATTACCGTGCTGCCGTTATGCAAATCGATAGGCCTGGAGAATTGTGATGAGAGGTGAGAGGCAATACGCTGGACCTCGGCATCCGAATGTACATCAGCGAGGATCATTGCAAACTCATCACCGCCGATGCGGTAGGCTAGATGGTGCCCAGCGCCAAACTCCATCAGCCTTCTGGCTACTTCAATCAGTACGCAATCCCCGGCGGCATGACCCCATGTATCGTTAATGCATTTGAAGTTATCACCATCCAGGAAAAGCAAGGCAGAGCTTGCACGTGACGTCGCTTCCTTCATCAACGTTGCGATATTGCTACGAAATGCAGAACGATTCGCGAGGCCAGTGAGCGGATCGTGCAGTGCGGTGCGCAACAGTTGGGCATTCTTCGCCTGAAGGCTGAGCTGCCACTCTTCCATTTCATCCAGCAGACTATTGAAATCCTGGGCAAAGAGATGAAATTCCGCGATACGCTCATCACTCACTCGGCGTGAGAAGTTGCGGTTAGTGCGCACGTCGTGCACCACGTCAGTCATATTTTGCAGCGCCTCCGCGATACCATTATGCAGGCGTCGGGTGATGAGAAAGGCGATGCCGGAGGCGAAAATAATGCAGCCTGTCAGAACCATTAGCGACAGGAAGATGTAATGACTAATCAGATTATCAAAAGCGCGTAACCTGATTTCACCCATATAAAAACCATTGTGCAAAATTGGCTGGGTGACGGCAGAAGGCAAAAGCCAGCGGCTCAGGAAGCCGTTAAACAGGGAATGGGTGTCATCCGGGGACCAGCTCCAGCCAGCAACCGGTCGCTTGTTGCGGTCCAAAACTTCGGCTTCGGAGAAATAGCCTTGTTGACCGAGGGCCGTTAGCGTGTTTGCTGCGGCGGCGTCATCGCCGAAAACCAACGCGGTTTCCAGGCTATGGCTCATGGTCATGGCCGTAAATTCGAGGTTTTTCTGGGCATACTGTTGCAGGGTAAAAACGGACGCAACGCTCAACAACAGCCAGATGAGCGTCATCGTAATGATTACGCTTATCAGGCTTATGCGCCGCATTCGGCTTATAAATGTCGGGCGAGCCAATATCTTATTCATCCTTGTTCTTCCGCGCAGGCATGATGTGCCGCCGAATCATTCCCTCTAACAGATCAAAAGCCCATTCGTGGCAGAGTAACATTGTTGCCTTCGCATCCTGTTGCGCATATGGCGAGGATTATATCGGGCTTATCAGGCTGCGAATTCTGCCTTATTCACACTTCGCTCATTCATTTAATACGCCTCGGGCACTCAACGACAATAATTCTGAAGAATGTGAAGGGCCGGATTAAATAACCAGGAGCCGATGTGTCGGGCGAGAAAGACAGAATAACGCGCTGTTTGGTGGCTATACGGGAATGTGCCCAGTGCGTAACTGTACTATTTTGTTTACGATTTTAAGCATAAATTTCACCAAATTTGCCATGTGTAAATAAAACTGTACGTAATATGGATTGATATCTTTACTCGTTATGATATTGTTGTGCTCTCCTCGCTGAGGATCAACTATCGCAAACGAGCTATACAGGATCGCCATCATGCAAAAAGACGCGCTGAATAACGTACATATCACCGATGAACATGTACTGATCACTCCGGATCAATTAAAAGCCACCTTCCCGCTCACCGCTGAGCAAGAAGCGCAAATCGAGCAATCACGCCAGACCATCTCCAACATTATTGCTGGACGCGATCCGCGCCTGCTGGTGGTATGTGGCCCTTGCTCGATTCATGATCCAGAAACTGCGATTGAATATGCCCGTCGATTTAAAACCCTTGCCGCAGAGGTCAGCGATAGCCTCTATCTGGTGATGCGCGTCTATTTTGAAAAACCCCGTACTACCGTCGGCTGGAAAGGGTTGATTAACGATCCCCACATGGATGGCTCGTTTGATGTTGAAAGTGGTCTGAAGATTGCTCGTCGTTTGCTGGTTGAACTGGTCAGCATGGGCCTGCCGCTGGCGACGGAAGCGCTTGACCCGAATAGTCCACAGTACCTGGGCGACCTGTTTAGCTGGTCTGCGATTGGTGCTCGCACGACTGAGTCCCAGACTCACCGTGAAATGGCATCAGGCCTCTCTATGCCGGTTGGGTTTAAAAACGGTACTGACGGTAGCCTCGCCACCGCAATCAATGCCATGCGTGCCGCTGCTATGCCGCACCGTTTTGTTGGTATTAACCAGGCAGGGCAGGTTTGCCTGTTACAGACGCAGGGTAACCCGGACGGACACGTCATTCTGCGCGGTGGTAAGGCGCCAAACTACAGCCCGGCCGACGTGGCTCAATGTGAAAAAGAGATGGAACAGGCGGGACTCAAACCTTCGCTGATGGTAGATTGCAGCCATGGTAACTCGAACAAAGATTACCGCCGCCAGCCTGCAGTGGCTGAGTCGGTTGTTGCACAGATTAAAGACGGTAACCGTTCAATTATCGGCCTGATGATTGAAAGCAATATCCACGAAGGCAATCAATCTTCCGAGCAGCCGCGTAGTGAAATGAAATACGGTGTCTCCGTCACCGATGCGTGTATCAACTGGGAAACCACGGAATCCCTGTTGCGCGAAATCAACAACGATCTGCGTAGCAGCCTTGCGGCACGTCTGGCTTAAGAGGGTGTTATGGTTGCAGAGCTGACCGCATTACGCGATCAAATTGATGAAGTCGACAAGGCGTTGCTGGAGCTGCTGGCGCGCCGTATGTCGCTGGTAGCGGAAGTCGGCGAGGTCAAAAGTAAGTATGGCCTGCCAATTTATGTTCCTGAACGTGAAGCCTCTATGCTGGCTTCGCGTCGCAAAGAAGCCGAACTGCTGGGCGTACCGCCGGACCTGATTGAAGATGTCCTTCGTCGGGTAATGCGCGAATCCTATTCCAGTGAGAATGACAAAGGATTTAAAACCCTGTGCCCGTCGCTGCGCCCGGTGGTGATTGTGGGTGGCAACGGGCAGATGGGGCAGCTTTTCTCGAAAATGCTCACGCTTTCGGGCTATCAAGTGCGCATCCTTGAAAAAGACGACTGGGCGCAGGCACCGGAGATTGTTGCGGATGCGGGCATGGTGATTGTGAGTGTACCTATTCACATTACCGAGCAAATCATCGCTGAGCTTCCGCCACTGCCGGAGGATTGTATCCTCATCGACCTTGCCTCCGTCAAAAGCGGGCCATTGCAAGCCATGCTGACCGCGCATAAGGGGCCGGTACTTGGGCTGCACCCGATGTTTGGACCAGACAGCGGCAGCCTGGCAAAACAGGTTGTGGTCTGGTGTGACGGGCGTAATCCGGAAGCGTATCAGTGGTTCCTGGAACAAATTCAGGTTTGGGGCGCGCGACTGCATCGTATTAGTGCCGTTGAGCACGATCAGAATATGGCGTTTATTCAGGCGCTTCGCCACTTTGCGACCTTTGCATACGGGCTACATCTGGCGGAAGAGAATGTTCAGCTTGAACAATTGCTGGCGCTTTCTTCCCCTATCTATCGCCTTGAGCTGGCGATGGTTGGACGTTTATTCGCCCAGGATCCGCAGCTTTATGCAGACATTATTATGTCGTCGGAAAACAATCTGGCCCTAATTAAGCGCTACTACCAACGCTTTGGCGAGGCGATTGGTTTGCTTGAGCAGGGGAACAAGCAGGCGTTTATCGACAGTTTCCGCAAAGTGGAGCATTGGTTTGGTGATTACGCCAAACGTTTCCAGAATGAAAGCCGCGTTTTGCTGCGTCAGGCGAACGACAGCCGTCAGTAAGTCAGATTGCCGTATATACTGAGAAGCCAGCGGGGTGCCGCTGGCTTTTTTCTTTTTAAGGGACAGGATATGGCTGAATTACAGACATTATTTGATTATACCGGGCACTTGCCGGAATGCCCGACCTGGAGCGAAGCGGAACAGGCACTCTGGTGGGCCGATATTCTGGAAGGGGAAATTCATCGTTATCATCTCGCTTCCGGCGAGCATAGTGTGCTCTGTTTCCCCGAAGAGGTGGGCTGCTTTGCGTTGCGTGAAAAAGGCGGATTTATCGTCGCTATGCGTAATGCTATCTGGCTGGCTGACAAGCGTGGGTTATTGGTTCAAAAAGTGTGCGACAACCCTTCCAACCCTCAGCTCGCACGTTTTAATGATGGTGGCACCGATCATCTTGGGCGTTTCTATGCTGGTACTTTCTGGAGCCCTGGGGATTACAACGGTGCGCTATTAGTCCGCATCGATAACCACCTGGCACCGCGTGTTATCCAGGGTGACATCAAGGGCGCAAATGGGCTGGCATTCAGTCCGGATAAGCGTTGGATGTACACCTCTGATACGCCGAATGGCGTTATCTATCGCACGCCGCTTGATGAAAATGGTGAGCCCGGCAGGCGTGAAACGTTCCGCCAGTTTACATCCGGTGAAGGCATTCCTGATGGGGCGGCGATGGATGAAGAAGGATGTTACTGGAGTGCACTCTTTGACGGCTGGCGCGTTGCTCGCTTTTCACCTCAGGGGCAGCAGCTTGAGGAGTATCACCTGCCGGTTCGCTGCCCGACGATGGTCTGTTTTGGCGGTGCTGATATGAAAACGCTGTTCATTACCACTACGCGAGAGAATATGGATGCGGATGAAGTCGAGAAATACCCGCTTTCAGGGGCGATCTTCACCCTGCCCGTGAAAGTGGCAGGAATGAAGAAATCGCTGTTTATTGAACGTTAAACCGGATCGACGGGAACCACGTTCTCGCTTGGGTAACAACCCAATACTTTTAATGAGCGCGTAATGGCGGTGAGCTCGCGTAGGGCTTTTTGTACGTCCGAAGATTGCAGGTTAGCCTGGATATCCAGATAGAACATCTCTTCCCACGGGTTGCCGTGAATGGGGCGCGATTCCAGCTTGGTCATGATCAGATTGTGGTTGCGCAGGACCAGCAGCGCCTCTACCAGGGCACCCGCTTGTTGGCCGGTGGCGATTAACAGGGTTGTTTTGGCCGGCACTTGATCCGACACATCTATCGCTTTTCGCGCCAGCACCACAAAGCGAGTCATGTTTTGTGTCTGGTTTGCCTGAATGCGCTCGAGAACCTGTAAACCATAAAGCGCACCGCCGGCTTCATTACCCAGCGCAGCAACGCGTGGAGAATTGGCTTGTGCCACTTTTTCCATCGCCGCCGATGTACTCTCGGTATATTCAATTTTCCAGTGCGGGTAACGATTCAGGAACTTTGTGCACTGCTGAAACGGCTGGGGATGACTGTATACGGTGTCAATGGTCTGAAGATCGGTTGAGCCGGAGACCAGCACGCAGTGGTCAATCTGTACCGTCATCTCGCCTACAATCGATAAACTGGTGTGTTGGAGCAGATCGTATACGTCATTAATTGCCCCAGAACTGGTGTTCTCAATAGGGACAACGGCGTAATCAGCCTGACCGGTTTCGACCTGGTTGAAGACATCGTGAAATTTCGGACAACCGCTCTCAATAAAGTGTTCGAAGTGACGAGCAGCATATTGGCGCGCCGCCAGATGCGAATAGGAACCTTTGGGGCCGAGGAAAGCGATGCGGGCGGAATGGGGATTAATTTTATTAAGGTGTTGCTGAAGTAAAGCCTGCTGGGTCAGGACAGAGTCTTCGATAATCAACTGGAACAGGCGGGTGATGTAGTGCGCGTCGAGATGATGCGTTTTACCCAGTTGAATTAAACGCTCGAGCAAATCACGCTCGCGGTCAATGTCTCTGACGGGACGGTGTGAAGCCAGCTTGGCTTTGCCTACCTCAACCGCCAGCTCCCGCCGCTCTGCCAGCAAAGAGAGAAGCTGCTCATCCAGCGCACTGATTTTTACTCGTAAGTCCAGTAATGGGTTTTCCGATGTCATAGTGTTGCCTTTCTTGTTATCAATAAAAAAGGCCTCCCGATTTGGGAGGCCTTAATGTTCGTCTTCGCATTCTTTATCACACGACGAAACGCCTCCCGGTCAGGGGAAGGTAAAAAAGAATGCGAAGAAAAACGGGACACGATACATGTAAATTTCCTTTAGTGCGTAACAGTAAAGTACCCGTACTGTTTTCGCTCTGTCAACAAAAAACGCGCCCGGAGGCGCGTTGCAGATTAACGCAATGTGATGACTTATTCTTCTTCTTCAACTTCAACGAAGTCTGCATCTTTCACTGAGGTGGCGGCACGGCGCGCTTCACCTTTATGCTGCACTTTGTTGAGCTGGCGCTCCAGCTTGTTGATTAAATCGTTAATCGCGGTGTACATATCTTCATGTTTTGCGCTAGCCACAAGATGGCCGTTAGGCGTATTGATTGTTGCGTCAGCGATAAAGCCCTGTGGCTCTTTGGACAGAATGATATGCGGGTTAATCAAATGAGTTTGCCATTTTTCCAGCTTGGCGAGACGGTCTGCGACATGTTGGCGGATTGCCGGGGTGATTTCCATTTGTTTACTGGTAATGTTCACTGTCATAGATGTTACCTCTTGTCTTTCCGTCTTGGTAATTCCAGCATAACGCTTAAAATGTCAAATTGTGTGATTTTAATCACATTATTTTGTCACTTTTTGTCAAAGAAAAGGTTTTGTGAGGCAGGGCAGGAAGAGGGCAAATTTCACTTGTCGAAGTCAGGATAACGCGTCATAGTTGATGGGATGACTTCAAGCTAAACCGCTTCAGCGAAGCGTGTTAAGCATAAAAAACGGCAGCCTGATGGCTGCCGTTTTTGCTTGTTAAAGTCATCAACTGCCGCTTTGATTCGTGGCGATGATTTTTGCGACTTTATCCGCCTGTGCGTTCATTTGCATCTGGCGATAGGCGTTTTCCATCAACGGAAGCGCGTCATGCGTTGCTGCTGTATCAGGGAAATCACGCAGCATGCCTTCAACACGGTTGACTACGGCAACCCAGGCGCCACGCTTGGTATAATATTCGGCAACGGAATACTCATATTTTGCGAGACGATCTTTCAGGAACACCAGACGCTTAGTGGCATCGGTGACGTACTGACTACGTGGGTAGCCGCGCACCAGCTTGGAGAAATCATTAAATGCGTCGCGAGCATGTTGTGGGTCACGGTCACTACGATCCACACCGAAGAAGCCCTGCAGTGCGCTGTCATCCAATGCCATGTTAGTCAGACCACGCATATACATGACATAATCAATGTTAGGATGAGTTGGGTTCAGTCGGATAAAGCGGTCGATAGCAGCCTGCGCCAGCGGTAAATCGGCATTTTTGTAGTAGGCGTAGATCAGATCCAGCTGCACCTGCTGCGAGTAAGGCCCAAATGGATAGCGATTATCCAGTGCTTCTAGTTGCGTTATCGCTGCCTTCCAGTTACCGTCTTGCAGCTTTTGCTGGGCAGTCGCATAGATTTCATTTGGCGGATTATCAGGCACCACTTCCTTTGAACCGGAGCAACCCGCCAAAGCCAGGCTCAACGTGGCGGCTGCCACCAGATATTTCATGCGCGTCATGACGTTTAGACTTTCCTCAAATGTTTATGCGGGAGATTGTCTCTTCCTGCTCCCGACTAAGACCAGCTACAATAGCACACTATATTATACGGCGAAGCCGTAAAACCCAACGTTAACGAAGAAGCTGTATATGGCACAACGAGTACAACTCACCGCAACGGTGTCCGAAAAACAACTCGGACAACGCTTAGATCAGGCTTTGGCCGAATTGTTCCCTGATTATTCGCGTTCGCGTATAAAAGAATGGATCCTCGCCCAAAATGTTCAGGTAAATGGCAAGACCTGGGATACACCAAAAGAGAAAGTATTGGGTGGCGAGAGCGTAACTATCGCTGCTGAAATCGAGGAAGAAGTGCGCTTCGAAGCGCAGGATATTCCGCTAACTATTGTTTACGAAGATGACGATATTCTCGTAATCAATAAGCCACGCGACCTGGTCGTGCATCCTGGCGCAGGCAATCCGGATGGTACGGTGCTGAACGCACTACTGCATTATTATCCGCCGATTGCAGACGTGCCGCGTGCGGGGATTGTTCACCGTCTCGATAAAGCCACGACGGGCTTAATGGTCGTGGCGAAAACCATCCCAGCGCAGACTCGCCTGGTGGAATCGCTGCAGCTGCGTGAAATTACCCGTGAATACGAAGCCGTGGCCATCGGCCATATGACGTCTGGCGGCACCGTTGAAGAGCCGATCAGTCGCCACCCGACGAAACGTACCCATATGTCGGTGCATCCGATGGGCAAACCGGCGGT
>DFPL01000330.1 GCA_002377245.1 Enterobacteriaceae bacterium UBA3516
CCTTATCCGGCCTACGGTTTACCAGGCCCGGTAAGCGCAGCGTCACCGGGCAAGGCGTCATATCCCGTCGCCATATTCAAACCCGTGGTTAATCCCATTAAAATGCTGATCCATATCCATCGCGGGTTTGTCTGACTCTGGCTTGCCGACGATACGCGCCGGTACGCCTGCGGCGGTCGTATGCGGTGGCACCGGTTGTAACACCACCGATCCCGCGCCGATTTTCGCACCACGCCCTACTTCGATATTGCCAAGGATTTTTGCCCCTGCGCCAATCATCACGCCTTCACGGATTTTCGGGTGACGGTCGCCGCTGGTTTTACCGGTACCGCCGAGCGTCACGGACTGCAGAATCGACACGTCATCTTCAATCACCGCCGTTTCACCCACGACGATGCCTGTCGCGTGGTCGAGCATAATCCCACGGCCGATTTTTGCCGCCGGGTGGATATCGACCTGGAAGGTCACCGAGACCTGGTTTTGCAGGAAAATCGCCAGCGCGCGACGCCCCTCGTTCCACAGCCAGTGGCCGATGCGATAGGACTGGAGGGCGTGGAAACCTTTGAGGTAGAGCAGCGGTGTGGAGTATTTGTCCACTGCCGGGTCACGGGTGCGCACCGCCTGAATATCGCAGGCGGCGGAGGCAATCATCTCGGGATCGGCCGCATAGGCTTCTTCCACCACTTCCCGGATGGCGATGGCGGGCATAATCGACGAAGACAATTTGTTCGCCAGCATATAGCTCAGCGCACTGCCCAGGTTCTCATGCTTGAGTAAGGTGGCGTGGTAAAAACTGGCCAGCATAGGCTCGCAGTCCGCCAGCGCACGGGCTTCGGCTTTAATATTGTTCCAGACCAGATCCAGTTCTTCACACGGCATTGCTTACTCCAGACGTAATAAGACGACCGGCCAGTCTATGCTGGCCGTGTCGTGAGGTAACATCATTCCCTGCGACTAGTGGCTGCTGCGCTCGTCCTTGCGCGCACGACCTAATAAGGTCAATGCTGCCTCGCGCGCATTTTTTCCGCAATACAATACCTGATAAATTTCCTCGGTAATGGGCATCTCGACCCCAAACCGCTGCGCCAGCGCGCGCACTTCCTTGGTATTGCGGTAGCCTTCAACCACTTGACCAATCTGGTCCTGAGCGGTTTGAACATCGGCCCCCTGGCCCAACGCCATGCCAAAACGGCGGTTGCGCGATTGGTTGTCGGTACAGGTCAGCACCAGATCGCCTAAGCCGGCCATTCCCATAAAGGTGGCAGGATCGGCCCCCAGCGCTTCTCCGAGACGCGACATTTCCGTCAGCCCACGGGTAATGAGCGCGGTACGTGCGTTGGCCCCAAAGCCGATGCCGTCAGACATGCCTGCGCCGATGGCGATCACGTTTTTCACCGCGCCGCCCAGCTGTACGCCGATAAAATCGGGGTTACTGTAGACGCGGAAGCTTTTGCCGCAGTGCAGAAGCTGCTGCAGATCGTCAGCAAAAACGGAGTCCGTTGAGGCCAGCGAAATCGCCGTGGGCAGCCCTGCGGCCAGCTCTTTCGCGAAGGTTGGCCCGGAAATCACCGCCAGCGGGATGTCGTCGCCTAATACTTCCCGCGCCACATCCTGCAGCAGACGGCCCGTTTCCGCTTCCAGTCCTTTGGTCGCCCAGACGATGCGCGCATCGCTACGTATCAGCGGCTTAATCTGTTGCAGCACGATGCCAAATACATGGCTTGGCACCACCACCAGAATATTACGGCTGGCGGCCAGTGCAGAAGCAAGGTCGCTTTCCAGCGCAAGGGTATCGGGAAAAGGGACATCAGGCAGGAAGGCAGCATTGCAGCGATCGTGCTGCAATGTCGCGATATGTTTAGGATCATGGCCCCACAGAACAACCTGGTGGCCATTTCTTGCCAGGGTGATGGCAAGAGCGGTGCCGTAAGAGCCGGCACCGATAACAGTCATTTCAGCATTGCGTGCGTTCATCAGGCATCCTGATGTTGTTCGGCACCTTCGCCAGCCTGCTGCTGCAAATAGTTCATGAACAGCGCATCAAAGTTGACCGGCGCAAGGTTCAGTTGCGGGAATGTACCGCGAGAAACCAGGCTGGTAATGCACTCGCGCGCGTACGGGAACAGAATGTTCGGGCAGTACGCACCCAGGCAATGAGCCATTTGGTTACCATCAATGCCTTCGATGGAGAAGATACCGCCCTGCTGAACTTCACACAGGAATGCATTTTCTTCGCCCAGCACAGCGGTAACGGTCACACGCAGTACCACTTCGTAAACGCCATCAGCCAACTGGGTGGACGCGGTGTCCAGATCCAGTTTTACTTCCGGCTGCCAGTCTTTCTGAAACACGTGCGGAGCATTCGGTGCTTCAAAAGAGATATCTTTAGTGTAGATGCGTTGAATCTGGAAAGTCATTTCCGTGTTGTTTTGTTCTGACATTCTAAAACCCTTGAGTGTTGTCCTTAAATACGCGTTTTTCAGGCTGCCACCGATTAAAGCCCGGTACAACCTGCCTTTTTTGCGTATGCATTAACGCAAGAGGGGATCAAGCCCACCACGCGCGTCCAGCGCATACAAATCATCACAGCCACCGATGTGCTGCGCATCGATGAAAATCTGGGGTACCGTCGTGCGGCCGCTACGTTTAATCATCTCTTCGCGTTTTACCGCGTCACCATCGATAGGTAACTCTTCGAAGGAGACGCCTTTGCTGCCGAGCAGCGCTTTTGCGCGATGGCAGAACGGGCAAGTTGCTTTGGTATAGATCTCAATATTGGCCATGACTGTTCCTCTGAATGTTACTTACCGCGCACCAGCGGAAGGTTCTCACCGCTCCAGCCAGCCACGCCTTCTTTCAGCACATACACCTGTTCGAAACCGGCTTTGATCAGGGCATTTGCAGGGTCTTGAGCCTGCATGCCGGAACCGTCAACGACGATAACCGGTTTGCTTTTGTGTTTCTCAAGCTCACCTACATTATTGGCCTTGATATCGTTTGGCAGCAAATTCACTGAACCGGCGATATGACCTTTGCGGAAATCGTCGCGCTGACGCAGGTCCACAATAACGGCATCTTCTTTGTTAATCAGACGGGTAGCTTCACCGCGGGTGATCACTTTCACTTTCGACGCAAAACCCTTGAACGATGTGAACAGTACAGCCCCGAGTAACGCAATCCAGGCGAGACAAAGAACGGGGTGGCGACTAACAAACTGCATAATTTCTTGCATGGGGGGTAACAGCTCCCGAATCAGTGATTAAAAAACCAGGAAAGGAGTATACCTGCGCGGTGTAGCAAATACAGCCAGCGAGCGTGATGGATTGCATTTTCTGCGGACTGTTATCAAAAAAAAGCCCCGAGACGGCGTATTCATTACGCTGCGCTACCGTTTTCTTTGATCTTCTGCGGCTATTTTATCGATTCAGCTGTAGTAAAATTACGCAAATTTTTTTGTCTTTCAGCATGAGGTTGTCGCAATGTCGGTTTCTAAAAAACCTATGGTACTGGTGATTCTGGATGGCTACGGCTACCGTGAAGACCAGCAGGATAACGCTATTTTCAGCGCAAAAACCCCGGTCATGGATGCGCTTTGGGCCAAACGCCCGCATACGCTGGTCGATGCATCTGGCCTGGAAGTGGGTCTGCCGGACCGTCAGATGGGTAACTCCGAAGTCGGTCACGTAAACCTGGGCGCGGGCCGTATCGTGTATCAGGATCTGACCCGTCTGGATGTTGAAATTAAAGAACGGACTTTCTTCAGCAACCCGGTACTGAGCGGTGCGGTGGATAACGCGGTTGCCGCTGGCAAAGCCGTCCACATCATGGGCCTGCTCTCTGCCGGTGGTGTTCACAGCCATGAAGATCATATTCTGGCGATGGTGGAACTGGCCGCTGAACGTGGCGCAGAAAAAATCTATCTTCACGCTTTCCTTGATGGTCGTGACACCCCGCCGCGCAGCGCTGAGTCTTCATTAAAACGCTTTGAAGATAAGTTTGCTGAACTCGGTAAAGGCCGTGTGGCGTCTATCATTGGCCGTTACTATGCGATGGACCGCGATAACCGCTGGGATCGCGTAGAACAAGCCTATGACCTGATAACGCTGGCAAAAGGCGAATTCACCACGGCTACCGCTGTGGAAGGCCTGCAAAATGCTTACGCCCGTGACGAAAACGACGAATTTGTGAAAGCGACCGTGATTCGTGCTGAAGGCCAGGCAGACGCAGCAATGGAAGACGGAGATACGCTGATTTTCATGAACTTCCGTGCCGACCGTGCGCGTGAAATCACCCGCGCCTTCGTTAACGCTGACTTCGACGGCTTTACCCGTAAAAAAGTCGTCCAGTTGGGCGAGTTCGTGATGCTGAGCGAGTATGCCGCCGACATTAAAGCCGCCTGCGCTTACCCCCCTTCTTCTCTCGCCAACACCTACGGTGAATGGATGGCGAAGAATGACAAAACGCAGTTGCGTATTTCCGAAACCGAAAAATACGCACACGTCACCTTCTTCTTCAACGGCGGTGTGGAAGAGCCGTTCCCGGGCGAAGACCGTATTCTGATCAACTCACCGAAAGTCGCGACCTACGACCTGCAACCGGAAATGAGCTCTGCCGAACTAACCGAAAAACTGGTCGGCGCGATTACCGGCGGCAAATACGACACCATCATTTGTAACTACCCGAACGGCGATATGGTAGGCCATACCGGCGTGATGGACGCCGCCATTAAAGCGGTCGAAGCCCTGGATCATTGCGTTGAACAGGTTGCCAAAGCGGTTGAGTCCGTTGGCGGCCAGTTGCTGATCACCGCCGACCACGGTAACGCAGAGCAGATGCGTGACCCGGCGACCGGCCAGGCGCATACCGCCCACACCAACCTGCCCGTCCCGCTGATTTATGTCGGCAGCAAAACGGTGAAAGCCGTCGAAGGCGGCAAACTGTCCGACATCGCGCCGACCATGCTGACCCTGATGGGCATGGAAATCCCGCAAGAGATGACTGGTAAGCCGCTGTTCATCGTGGAATAATCCCTCCCCATGAGGGGAAAGGCGATTTATTCAGTCACATGGGGTGCAGTTCGACCTCTGATTTACGCCAGCGCGATTAGCGCTGGCGTATTGTTGTGCGCTTTACCCGCCCACGCGGATGACCGCGATCAGTTAAAATCCATTCAGGCTGACATTGCTGCCAAAGAGCGCAGTGTTCGCCAGCAACAGCAGCAGCGTTCTGCTCTGCTCGCCCAGCTTAAACAGCAGGAAGTGGCTATTTCAGCCGCTACCCGGGCGCTGCGTGAAACCCAGAACTCCCTCGCCCAGCTCAACAAACAAATAGACGCAATGAATGCGTCCATTGCGAAGCTTGAGAAACAGAAAGCCGCGCAGGAACGAAACCTCGCCGCGCAGCTTGATGCCGCCTTTCGTCAGGGCGAGCATACCGGCATCCAGCTGATTCTGAGTGGCGAAGAGAGCCAGCGTGGGCAACGCCTGCAGGCTTACTTCGGCTATCTGAACCAGTCGCGGCAGGAGACCATCGGGCAACTGAAGCAGACCCGTGAAGAGGTCGCCTCGCAGAAAGCAGAGCTGGAAGAGAAACAGAGCCAGCAACAAACGTTGCTGTATGAGCAGAAAGCCCAGCAGGCCAAGCTTGAACAGGCCCGCAACGAACGTAAGAAAACCCTTTCAGGCCTTGAGTCGTCCATCCAGGCAGGCCAACAACAGCTGGGCGAGATGCGTGCAAACGAATCCCGCCTGCGTGACCGCCTCGCCCGTGCAGAAGCGGCTGCCAAAGCCCGAGCCGACCGGGAAGCGCGTGAAGCGCAGGCCGTGCGTGAAAAACAGCAGGATGCATCGCGCAAAGGCTCAACCTACAAACCCACCGAAAATGAACGTTCACTGATGTCCCGTACCGGCGGGCTTGGCTCGCCGTCCGGTCAGGCTTTCTGGCCGGTGCGTGGCCCTCTCCTCCATCGTTATGGCGAACAGCTGCAAGGTGAGCTACGTTGGAAGGGGATTGTTATCGGTGCGTCTGAAGGCAGCGAAGTGAAAGCCGTGGCTGACGGACGCGTGATCCTTGCCGACTGGCTGCAGGGCTATGGCCTTGTGGTGGTGGTCGAGCATGGGAAAGGGGACATGAGCCTCTACGGTTATAACCAGAGTGCGCTGGTCAGCGTGGGCACTCAGGTTCGCGCCGGTCAACCGATAGCCCTCGTCGGGAGCAGTGGTGGTCAGGGTCGGCCCTCACTCTATTTCGAAATTCGCCGCCAGGGTCAGGCGGTCAATCCACAGCCGTGGTTGGGAAGATAGGTTTTGCTTCAATTTCGTCGTATTTTTGTTGTTATGGCTAGCCTGCTGGCCTGTTCCGCCTCGGCATTCGCCGGAAAACTTGCCATCGTTATTGATGATTTTGGCTACCGTCCGCAGACCGAAAATCAGGTGCTGGCGATGCCGGCAGCCCTCTCTGTTGCCGTGTTGCCCAACGCGCCGCACGCACGCGAGATGGCGACCAAAGCCCATAACGCCGGGCATGAAGTGCTGATTCATCTGCCCATGGCCCCCTTAAGCAAACAGCCGCTGGAAAAAGACACGTTGCGCCCTGAGATGAGCAGCGCGGAAATCGAGCGGATCATCAGTGATGCGGTCAGCAAAGTGCCCTACGCCACCGGTCTGAACAACCATATGGGCAGTGCCATGACCTCCAGCCTGTTCGGTATGCAAAAAGTGATGCAGGCGCTGGAACGTTACGATCTCTACTTCCTCGACAGCATGACCATTGGCAACAGTCAGGCCATGCGTGCGGCCAATGGCACCGGCGTCAAAGTCATCAAACGTAAAGTGTTCCTTGATGATACGCAGAATGAAGGGGATATCCGTCGTCAGTTTATCCGCGCCGTGGAGCTGGCACGTCGTAATGGCTCCGCGATTGCGATTGGCCACCCTCACCCCTCAACGGTTCGCGTCCTCCAGCAGATGATCTATAACCTGCCGGCGGATATTACACTGGTGCGGGCGAGCAGCCTGCTGAACGAGCCCCAGGTCGACACCTCAACGCCAAACCAGGCACAGCCGCAGAATCCGCCAGCGCCGCGAAATCCGTTCCGTGGGGTCAGGGTGTGCCAGACCAAACATGCACCCGAGCCGGTTTATGCAGGTCATTTCTTTGCAGTGGTGAAAGAGAGCGTCAGTGAAAGCACATTGATAAAGTATTTTACCAATCAGTGGCAGGGTTGGGGTAAGCCGCGCCCCTAAAGGGCGCGGGAGTTTTTCTTTTCGTTGACCGCGACGGCTTTTTCTTCGTTGTGTGAATACCAGGCTTTGAAATATTTAAGAAAACTATAAAAGGTAGCGTATAAGCCGGTCACAACGCCCACTTTACCGCTTCGCCAGGCACCGCTGAATAAATACCATTTAAAAAACGCACCGATAGCACTGATTATTCCCCGGCTTATCGATGGTTTAACTTTCTGATATTTCACTAATCTCGTCGTGTAACTATTTAGTTTACTGAATACTTCATGCAATGAATAAAAGGTATCGTGACGGACGCGTCCCGGTATTTTTGTTGACTGGAGATACCCTTCAACTTTGTCATCAACGGGCCGGTCATTAAAACGGGCATGTGCGCGATGAAATAAGCGAACCGGAAAGTCAGGTGAGGATATGGGATATATCGTGCGAATTTCTTCCCCCAGCACGTACCAATATCGCGGCAGACGCCAGGCCTGTTCAGGTGAGGGTTCCTCCCCGGCTTTCAGTTGCAAAATAAAATTCAGCGTCTGTTCGTCGAGGATTTCATCGCTATCCATACACAGCACCCAGTCATGGGCAGCAAGGCTTGTTGCATGGTTCATTTGCGCGCCATGCATGGCATACGGGTGGTGATGGACGGTCAGGCCATATTCGTGACAAATTTCCAGCGTCGCATCCGAGCTGCCGGAATCGAGTACCACAAAATCATCCGCAACCACTAATAGCGGCGGAAGCACCTCGCGTAATAAACGAGCCGAATTGCAGGTGAGCAAGCACACCGAAAGCTTGAACATAATTATCCGTAATTAAAAGTTAAACCAATCGTCAACAGACTTTAAGTTTAATCCGGTTAAAACGTTACAGAAAATGTGCCTTAAGTGCTATTTCGGCGTAAAAATGTGAGGGAGATAATAAAAAGACGCCCGCAGGCGTCTTTATTTTCAGTTCCAGCTGAGGATAACCTTCCCGGATTGCCCGGAACGCATCGCATCAAAACCTTTCTGGAAATCATCAATACCAAAGCGGTGCGTGATAATCGGTGACAGATCCAGACCAGACTGAATCAGCGCTGCCATTTTATACCAGGTTTCGAACATCTCACGACCGTAAATTCCTTTAATAAAGAGCCCTTTGAAGATCACTTTATTCCAGTCGATAGACATTTCAGACGGCGGAATACCCAGCAGCGCAATACGACCACCATGGTTCATGGTATCGAGCATTGTGCGAAAAGCGGGCGGCGCGCCGGACATCTCCAGGCCGACGTCAAAACCTTCCGTCATGCCAAGCTCAGCCATCACGTCCGTCAGGTTCTCATTGGCCACGTTAACGGCGCGGGTGACGCCCATTTTACGTGCTAGTTCCAGACGATATTCATTCACATCAGTAATGACCACATGACGTGCACCCACGTGTTTCGCTACCGCTGCCGCCATAATACCAATCGGACCCGCGCCCGATACCAGCACATCTTCGCCAACCAGGTCAAAAGAGAGCGCGGTATGGACCGCATTGCCGAACGGGTCAAAAATAGACGCGACATCGTCAGAGATGTTGTCCGGAATTTTGAAGGCATTAAAGGCCGGAATAACCAGATATTCAGCAAAGCAGCCCGGACGATTGACGCCGACGCCTACGGTGTTACGGCACAGATGGGTACGGCCTGCACGGCAGTTGCGGCAGTGACTGCAGGTGATATGCCCTTCGCCGGAAACACGGTCGCCGAGTTTAAACCCTTTCACTTCCTGACCAATACCCACCACTTCGCCAACGTATTCATGGCCGACCACCATGGGTACCGGAATGGTTTTTTGTGACCATTCGTCCCAGTTGTAGATATGAACATCGGTGCCGCAAATCGCCGTTTTGCGAATTTTAATCAGCAGATCGTTATGCCCGACGTCCGGTGTCGGAACGTCGTTCATCCAGATGCCTTCTTCCGCTTTCAGTTTGGATAGCGCTTTCATCTTTCGTCCTCAGGCAATCACGCCCAGTTGTTTACCGATGCGGATAAACGCAGCCACCGCACGTTCAATTTGCTCAGGCGTATGTGCCGCCGACATCTGGGTACGAATACGCGCCTGGCCTTTCGGCACGACCGGGAAGAAGAAGCCGGTCACGTAAATGCCCTCTTTTTGCAGTTCGCGGGCAAAGTTCTGCGCCACAACCGCATCACCCAACATCACCGGTATGATGGCGTGATCGGCACCCGCCAGGGTGAAACCGGCGGCGCTCATTTTTTCACGGAACAGACGAGCGTTAGCCCACAGGCGGTCGCGCAACTCGCTACCCGTCTCGACCATCTCCAGCACCTTGATGGAGGCCGCCACGATGGCCGGTGCCAGGGAGTTGGAGAACAGATACGGACGTGAACGCTGGCGCAGCCATTCAACCACCTCTTTGCGCGCAGCGGTGTAACCACCTGATGCACCGCCGAGCGCTTTGCCGAGCGTACCGGTAATGATGTCTACCCGGCCCATCACGTCGCAGTACTCGTGGGAGCCGCGACCGTTTTCACCGACAAAGCCGACGGCGTGAGAGTCATCGACCATCACCAGCGCATCGTACTTATCCGCAAGGTCGCAAACCCCTTTCAGGTTGGCAATCACCCCGTCCATTGAGAAGACGCCGTCGGTGGCAATCAGCACATGGCGCGCCCCCGCATCACGGGCCTCTTTTAAACGCGCTTCCAGCTCCTGCATGTCGTTATTGGCGTAGCGGAAACGCTTCGCTTTACACAGACGCACGCCGTCAATGATCGAAGCATGGTTCAGGGCATCGGAGATAATGGCGTCTTCTGCCCCGAGCAGGGTTTCAAACAGCCCGCCGTTGGCGTCGAAGCAGGAGGAGTAGAGGATCGCATCTTCCATTCCGAGGAAATCGGCGAGTTTTTTCTCCAATACCTTATGGCTGTCCTGGGTCCCGCAAATGAAACGTACCGAGGCCATACCGAACCCGTGGCTGTCCATGCCGGCTTTCGCCGCCGCGATCAGCTCAGGATGGTTCGCCAGCCCGAGGTAGTTGTTGGCGCAGAAGTTGATGACATGGCTTCCATTCGCCACGGTGATGTCAGCCTGTTGGGCTGAGGTGATAATGCGTTCTTCTTTAAACAACCCTTCCGCCCGTGCGGTCTCCAGGTCGCTCGTTAACTGCTGATAAAAATCCCCACGCATCGCAATTCTCCAGACAGGGCAAATTTTGGCACATATTACCCAAAGCTATACGTTGATACGAGATGACGCATCATTCATTGCGCATTTTGCAGCATAAATCACGCGTAACAATCTGGCCTGGTGGCGAATGGCTGTAGGGTGTGCAATGAAATGGTATGATGAGAGACATTAGTGTCTGAGATAGTCTCAGCGCTCCACAATTCAAAGGTTACAGTTATGATTATCGTTACCGGCGGCGCAGGCTTTATCGGCAGCAACATCGTTAAAGCCCTGAATGATAAAGGCATCACCGACATTCTGGTGGTGGACAATCTGAAAGATGGCACCAAATTTGTGAATCTGGTGGACCTGAATATCGCTGACTACATGGATAAAGAAGATTTCCTTATCCAGATTATGGCGGGTGAAGATTTCGGCGATATCGATGCGGTGTTCCATGAAGGTGCCTGCTCTTCCACCACCGAGTGGGATGGCAAGTACATGATGGATAACAACTATCAATACTCAAAAGAGCTGCTGCACTACTGCCTGGAACGTGAAATCCCGTTCCTGTACGCCTCTTCCGCTGCCACCTATGGCGGTCGCACCAGCAACTTTATTGAGTCTCGTGAATACGAACAGCCGCTGAACGTGTATGGCTACTCTAAGTTCCTGTTTGATGAATATGTTCGTCAGGTGCTGCCAGAGGCAAATTCCCCGGTTGTCGGCTTCCGTTACTTCAACGTCTATGGCCCGCGTGAAGGCCATAAAGGCAGCATGGCGAGCGTGGCATTCCACCTCAATACCCAGCTGAATAATGGCGAAAGTCCGAAATTGTTCGAAGGCAGCGACAACTTCAAACGTGATTTCGTCTATGTCGGCGACGTAGCGGCAGTGAACCTGTGGTTCTGGGAAAACGGCGTGTCCGGTATTTTCAACCTCGGCACCGGCCGTGCGGAATCTTTCCAGGCAGTGGCAGACGCCGCGCTGGCATTCCACCAGAAAGGCAGCCTCGAATACATCCCGTTCCCGGACAAACTGAAAGGTCGCTACCAGGCCTTCACTCAGGCTGATTTAACCAACCTGCGCGCAGCGGGCTACGATAAGCCGTTCAAAACCGTTGCCGAAGGCGTGACCGAATACATGGCCTGGCTGAACCGCGATAACGGCACCCATTCATAAAATCATTTAAGCGGTATCAAGGCGGCAACTGAGTGAGTCCCCAGGAGCATAGAATAACTATGTGACTGGGGTGAACAAAGGCAGCCAACGCAGAGACAGCTTGAAGGATGAAATGAATGAAAATATTGGTGGTTGGCCCGTCATGGGTGGGCGACATGATGATGTCGCAAAGTCTCTATCGCACGCTCAAGGCGCGCTTTCCCCAGGCTTCAATCGATGTGATGGCACCGGCGTGGTGCCGTCCTCTGTTGTCGCGGATGCCGGAAGTGAATGAAGCTATCCCGATGCCGCTAGGCCACGGCGCGCTGGAAATCGGCGAACGCCGCAAGCTGGGTCATCGTCTTCGCCAAAAGCGTTATGACCGATCGTACGTGCTGCCGAACTCGTTTAAATCGGCGCTGGTGCCGTTCTTCGCCAGGGTGCCACATCGCACCGGCTGGCGCGGCGAAATGCGCTACGGTTTGCTCAATGATATTCGCACGCTGGATAAGCAGGCCTGGCCGCTGATGGTCGAGCGCTATGTGGCGCTGGCCTATGACAAAGGCGTGATGAACAGCGCGAAAGATTTACCGCAGCCGCTGCTTTGGCCGCAGTTGCAGGTGAGCGATGGTGAAAAACTGCAAACCTGTGCCGCATTCGATCTCTCATCAGAACGTCAGATTATTGGCTTTTGCCCTGGCGCTGAATTCGGACCGGCCAAGCGCTGGCCGCACTACCATTATGCGGAACTGGCGAAACAACTTATCGACGAAGGATTCCAGGTAGTGCTGTTTGGCTCAGCGAAAGATCACGAGGCGGGCAATCAAATCCTCGCCACCCTCAGCGTTGAGCAGCAGGCATGGTGCCGCAATCTGGCGGGCGAAACCCAGCTTGAGCAGGCGGTCATTCTGATTGCGTCCTGCAAAGCCGTGGTCAGCAATGACTCTGGCCTGATGCACGTCGCCGCGGCGCTTAACCGCCCGCTGGTGGCGCTCTATGGCCCGAGCAGCCCGGACTTTACCCCACCGCTGTCGCATAAGGCGCGGGTGATTCGCCTGATTACCGGCTACCACAAGGTGCGTAAAGGCGAAGCTGCCGAAGGTTACCATCAGAGCCTGATCGACATTACGCCGGAGCGGGTACTGAACGAGCTGAATGACCTGCTGCTGAAAGAAGAAGGGTAACGCATGCGGGTGCTGATCGTTAAAACGTCCTCCATGGGCGATGTGTTGCATACGCTCCCTGCTCTGACTGACGCTGCCCGCGCCATACCGGGTATTCGTTTTGACTGGGTGGTGGAAGAGGGCTTTGCCCAGATCCCCTCCTGGCATGAAAACGTTGACCGGGTCATCCCGGTGGCTATCCGCCGCTGGCGCAAAGCCTGGTTCTCCGACCCCGTAAAGGCGGAGCGGCGGGCATTTCGTCACGCCGTGCAGGCAGAGCAGTACGACGCCATCATTGACGCCCAGGGGCTGGTCAAGAGCGCGGCCCTGGTAACCCGACTGGCGCACGGCATCAAACACGGCATGGACTGGCAGAGCGCGCGCGAACCGCTGGCAAGCCTGTTCTATAACCGCCGTCATCACATCGCAAAACAACAGCACGCCGTGGAACGCACCCGCGAACTGTTTGCCAAAAGCCTGGGGTATGCGAAGCCGGAAACCCAGGGTGATTATGCTATCGCACGCCATTTCCCTAACAGTCGCAGCCATTCAACGCCTTACGCGGTGTTTTTGCATGCCACCACCCGCGACGACAAGCACTGGCCGGAAAGCCACTGGCGTGACCTGATTGGCCTGCTGGCAAACAGCGGCCTGCAGATCAAACTGCCGTGGGGGGCCCCCCATGAAGAAGCCAGAGCGAAACGGCTGGCGGAGGGCTATGATTTTGTTGAGGTGCTGCCGCGCATGAGCTTAGAGCGCGTGGCGCAGGTGCTTGCCGGTGCCCGCTGCGTGGTCTCTGTTGACACCGGGCTCAGTCATCTGACCGCGGCACTCGATCGCCCTAATATTACGCTTTACGGCCCAACGGACCCTGGGCTGATTGGCGGCTACGGAAAAAATCAATATATCTGCCGCCCGGAACATTCATCGCAGCTGAGCGACCTTCACGCGGCTGCGGTTTTTGCGCAATTACAGCCTTTGCTGAAAGCAGAGAGTGACTATGTCTGATTTTTTTACGCCGGAACGTCCGCCGAAGCGTGTGCTGATCGTTAAGCTGCGCCATCACGGAGATGTCCTGCTCACTTCGCCGGTGTTTACCGTGCTGAAAAAAAACTGGCCTGATGTCGAAGTCGACGCGCTGGTCTATGACGATACCCAGGCGATGCTCACCAGCCATCCGTACATCGATCAGGTGCACACCATTGGCCGCAACTGGCGCAAAAAAGGCTGGTTTGAACAGCTTCGCCTCTACCGGGCACTGCTGAAAAAACTCAAAGCACGGGAATACGACGTGCTGATCAACCTGACCGAGCACTGGCACGGCGCCCGCCTGGCGCGTCGTCTCAAACCACGGGTGTCGGTGGGCTTCAAGCCGGATAAACGCGGTGGACTGGCCCGTCGCCGCTGGGTGAAATCCTTTACCACGCTCTACCCGGCGATTCAGGATAACAGCCGTCATATGGTGGAAGTGAATCTCGATGCCCTGCGTCGAATTGGTATTCACCCGCAGTCTGCCGAAGATAAAAACACGCTCTTCGTGCCAGGTGAAGCCGCCGAGGCAATGATCGCTGAGAAGCTGGCCGGCTTTGGCCTCGCCAGCAAGTCGTACATTCTGGTGCACCCCACTTCGCGCTGGATGTTCAAAGCCTGGCAGATCGACCAGCTCGCCGCGACCATTGATAACCTTGCGGCCCGTGGCCTGCCGATCATCCTCTCCGCCGCGCCATCAAAAGATGAGACGGAATACATGGATGCGCTACGCGCGGCGCTGACGCAGCCGGTGTTCGATTTAAGCGGTCAACTGAATCTGAAAGAGCTGGGCGCACTGATGAAGCACGCACGGGTCTACTTTGGCGTCGACTCCATGCCGATGCACCTCGCCAGCGCCGTGGGCACGCCTACCGTGGCAATTTTTGGCCCTACCGGGGCCATCAAATGGGCACCCTGGGGAGTGAACTACCGCGTGATTACCGCCGGCTTCACCTGTCAGCCCTGCGGTAAAGCAGGCTGCGGTGACAGCGGTGTTTCTGACTGTATCACCGCCATCACGCCGCAGCAGGTGCTGAGTGCGATTGACACACTGCTGCTGGAATACCCTGCATGAAGCTGGCGATTGTCCGACAAACCTACAACCCAAACGGCGGCGCGGAGCGGTTTGTCTCCCGCGCTCTGAACGTGCTGGCGCAGGATACTTCGCTCGACGTCACGCTGATTGCCCGCCAGTGGGAAGATGCCGCTGGCTGGCAGACATTAACGGTGAATCCCCCCTTTCGTAACCGCCTGAGCCGTGAGGCCGGTTTTGCCGCCGCCGCCGCCGCGCAATTCGGCCAGTTTGATATTGTGCAAAGCCACGAGCGCATTCCGGGGGCGACCATTTTTCGTGCCGGTGATGGTGTACACGCCACCTGGCTTGAGCAGTATGGCCGTATCCAGTCACCGCTGGCCCGCTGGGCGCAGGCGTTCAGCAAGTACCATCGCTATATTCTGCAAGCGGAAGCGCAGATGTTCACCCATCCGGCGCTGCGCAACGTTATCTGTAATTCGAAGATGGTGCGGGATGATATTGCGCGCCGTTTTGCCCTGCCGGATGACAAACTCACCGTTATCTATAACGGTGTGGACACTACGCACTTCCACCCGACAGTGAAAAAACGCTCACAGCGTGAGGCGTTAGGTATTCCGCATGATGCGCCCGTACTGGCTTACGTCGGGTCGGGTTTTAGTCGCAAAGGGGTGGCAACGGCGCTGAAGGCCATTGCGCCCCATCCTGCTGTCTGGCTGTTGATTGCCGGGCGTGATAAACATGCGCGCAAGTTCGAAAAGCAGGCACAGACCCTGGGTGTGGCGTCCCGCGTGCGTTTTCTGGGGCCGGTTGCCGATGTCCGCGAGGTGTACGGTTCTGCGGATGCGCTGATCATGCCCACGCTCTACGATCCCTTCCCAAACGTCTGCGTCGAAGCGCTGGCCTGTGGCTTGCCGCTCCTCACCAGCCACGGCTGCGGGGCGGCAGAGTGGATTGAGGAAGGGGTCAACGGCTGGGTGCGCGATGCGCTTGACGATAAGGGGTACCAGCAGGCCATTAGCGCCTGGCTGGACGGCAGGAAACAGGGCATCGATTATTCGACAGCCGCCCGGGCGACTGCCGAACCCTATACTCTCGACCGCATGGCCGGGGAGTTACAGGCGCTTTACCGTGGTCTGCTGCGCTGAGCGGCGTCGGTAAAGACGTTCTCCATCGCCTCAAGCATGCATTCACGCGTAAAGTGGGCGCACAGGTAGTCATAACCCTGCTGCGCCAGCGTTTGGCGTAAGGCCGCGTCGTTATAGAGTGTGAGGATGGCATCACGCAGCGCCTTCTCATCACGCTGACCGATCAACAGCCCGGTTTTACCGTTAATGACCGCGTCCCCTGTCCCCCCTGCGTCCGTCGCGATGGTGGCAATACGCGAGGCCAGCGACTGCAATACTCCCTGCGGCAGGCCCTCCATGTCATGGGACGGGCTCAGCGCAATATCGAAGGCCGGGAAAAAGCGCTCCGGGTCGCTGCGATGGCCCGTCATGATGACCCGCTCCTGTAAACCCAGTTCGATGATCTGCTGCTCAAGGGTGGCTTTGTAGGTCCCTTCGCCGACGATAACCAACTTCACCTCGGGGTGCTCAATGGTCGCCAGTGCACGCAATAGCACGCTGTGGCCTTTGTTGGGCCGCAGGTGCGAGACCACGCCGAGGAGAAAATCGTCCTGCGCCAGACCGCAATATGTTCTGGCAGCCTGTTTATCTGCAGGATGAAAACGCATGGTATCCACACCGCTTGGCACCGACGTGCTTTGCGCCATGGGTACGCCGATATCCGCCATCTGCTGACGTAACGCCTCACCCGTGGTCACGATGTGGGCGCAGGCTTTGCGGAACAACCAACGGGTCGTCCAGTTATTGCGCGGCACACCGGAGGCATGGCGGGTACGGACCAGCGGAATTGGTTTGCTGAGCGTCAGGTTGGCCAGCGCCACCAGCCAGGTGTCCGCAGAATTGTGACTATTTATGACATCTATAGCCTCGCGATGCTCACGTAGCCAGCGGCGTAAGGCCTGCAAATTTTTAAGATTTTTACGCTTCAGCGGCATCGTGACGACAGTAAGCCCGGCCTCGCGCGCCAGGCCATGCAGCGGTGCCGTCTCCGGGCACAGTATGGTTACCTGATGGCCCCGCTGAATCAGCCCGACGGATTCATTGATAATGCGTAACGGCTGTCCGCCCTTACCGCCATCGGCTTCTGTGTGAACGATATGCATACATTTCCTGTTATGAGCTAACGGCCTGATTGTCATAGTATATACTTGCAGTGCGAACGTAAGTACCCATCGGCCAGTGGGTTGCAGATTAATCTTGCTTACAATGATTAGCCTTCTGTCCCTTACGCTTCTATGTTAATTTCCACTGTCTTTTAATTCCCACTAAAAAAGTGGAATTTATGTAAGCTTTGCGCATTCGCTGGTGAAGATACCCATTCCCTTAAACTGTCCAAAAAATATGATAAGTATTCGTAGTTTTCTGACGAGCCTTTTAGTCATGGGCGTACTGGCTTTATGCTTTGCCTGGCCCATTCCAAACGATCAGCTTCCGTTCCACCGTAATGGCTTCATTTACCCTATTATTGCGGTTTCATTGGGGCTTTTTTTTACGTCCCCACTGGCCAAAAGTAAACTGGACTTAAATAAAATTAAGTTTGTCCTTATTACGATTTGGGTATTAACGTTCTTCCTGTTAATAAATGGCTTTTTTGTCGCGCCAGATATTAAAGAGATGGTTTCCACCTGGGATGGCCAATGGCTACGGCCAGTATTGCTGTTTTGCGCAGGTCTTGTGCTTATTCCTGCTATCCAGGCGCACTATCCGCACTTCTCTGCGGCGAAGTTTTTCACGCTGGTCATCCTCTTCTTCTGGGGGGTCATTTGCGTCCATCTGCTGGACACGCTCTGGCTCTACTGGCGCGATGGGGTGATTCATTGGGGTGAGACGCGCATTGTCTTTAACCGCACCCGCATGAGTTTCCAGATTAATATGATCACCGGGTTTATTCTGGCGGAGCTGTTAGCACGCGGCCTGTTGCACCAGCGCTTCTTACGCCTGAATACCCCTGTCCTGGCATTAATTCTGCTCAGTAACCTGGTCTGTACCGCGCTGGTCGATACCCGCTGGGGAACCATTGGTCTGGTGGGCAGCCTGTTCTCAACCTTTATTTTGTTGAGCCTGCACAGCATGCGCCGGAGCCGCGTTCTCGTGACCGGCGGTATTCTGGCAGGCATCGTCATTGCTTCCGTGCTGCTGGGCTATGCCTCCTGGAAGACCGACCCACGCTGGCAGGGGCTGGAAAGTGACGCCATCGCGGGCTGGAATGCGCCTTTCACCAGCTTCTGCTACAACAAAACGGATGGCACTGAGCCTGTCAATGATATGGGTAACCCCATGAACCACTCCAACGGCTGCCGGGCCAGTTTCTTCCATCAGGGATGGAAACTGGTGGGTGAACATCCGGCGGGCATCGGCCCACGCAAAGAGGCGTTCCAGTACGTTTTACAGCGCGATACGCAGGACAAGCGCATCAATATTCCGCATAGCCACTACGGCCTGATTGAATTTGGCATTCAGAATGGAATCGCGGGGATTGCTGGCTGGCTGATTCTGTTAGTCGGATGCTGGCATATTGGCTGGCGTGAATTCCGCCGCGGCAACACCATGTCAGGCATGTTCTTGCTACTGTTTACCGTCGGATTTTTCTCCCGAACCATGGTCGATCACAACTTAAAAGACCATTATCTGGAGCAATATATGATGCTGACGGGACTGCTCATCGGAATGTGTTCATTACGTTCACCGAAGTGTCATAATACCCCTGCCTGATTTTTGCTGCGCCAGTGCGATTGCCCTGGCGCATTTTACCCTTTCAGAACCCTTTACGCGTTGCGCTGTCGAATAACCACCGCAGAGTAAAGAAAGAGTTGAGCGATCGCTGCATCGCTCCGCTTCAATACGGAGAAAGCATGTCTGGAACGCCGCAATTAAGCCTCGTGATCGCCGTCTATAATGGCGAAAATTTTTTGAGCGCTTTTTTTGACAGTATTAAACGTCAGAACCTGAGTGGTCTGGAGTTGGTCGTTGTTAACGATGGTTCAACGGATAACTCAGCACAAATCATCGCGCGCTATGCCAGTGAATTTGAGCACTACCAGGTTATCGATCAGGCCAACGGCGGCGTGTCTGCGGCGCGTAATACCGGCCTGGCCGTTGCCCGTGGCGAGTATGTTGCCTTTCCCGATATTGATGATGTTATCTACCCCGGCATGTACCCCCGGCTGTTGGATATTGCCCTGGCGGGGCAACTGGATGTCGCCACCTGTAACGGCACCTATATTTATGACGATGGGCGGCCGTCGAAGAAAATTTTCCCGTCAGATAAGCTGGCCTCAACCGGCATCCTGGATGGCCCGACCTGGCTGCAAATGGCCCTCACCTCACGCAAATTCCTGCACGTCACCTGGCTGAATATCTACCGCCATGAATTTATTAAGGCGCAGGGTTTCACCTTCGAGCATGGCCTGCGCCATCAGGATATTCCGTGGACGACGGAAGTGCTGCTGACCGCTAAACGCGTGCAGTACATTGATGAGGTGTTCTACGATTACCTGATTCACTCCGCCTCCGTGTCGCATACGCCTGGCACAGACGACACGCGGATGCGCTCTGCCCGGCATTATATGAAGATTCTGGAAATGCTGGATGCCATTAACAAACGCTACCCGGAACAGGTCAAACGCGTTCCCGCCTGCCACTGGCAAATCGCCAAAGAGGGCCTGGGCATCCTGCATAGCATCAATAACATTGAAGATTCAGCCAAAAAGCGCGAAATTACGCGCGAACTTTTTGCGCGCGGCATCTGGTCAATGATCTGGAATAATGCGCGGGGTTTACGTCAGCGCTGGCGTCTGGGACGTCGTTACTTCCGTCTTAAAAAATATGTTAAATAAAGTGGATATATGAGCAGGATGAAATTACACGTCGTTTCCCGATCCGATTTTATTGAAGCACATTTTGCCGACTTCAAAGAATTGATTGATCAGGCCATTAATCCCAACGATATTCCGCATCGTTTTTATTGTGGTGGTCGTGGAGTCTGGACCTTTCAGACCATGCTCAGTCTGAATTATTACTACAACGGACAGATTGAATGTTCCTGGGGAACAGAATGTCGTCCTGATGCCATTAACCTTATGCACAACGACCATTATGGTTCAAGGGTCAAACCCTGGGTTGGTGTCACTGTTGTCGCACGTGCCGATCGTCCGCCGGTCATTGGCGCTGATTATGTTGTCGAGCAAAACCCTGAAGTGGCTGCAATTCCAGGGCGTATATTTATTCCAAACTGGCCGCAGCCGGGCGTCAAACCGCGTGAACGTACTGATGAAACCATCCAGACCGTTGCCTTTTTTGGCCGCGTGGACAGCTTCCCGGAACAGTTCCGCAGCGAAGCCTTTAAACAGCGCCTGGCAGAGCAGGGGATTACGCTGCGCATCTCCTTCGATAACTGGACGAACTATCAGGACGTGGACGTTTGCATCAGTTTCCGCAAATCCCACGACCATAAACTGGCCCGTAAGCCCGCCAGCAAGTTGATCAACAACTGGCTGGGGAAAACGGTGATGATTTGCGACGATGAACCGTCCTATCGCGCCATTCGCGAAAGCGAACTGGATTACCTGATTGCGAAGACGCCTGATGAAGCGTTCGATGCCATCATGAAGCTGAAAAATAACCCGGAGCTGTATCGCCAGATGCGCGAGCAGGGTGAAAAACGGCTGCAGGTTTACTCCCGTGAGGCAGTGGCTGCCCGTTGGTATCGTCTTTTTGAGGATATCCAGGAGAAAGGATTACACACTCGCTCAACGTTTGCTCGCGCCCTGCGCTTCAGCTTCGGTAAAGCTATTCGTCCACTGACCAAGAAATTTTAAGTCATATCGAGTTCTGTTATGTCCACACTATCCGTACAGTCTGCCCGCGCGTCAGGAAGTAAACTGGCGCGCACTGCAGTATTAGCGCTTGTTTTCTTAGTGCTTTTTTCATTCTCAGAAATTCTGATTTTACTCAAAGATCGCGTCTATATGCCTAAAGCAGACGACATCGCACTCTATGTGCTGATCTCCCTGCTCGCGGCCGTTAGCGCCCGTCATTTTCTGACGCGTTTATTATTAGCCGTCACCTTTATCACGCAGATTTCAGAGGCCATCTACTACCAGTTCTATGGTCAGTTCTACGGGCCAAGCGAGGTGTGGCTGGCTTTCGTCGAGACCAAAGACATCGCCAGCGGGATTACCGATAGCCTCGGTTCGCTGGGCATCTACTTTGCGGTTATGGTAGTGGCGGTGGTGTTTGCTCTCGTCATTTCTCGCCGCATGGCGCCGGCGTGGGGAAAATGGCAGACCCTGCCGTGCCTGCTGATTATTCTGGTGATGTTCGGCGGTCAGTTCTATAAAGCCATTGACGGGCAGATGTATAAATTCAACCCGGACCTGCGCCACTCGCTGTTGCGTAACGGCCTTGCTGCCATGAGCTTCAGCAGCGTTCGCCTCATCCCGGAGGCGCTCTCGGGAGAAAACCAGACGCTGGCCCATTACGATCCCTACCAGGTCTCGCCGGCCGCAGGCGTGGTGACGGGCAAATACTCCATCATCCTTGCCATTGGTGAGAGCGTAAACCCGCACCACGTCAGCGCACTGGGGTACGACCGTGATACCACGCCGGAGCTAAAAGCGCTGCTGGACAAATATCAGGGGACCGGTCGACTGATTGTCTCCAATGCGGTCTCCACGCGCGTGGCCATTCCGATGCTGGTAAACAATTTACGCGAGCCGGATAACTATGACGCCTACAAATCGAAGGCGACCAATATCTTCGCGAATGCCAAAAAACAGGGCTACCAGACGGCCTTCATTTCCGCCCAGGGGCTGGAAGGGCTGAGCAACTGGATTGGTATTCATGACATCGATTTATGGGAAGATACGCAGATCAGGCCCGCGCCGGAAATCGGTGCTGACGTTGTTCTCACGCCCTCCGTTGAGCAGGCGAAGCTGAACTGGGACAAGCCGTTCCTGATGGTGCTGAACAGCCGTGCGCCGCATATTCCTTATGACCGCAACATCCCGCAAGGCTTTGCGAAGTTCTCGACGCCAAAGCTGAGTGATGACGTCGCCCAGAAGAAAAACGAATATGACGATGCTCTTCGTCTCTACGATAAAGAGCTGGCTTCCGCTATCCGTACCGCGTTGGCGAAATCTAAACTGCCCGTGCTGGTCTTTATCACCTCAGATCATGGTGAGCGCGTCGGTGACGGCGGATTATTCGGACATTCGGTGGTCGAAATGCCGATAGCCCAGGTGCCCTTCCTGTACTTCAGTAATGACCCGGCCTATGCCATGGGGAAAATCAGCCCGCAACTGCCGCTGAACCATTTCCAGTTAGCAACGCTTATCAACAAGATGCTGGGCTATGATGTTAACAACCAAAATCAGAAAGATGACAGCTACTTCATTACCGGTGGCGATATCCGGGGTTAGTCTGAACGTATAACCTATCACC
>DFPL01000021.1:0-7275 GCA_002377245.1 Enterobacteriaceae bacterium UBA3516
CGAATTTCACTGACCGCTTCACACTTCCCCGATGCTTGATGTTCAACAACGCGGTAGCGAGCCTGGTGATTATCAAGCGTTTCAAGCAGATACTGATGGATATTCTGACTGGCAATTACTGACATCATCACTCCCGGATGAAAAACGTAAAGGCTAAGAGTAATCGAGTCTTCGGAGGATGAAAATAAAAAAGCCGCCCTGACCAGAGGGGCGGCTTTACGCGTACTCACTGCAATAATGCTGTTATGTGTACTGTTCTGAAAGCTCCAGACGCGAAAAGGGCGAATGGAAAATTGAGTTTGTCTGGAAGGTAATATGCCACAACGGTGAGAGAACAAGGGGCGAAATAGGTGCATTTTTGTACCGCAATTTGCGGCTTAGCGGAAAACAAGGGAAAACAGCCAGCGAGGGGATCGCTGGCTGCGGGTTTAATTAGCCGCCACTGTTGGCTGTCTGTTTGTGAAAGAGTTCACGGAAGACCGGATAGATATCTTCCTGATCGCGGATATGCTGGATCGCGAAATTATCGAACATCGTTTGCAGGTGTTCATACTCCCGCCAGAGCGTCTGGTGCGCGCGACGGGTAATTTCGATATAGCTGTAATACCGCACCACCGGCAGGATTTTTTTCGCCAGAATATCGTGGCAAAGCGGCGAATCATCTGCCCAGTTGTCACCGTCCGAGGCCTGGGCCGCGTAGATGTTCCATTGGCTTGGGTCGTAGCGCTCTTTCACCACTTCATCCATCAGTTTCAGCGCACTCGACACAATGGTGCCGCCCGTCTCCTGCGAATAGAAGAACTCATGCTCATCCACCTCTTTAGCCTGGGTATGATGGCGAATGTAAACCACCTCAACGTTTTTATAGGTCCGGCTCAGGAACAGGTAGAGCAGAATATAAAAGCGCTTGGCCATATCTTTGGTGGCCTGGTCCATGGAACCGGAAACGTCCATCAAACAGAACATCACGGCCTGGCTCGACGGCTCAGGGCGTTTTTCGTAATTCTTGTAACGTAAATCAAAGGTGTCGATAAACGGCACCCGTTCGATTTTTGCTCGCAGTTCGGCAATCTCTTTGCGCAGCCGCTCCTCTTCAAGTAGCTGCGCCGGTTCGCTTTTGGCGACCGTATCCAGATCTTCTTCCAGCGCGCGCAACTCGCGCCGTTTGCCCGCCGTCATCGCCGTGCGGCGGGCCAGCGAGTTTTGCAGCGAGCGCACGACGCTGATATTGGCCGGTACGCCGTTTGCCGTGTATCCCGCGCGGTGAGTTTTATACTCGTTGAGCTGTCGATGCTGGTTTTTCTTCAGGTTGGGCAGTGCCAGATCTTCGAAAAGCAGATCGAGGTACTCATCCTTAGAAATCTGGAAGACAAATTCATCCTGGCCTTCACCGTCGGCGCTGGCCTCACCCTGACCGCTTCCGCCACCCCCGCCACCGCCCTGTGGACGTTCAACCCGATCGTTCTGCACAAAGTGATCGTTGCCGGGATGGACGCGGTGGCGCAGGCCGCCACGTCCCTGATGAAACATCGGTTCGTTAATATCATCAATCGGAATGGAGACGGATTCGCCGGTCTCCACATCTGTTACCGAGCGCTTATTGATTGCCTCGGAAATAGACTGTTTAATTTGTGCTTTGTAGCGGCGTAAAAATCGCTGACGGTTAACCGTGCTTTTATTTTTGCCGTTGAGTCTTCGGTCGATGAACCAGGTCATAGGCCCCTCCGAAACTTTGCCTTTTTCATTCAAGTGACAGGTTCGTTGGCTTTCCTCACTCACTCCAGTCACTTACCTGAGTAAGCTCCTGGAGATTCGCTGCGTTGCCGCCTTCCTGTCACTCGAATGACGTCGGCAAATATTTTTATCATGACGATTTGCGTACGCGCAGATACCATTCGCAAAGCAGGCGCACCTGTTTGCGGGTGTATCCTTTCTCCATCATACGGTCGACAAAGTCGTCGTGTTTTTTCTGCTCATCGGTTGAGGTTTTGGCGTTAAACGAGATAACCGGCAGCAGCTCTTCGGTATTCGAGAACATTTTCTTCTCGATAACCGTGCGCAGTTTCTCGTAGCTGGTCCAGTTCGGGTTGCGGCCGCTGTTATTGGCACGAGCACGCAGCACGAAATTGACGATTTCATTGCGGAAATCTTTTGGATTACTGATCCCCGCTGGTTTCTCAATTTTCTCCAGCTCCGCATTCAGTGATTCACGATCAAAGAGCTGGCCGGTGTCCGGGTCGCGATATTCCTGATCCTGAATCCAGAAATCCGCATAGGTCACATAGCGGTCGAAAATATTCTGACCATATTCGGAATAGGACTCCAGATAGGCCGTCTGGATCTCTTTGCCAATAAATTCAGCATATTTCGGGATCAGATAACCTTTGAGGAATTCGAGATAACGTTCCGCCAGCTCCTGCGGGAACTGCTCACGCTCAATCTGCTGTTCGAGAACGTAGAAGAGGTGCACCGGGTTGGCCGCCACTTCGACGTGATCAAAGTTAAACACGCGTGAGAGGATCTTAAAGGCGAAGCGGGTCGACAGACCGTTCATCCCTTCGTCCACGCCGGCATAGTCACGGTACTCCTGATAGGACTTGGCTTTCGGATCCGTATCTTTCAGGCTCTCACCGTCATACACGCGCATTTTCGAGTAGATGCTGGAGTTTTCTGGCTCTTTCAGGCGCGACAGAATGGAGAAGCGCGCAAGCGTTTCCAACGTTCCCGGCGCGCAGGGCGCATGGGTCAGCTCACTATGGTTAAGCAGTTTTTCGTAAATCTTCATCTCTTCCGAGATACGCAGGCAGTAAGGCACTTTGACGATATAAACACGGTCAAGGAAGGCCTCGTTATTCTTGTTATTACGGAAGGTGACCCACTCGGATTCGTTTGAGTGCGCAAGAATAATGCCGTTAAAGGGCAGGGCGGAAATACCTTCTGTCCCGTTATAGTTCCCTTCCTGGGTAGCCGTCAGCAGCGGGTGCAGCACCTTAATCGGCGCTTTAAACATTTCGACGAATTCCATGACCCCCTGGTTTGCCCGGCACAGTGCCCCGGAGTAGCCATAGGCATCGGGATCGTTTTGGGCATGATTTTCCAGTTTACGGATGTCGACTTTACCCACCAACGCCGAGATGTCCTGGTTGTTTTCATCTCCGGGTTCCGTTTTGGCAATCGCAATCTGTTCGAGGATGGATGGCCAGACCTTCACGACGCGGAACTTAGAGATATCGCCGCCAAAATCATGCAGGCGTTTTGCGGCCCATGGCGACATGATGGTGCCGAGGTAGCGGCGTGGAACACCGTACTCTTTCTCAAGGATTTGCGCATCTTCCTGCGGATTAAACAGGCACAGCGGATGGTCGTTAACCGGGCTGCGCTCGCCGTTGGCGCTAAGTACATAAATAGGAACACGCTGCATTAAGGCTTTCAGCCGTTCTGCCAGCGAAGATTTCCCCCCGCCTACCGGACCAAGCAGATACAAAATCTGCTTCTTCTCTTCCAGCCCCTGGGCGGCGTGTTTGAGATAGGAGACGATCTGCTCGATAGCCTCTTCCATACCATAGAACTCTTCAAACGCCGGGTAACGACCGATGACCCGGTTAGAAAAGAGACGGGAAAGCCGTGGCTCTAAAGCAGTGTCCACCATCACTGGCTCACCAATGGCCATCAATAGTCTTTCAGCTGCGTTAGCATAGGCACTGCGATCTTGCTTACAGATGGCAAGAAACTCCTGCAGTGTGAACTCTTCGTCCTTGGCAGCTTCATAGCGCTGGCGATAGTGATCGAATATATTCATGGCATGCCGTCCTTTCGTTTTTTAGCACAGGATAAGAGCCGTTCATATGAGTAGTAGAGAGGCTCCCGGAAGCGTTAACTGAACGACGCTAACAGTCTCACAGCAACCCTTATGCCAGGCCCTGTGTTAATAACAAAAAGCGGGTTCGTTAAATCGTCTTCTTAAAATTAAGCGTAGATGGCATTTGCAAAACTTGCATGATGCAAAAAACTAATTTCAATGACATATCAATAACTCATCAATAAATACTTTCTTTTGTGATAAGCCTTTCAGCACGAAATCACAGCCGCTTCACAAATTTGCAAGCCCCCTGTCATATAAAGACAGCAGGCTACAGAGTTTAGTTTTGTAATGCATAAGTAAAAAAATTTGGGATGAATGAGGTGGGCGGTTACACTTCCTTCGCCGATTATTGACTACAGGAAAGAAAGGACTGTGACCAAATTCAAACTCCTGGCACTGGGTGTGCTAATCGCGACTTCTGCCTTTGCTGCCAACGCCGAAAGTAACTTCTCTCTCGGTGCGGGCGTGGGCGTGGTGGAGTCTCCGTATAAACAGTACGACAACAAAGTCTACCCGGTTCCGGTTATCACCTATGAGAGTGATGACTTCTGGTTCCGTGGTTTAGGCGGCGGCTACTACCTGTGGAATGACGCGGCTGACCAGCTCTCCGTGTTTGCCGCATACTCTCCGTGGAGCTTTAAGCCTGGCGACAGCGATAACAATCAGCTGCGTCAGTTGAATAAGCGTAAATCGACGGCGGTGGCGGGCCTTTCTTATATTCACAACACGGAATACGGTTTCCTGCGTACTGCGCTTGCGGGCGACGTACTGGACAACAGTAATGGTGTGACATGGGATTTGGCGTGGCTTTATCGCTATACCAACGGCGGTTTAACCCTGACGCCAGGCATCGGCGTTGAATGGAGCAGCGATAATCAGAACGAGTACTACTATGGTGTTTCTCGTGCTGAGTCTCGTCGTAGCGGCCTCGATAGCTACGATCCGGACAACGGCTGGAGCCCGTATCTGGAACTTACCGCCAGCTATCGTCTGAATGACAACTGGAGCGTTTACGGCACTGGCCGTTACACCCACCTGTCTGATGAGATCAAAGACAGCCCGATGGTTGATAAGTCCTGGGCCGGATTGTTATCTGCGGGTGTGACCTATCGCTTCTGATTGTGCGCTTTTATAGTGCAATCTGTGCATTAAAACAGGGCCATTGGCCCTGTTTTGTTTTACGGTGGTGCGTGACGTTCAGGAGGATAACATGACAGAGAAGAATGTACTTTTCGCAGGCGATGTCTCACTGCCTGCCATCGGTCAGGGAACCTGGTACATGGGTGAAAATGACCGACACCGTCAAAAAGAGGTCGATGCACTGCGCGCGGGCATCGATCTTGGACTCGGATTGATCGACACCGCAGAAATGTATGCCGACGGGGGAGCTGAAGAGGTCGTGGGCGAGGCACTGCGCGGAGGGCTGCGCGATAAAGTCTACCTCGTGTCCAAGGTCTACCCGTGGAATGCCGGCGGCAAGAAAGCGATCGCCGCTTGCGAAGCCAGTTTACGGCGCCTCAATACCGATTATCTCGATTTATACCTTTTGCACTGGCGCGGAAATTTCTCGCTTGCTGAGACGGTTGAGGTGATGGAAACCCTGATTCAGCAGGGCAAAATCCGCCGCTGGGGCGTCTCGAACCTGGATTACAGCGACATGCAGGAGCTATGGCGCGTGCAAGGCGGTGATGCCTGTGTGACTGACCAGGTGCTGTACCATCTCGGATCGCGAGGTATCGAGTATGATTTGCTGCCCTGGTGCCAACAGCAGGAGATGCCGGTCATGGCCTATTGTCCGTTAGCTCAGGCCGGACGGCTGCGTGACGGATTAATGCATAATGCAGTGGTGGAGGATATCGCCCTGGCGCATAACGCCTCAGCGGCGCAAATCTTGCTGGCCTGGGTTATCAGCCATAAAGGGGTGATGGCCATTCCTAAGGCAGCAAGTGTGGCTCATGTTGAAGAAAACGCCGCTGCGTTGAAGATAACACTGAGTGGGGAAGAGTTAGCTCTGCTTGATCATGCCTTCCCGGCGCCGGGGCGGAAAACGCCGCTGGATGTGGTCTGAATCTGCGGTCAAACCCTCTCCCGTGCGGGAGAGGGCTCAGATGTTATTAACGCTTCACAACCTTGATCGTCTGCGCGAGGCGAGACGGATTTTCTTCCGTCGTTTTCTGCGCTTTAGTTGCGCACGCGGATTCCACACACACGAAGGTTTTGTAACCGTCGTCAGGCATATCCGCCATGCTGGCAGACAGTGCCGGACCCGGGTTCCAGCCGACCACATTGAAGTGATGATGATGAATCACTTCAATGGCGCGGTTCAGGGCACCATCATGAATGACGCTGCAGGCTTCCGGGTTGAGATAAACACGATCGGTACGGTCCGGGAAGGTTTGTACACCGTCGGTCAATGCGTCTTCTTTCGCATCGTTCACTTTATCAATAAAACGATCGCCCAGTCCGCTGACTTTCACTGCCTGAATATCACCAACATTGAAGTAGGTGTGCAGAGCCGAATGAGTCTCAAATTCCCCATGCGCTTCGAGTTCGATTTCGCAGGTTTTTCCCAGCTTAAAGCGAGCTAAAAGGGTGAAGTCGTGGGCCCAGAACTTGCGTGACTCATCGCTGCTGTGCAGTTCGAAGGTCAGGACAACGCCGTTATCATCTTCATTATGCGCTTTTAACGTCCACGGCAGGTTGCGGGCGAAACCGTGGGCGGGCAAACCTTGTTGTGCTGCCGGGCCAAACCAGGGCCAGCAAATCGGTACGCCACCACGCAGAGCGACGCCGTGCTTGAACGGCGTATTACCGCTTAACCACAGGACGTCTTCCTCACCCTGGGGTTTCCAGGAGAGCAGATGTGCGCCCTGCAGGGCGACAGAGGCTTTAACAACGGGATGATCGACGACAATAACGTCCAATTCATCATTGATACGGCGGGACAGAGTAGGGGTAATTTGTTCTACAACCGGGAGAGCAAAAATTGTGTTTATCATGGTGCAATCCTTCGTTAGCGTGACACTAAAAACAAAAAAGGCGACCGAGGTCGCCTTTGTAGATCAGAATCTCATCTCAACTTATTTGGAGATGTGAGCGATCAGGTCCAGAACTTTGTTGGAGTAGCCGGTTTCGTTGTCGTACCAGGATACCAGTTTCACGAAGTTGTCGTTCAGTGCGATACCCGCTTTAGCATCGAACACGGAAGTGCACACTTCGCCGTTGAAATCGGTAGATACAACGTCGTCTTCGGTATAACCCAGAACGCCTTTCATTGCGCCTTCAGAAGCCGCTTTGATTGCTTTCTTGATTTCTTCGTAAGACGCTGCTTTTTCCAGACGAACGGTCAGGTCAACAACAGAAACGTTAGGAGTAGGAACGCGGAACGCCATACCAGTCAGTTTACCGTTCAG
>DFPL01000021.1:7495-30403 GCA_002377245.1 Enterobacteriaceae bacterium UBA3516
GGACCAGTCAGAACAACTTTTTTCGCGCCAGCAGTGATGTGCTTACGAGCAGTTTCGTCGGTCAGGAAGATACCGGTAGCTTCAGCAACAACGTCAACGCCGATTTCGTTCCACTTCAGGTTAGCCGGATCTTTTTCAGCAGTCACACGGATGGTTTTGCCGTTAACAACCAGGTGGCCGTCTTTGACTTCTACGGTGCCGTTGAAGCGGCCGTGGGTAGAGTCATATTTCAGCATGTACGCCATGTACTCTGCGTCTAACAGATCGTTGATGCCAACGATTTCGATGTCAGAACGTTCCTGAGCAGCACGGAAAACAATGCGACCGATACGGCCAAAACCGTTGATACCTACTTTGATAGTCATATATTCCACCAGCTATTTGTTAGTGAATAAAAGGTTGGCTGTAAAATTACAAAAACCTTACGCAGCGTCAAGCGGAATCGTGTCAATCATTGCGACAAATCATATTCCGCCTAACCTTTGTTCGACTGATTCGTCTCACTCTTCCCATGAGCATTCTTTCCTAATGGGGACGCCGTCCCGAATTTTAAAGGGCATGCAGGATAAAAATGTGAACAAGGTCACAATTACCCCTGCGCATTTTCGGCGCGATTAAGTTTAGAACAAAAGTGAGGGCTTCATTGTTAATGTTTTGTTAGAATCACTGATGTGTTGTACGAGTTCTTATTGCGAGATGTGAGCATATGACGACAAAATCTTCTCAGGACGATCTGAAAAAAAATCTTACAGAAATGCAGTTCTATGTGACGCAAAATCACGGCACAGAACCGCCTTTTACAGGTCGCTTATTGCATAACAAGCGTGAAGGCGTTTATCACTGTCTGGTGTGTGATGCCGCGCTGTTTCAGTCACAGACGAAATTTGACTCCGGCTGCGGTTGGCCAAGCTTTTTTGAGCCCGTCAGCGACGAGGCAATTCGCTATATCAATGATTACTCTCATGGGATGCAACGCGTGGAAATCCGTTGCGGAAAATGTGATGCGCATCTGGGCCACGTCTTCCCGGATGGACCACAGCCCACCGGAGAGCGTTATTGTGTGAACTCCGCCTCACTCAGTTTCTCCGATGATGAAAACGGTGAGCAAATTAAAGGGTAGCGAATCGATTCAGCAATTATTCCACTGGAGCTAATTTACCATGGATCTTGATCAAGTCATTAACAGCATGACGCCAGAAATCTATCAGCGGCTTGCGACAGCGGTTGAACTGGGCAAATGGCCCGATGGCGTAGCGCTGACGCCTGAGCAAAAAGAGAACAGTTTGCAACTGGTGATGCTCTGGCAGGCAAAAAACAATACCCAGGCGCAGCACATGACCATTGATACGCAGGGTCAGATGGTGATGAAGACGAAACAGCAGCTTAAAGAAGAGTTTGGGATTGGCGCGAAGCCGATTGCCACGATAAAGATTCAATAACGTTTTTCCTGACTTAACAGACGGCGAAGCCCCGATGCTTCGTCCTGTTCATTCTCCCCCTCACTTTTCCTGATGCCTTCTCTCCCGCTTTTTTGTCGTACCATCTTTTGCCCAACGCTGGATCTGTTATTTCCACATTCTTTCACTCGCTTTCTACATTTTTGATTTTCCACACTTTTGTCATTATCCCTATTCGTTATGTGTGATCTATGTTGTGAAATGCAGATTTAAATCTTTGTTTAACAGATTTAAAGTTGACTTCAAAAATACCAGGTGCCGATAATAGCCTCATCAAATCGCAAGAAAACACTGAGGTATTCACAATGAAAGCATTGGCACGTTTCGGTAAGGCGTTTGGTGGTTACAAAATGATCGATGTTCCTGAACCCGTGTGTGGTCCAGATGATGTCGTGATTGAAATCAAAGCTGCGGCTATTTGTGGCGCGGATATGAAGCACTACAAAGTCGACAGCGGTTCGGATGTTTTTAACTCCATTCGCGGCCATGAGTTTGCCGGACGAATTTGCAAAATTGGCATTAACGTTAAGGACTGGAAGGTCGGTCAGCGCGTGGTGTCCGATAACAGTGGTCATGTCTGCGGTGTCTGTCCGGCCTGTGAACAGTGCGATTTTCTGTGTTGTGCAGAAAAAGTGAACCTGGGTCTGGACAACAACACCTGGGGTGGTGGCTTCTCAAAATACTGCCTGGTGCCGGGAGAAATCCTCAAAATCCATCGCCGTGCCTTATGGGAAATCCCGGAAGGCGTGGAGTATGAAGAAGCAGCGGTACTGGATCCTATCTGCAACGCCTACAAATCTATTGCGCAACAGTCCAAATTCCTGCCTGGACAGGATGTGGTGGTCATTGGTACCGGACCGCTAGGTCTGTTCTCGGTACAAATGGCACGCATCATGGGGGCGGTCAATATTGTGGTGGTTGGACTGGATGAAGACGTCGAGGTGCGTTTCCCGGTTGCGCGCGAATTGGGGGCAACGGCAGTAGTCAACGGCTCAAGAGAGGATGTCGTGGCCCGCTGCCAGGAAATCTGTGGCAAAGACAATCTTGGCCTCGTTATCGAATGCTCCGGTGCCAACATCGCGCTTAAACAATCCATCGAAATGCTGCGCCCGAACGGAGAAGTGGTGCGTGTGGGGATGGGATTCAAGCCACTCGACTTCTCAATTAACGATATCACGGCCTGGAACAAAAGCATTATTGGCCATATGGCGTATGACTCCGTCTCCTGGCGCAATGCCATTCGCTTGCTGGCTTCCGGGGATATTCAGGTCAAACCCATGATCACACATCGGCTGGGCCTGTCGCAGTGGGAGCAAGGGTTCGATGCGATGCTCGATAAAACGGCCATCAAGGTCATTCTGACCTACGACTACGACCATTAATCCGCTGCTGTATCGCTTTTTAAAGGAAAAGTGAGATGGAACAACTACAAAGACCCAACTGCGGGGCGAGATTAGACAGACTTCCCGATAGCCACTGGCACTACACCATGTTTGGCATGGTGGCTTTCGGTTTACTGGTGTGCTGGAGCAACGCGGTCGGCGGATTGATTCTCGCACAGCTTAAGGAATTGGGCTGGACGGACAATTCAACCACCGCCACCTTTTCTGCCATCACCACGGCCGGTATGTTTGCCGGTGCGCTGGTGGGGGGGATTATCGGCGACAAAATTGGCCGTAAAAAAGCGTTCTTGCTTTACGAGGCCATTCACATTGCCTCAATGGTTGCCGGAGCCTTCTCGCCGGATATGACGTTCCTGATTGCCTGTCGCCTGGTGATGGGTTTTGGCCTTGGCGCACTGCTGGTCACGCTGTTTGCGGGTTACACGGAATACATGCCCGGACGCAGCCGTGGGACCTGGTCAAGTCGTGTCTCCTTTATTGGTAACTGGTCATATCCGCTTTGCTCGCTAATTGCGATGGGGCTGACGACCCTCATCAGCGCAGAGTGGAACTGGCGGGTACAATTATTGATCCCAAGTCTGCTGTCGCTGATTGCCACCTGGTTTGCCTGGCGTTACTTCCCGGAATCCCCTCGCTGGCTGGAGTCGCGGGGCCGCTATCAGGAAGCCGAAGCGGTGATGCAGGAGATCGAACGTAAAGTCAGTGAGCAGACACAACAGACCCTGAGTCCGGTGTCGCCTACGGAAGTGAAAACACTGCCCAAACCGGTGCCTTACTCCTCACTCCTCAGGGGGGGATTGTTAAAGCGTGTGGTGCTGGGTTCGTTTGTCCTTATCGCCATGAACGTCGTGCAGTACACCTTAATCAACTGGCTGCCGACCATTTTTATGAGCCAGGGCATCAACCTTAAAGATTCCATCGTTTTAAACACTATGAGCATGTTCGGCGCACCGTTTGGCATTTTTATCGCCATGATGGTGATGGATAAAATTCCGCGTAAAACTATGGGGGTCGGCTTACTGCTATTCATCGCAGTGCTGGGGTATGTCTACTCACTGCAAACTAACATGATGATGATTACGCTGTGCGGCTTCTTCCTGATTACTTTCGTTTATATGTACGTCTGCTACGCCTCAGCGGTATATGTGCCGGAAATATGGCCGACGGAAGCCAAGCTCAGAGGCTCCGGGCTGGCGAACGCGGTAGGAAGAATAAGCGGTATTGCAGCGCCTTATGCCGTGGCTGTCTTATTAAGTAATTATGGTGTGACGGGTGTGTTTATTCTGCTCAGTTCTGTCGCTGTTATTGTTGCCGCCGCCATTGCCATTATTGGCATTGAAACAAAAGGTGCCTCCGTCGAAAGTATAGGAATGGATGTGGTGACCAATAAATAAATTCTACAAGGATTAACAATGCAAAACTCCAAAGCAATATTAAAAACGCCGGGCACAATGAAAATTCTGCCAGCTAAAATGCCGGTACCAAAAGATGATGAAGTCTTAATTAAAATCGAATATGTCGGTATTTGCGGTTCGGATGTGCATGGTTTTGAATCGGGCCCCTTTATTCCGCCCAAAGATCCTAATCAGGAAATTGGTCTCGGGCATGAATGTGCGGGTACCGTGGTGGCTGTTGGTCGCAGTGTGAAGAAATTCAAAGCGGGTGACAAAGTCAACATCGAACCCGGTGTGCCCTGCGGCAAGTGTCGTTACTGTCTGGAAGGCAAATATAACATTTGCCCCGATGTCGACTTTATGGCGACCCAGCCGAACTATCGCGGCGCGTTGACTTATTACCTCTGCCACCCGGAGAGCTTCACCTACAAACTGCCGGACAACATGGACACCCTTGAAGGCGCGCTGGTTGAACCGGCAGCGGTGGGCATCCATGCCGCCATGCTGGCAGATGTTAAACCGGGCAAAAAGATTGTGATTCTGGGCGCAGGATGTATTGGCCTGATGACGTTACAGGCCTGCCGCTTCCTCGGCGCATCAGAGATTGTGGTCGTGGACGTGCTGGAAAAACGTCTCGCCATGGCGGAGAAGTTGGGGGCAAGCGCCATCGTCAATGGCGCATCGGAAGATACCGTTGCGGCCTGTGCCGCCCGCGTGGGGGAGATGGGGGCGGATATTGTGTTTGAAACGGCAGGTTCAGCCATTACGGTCAAGCAAGCGCCATATTTAGTGATGCGCGGCGGCAAAATTATGATTGTCGGGACGGTGCCGGGGGATTCAGCGATTAATTTCCTCAAAATTAACCGTGAGGTCACCATTCAAACTGTATTCCGTTATGCCAATCGTTACCCCATGACTATTGAAGCCATTTCGTCAGGTAAATTCGATGTGAAATCAATGGTGACACATATTTACGATTATCAGGACGTGCAACGTGCCTTTGACGAATCGGTCAATAACAAGCGCGACATTATTAAAGGTGTTATTAAAGTTTTGAATTAATTAACCAAGAGGATGTAGTTCATGCTAGCAGATATCAGATTCTGGGAAACACACGCACAACATAATCACTATGCCATCGCCCATTTCAATGTCTGGAATGCCGAAATGCTCATGGGCGTTATTGATGCAGCGGAAGAGAGCAAATCACCCGTAATTATTTCCTTTGGCACCGGTTTTGTGGGGAATACCTCTTTTGAAGATTTCTCTCACATGATGGTTTCTATGGCGAAAAAGGCCAGCGTGCCGGTGATTACCCATTGGGATCATGGCCGCAGTATGGAAATTATTCATAATGCCTGGGAACATGGCATGAACTCGTTAATGCGCGATGCGTCATCATTCGAGTTCGAAGAGAATATTCGTCTGACCAAACAAGCGGTTGATTACTTCCACCCTCTGGGCGTTCCGGTTGAAGCGGAACTGGGTCACGTCGGTAATGAAACCGTCTATGAAGAAGCGCTGGCGGATTATCACTATACCGACCCGGATCAGGCGGCAGAATTTGTGGCGCGCACCGGTTGCGATTCTCTGGCGGTAGCCATTGGGAACCAACATGGCGTCTATACCTCGGCACCGAAGCTGAATTTTGAGGTGGTAAAGCGTGTGCGTGAAGCCGTCACTGTTCCCCTGGTACTGCACGGTGCCTCCGGCATCAGCGATGCGGATATCAAGACCGCTATTTCACTGGGCATTGCCAAAATCAACATTCACACCGAACTCTGCCAGGCGGCGATGGTAGCGGTAAAAGAGAATCAGCATCAGCCATTCCTTCATCTGGAGCGTGAAGTGCGTAAAGCGGTGAAAGCGCGTGCGCTGGAAAAAATCAAACTCTTCGGCTCAGACGGAAAGGCGGACGCGCAGCTATGAGCAACATCGAGGTCATTTGCGTAGGGGCGGCAATCGTGGACATCCCGTTGCAACCAGTGAGTAAAAACATCTTTGATGTGGACTCTTACCCACTGGAACGCATTGCGATGACCACCGGCGGTGACGCCATTAATGAGGCGATGATCATCTCCCGCCTTGGGCACAAAACGGCACTGAATAGCCGCATCGGAAAAGATGCCGCAGGGGATTTTATCCTCGGACGATGTCGTGAGGAGAATATCGATATTAAAAGCCTGCGCCAGGACGACACAATCGATACCTCCATCAACGTCGGGCTGGTGACGGCGGACGGTGAACGCACCTTTGTCACCAACCGTAACGGCAGCCTATGGAAGTTGAGTCTGGGGGATGTGGATTTCAGCCGCTTTAAAGAGGCGAAGGTACTGTCGCTGGCGAGTATTTTTAACAGTCCTTTGCTTGATGGTAGGGCGCTGACGGAGATTTTCCAGCAAGCGAAACAGCACAACCTGCTGATTTGCGCCGACATGATTAAGCCACGCCTGAAAGAGACGCTGGCTGATATCCGCACTGCGCTGGGCTATGTGGACTATCTGTTCCCCAATTTTGATGAAGCAAAAACCCTGACCGGTCAGGATTCCCTCGACGGTATCGCCGACGCTTTTCTGGAATGCGGTGTGAAAACGGTGGTGATTAAAACCGGCAAGAAAGGCTGCTTTATTAAAAGTTGTTCAGAGCGGCTGGAAGTACCTGCTGTCAGGGGGATCACGGCTATCGATACTATCGGTGCCGGCGATAACTTTGCTTCCGGGTTTATCAGCGGATTGCTGGAGGGGAAAACCTTGCGTGACTGCGCGCTCTTCGCCAACGCTACGGCGGCGATTTCGGTGCTGAGCGTCGGGGCGACCACCGGGGTTAAAAACAGGCAGCTTGTTGAACAATTGCTCGATGAATACGAAGGGTAGAACTGGCATGAAAAGAATACCGTTGGGAAAAACCAGTCTGAGTGTTTCACAACTGGGGCTGGGTACGTGGGCCATTGGCGGCGGACCGGCCGGGAATGGCGATCTCGAGACGCAGGTCTGTATCGATACTATCGTCGAAGCCTGGCGCTGTGGCCACAACCTGATTGATACCGCACCCGGCTACAACTTTGGCAACAGTGAAGTGATTGTCGGCAAGGCACTGTCCGGCCTGCCGAGAGATGAAGTGATTGTCGAAACCAAGTGCGGCATTGTCTGGGAACGCACGGGTAGCCTGTTTAACAAAGTGGGCGATCGCCAGTTGTATAAAAATCTCACGCCGGAGTCCATCCGCGAAGAGGTGGATGCGAGCCTGAAACGCTTGAATATCGAGGCTATCGATATTTACATGACCCACTGGCAGTCGGTGCCGCCACATTTCACGCCTATCAGTGAAACTGTAGACGTGCTAAATGCGTTGAAGAAAGAGGGGAAAATTAAGTCCATCGGTGCTGCAAATGTGGACATCGGGCATATCGAAGAGTACCTGCGCTACGGTGACCTGGATATCGTGCAGGCCAAATACAGCCTACTGGACAGACAGATCGAGCGAGACATTCTGCCGCTTTGCCAGCAGCAGGGGATTATCGTTCAGGTTTATTCTCCGCTTGAGCAGGGGCTGTTAACAGGGACGATTGCGCGTGATTATGTTCCGGTGGGGGCACAGGCGAACAAGCTGTGGTTCCAGCGCGACAATATGTTGCAGGTGATTGATATGCTAGAACGCTGGCAGCCACTTTGTGACAAGTACCAGTGCACCATCCCGACCCTGGCGCTGGCGTGGATTTTGAAACAAAGCCCTGTCATTTCGATATTAAGTGGGGCGACCTCACCGAAGCAGGTACGTGAAAATGTACAAGCGACGGCAATAACGCTTTCGGACAGCGATGAAAGATTAATGAAAGAGATGGCTGATTCATTAACTAATAAGTATCAGTAATAGATGAATGCCTCTGTTTCGTAAAACAGATGTTTAAATCTGTGATTCAAACATATTCTTTTGAAAATAAACATGGCGTGTGACATACTGCCTGTATATCATGGTATTGAATGAAGCAGAGGCATAAATCGTGGCTGCAAAAGACAGACTGCAAACCATTAAACAGATGGTAACTAATGAAAAGAAAGTTACCGTTACTCATCTGAGTTCCCTTTTCCAGGTGACGGAAGAAACTATTCGTCGTGATTTAGAAAAGCTGGAAGCGGAAGGTATTATTACCCGAACTTACGGTGGCGCAGTATTAAACAGTACGACCCTGGCGGATAATGTCCATTTTTATAAACGGGCAAAATCTTTTTATGAAGAAAAAAAGACCATCGCGCTGAATGCATTACCGTTTATTAATAATAAAACCACCCTGGCGGCGGATTCCAGCACCACCGCGATGGAATTACTGAAGTTGTTAAAAGAGCGAAAAGATCTCACCTTATTGACCAATTCCACTGAAGCGTTTCGTGAGCTGGCACAATCGGAGCTCAATATTGTCTCGACCGGTGGCGAGTTCAATAAAAACACGCTCTCCTTTCAGGGGCGGATTACGAAAGAGATCATTGGTAAGTACCATGTCGATATCATGGTGATGAGCTGTAAAGGTCTGGACATCGACAGCGGTGCACTGGACTCCAATGAAGCTGAAGCGGACATCAAAAAAGTGATGATTCGTCAGGCGACCGAAGTTGCCCTGCTGGTCGATCACTCAAAGTTTGATCGTAAAGCCTTTGTGCAATTAGTCGACTTTAGTCATATCAATTATATTATTACGGATAAAAAACCAGGCGAGCAGTGGATTAATTTCTGCAAACAAAACAACATTCAGCTTGTCTATTAACATAAGCAAACGGAGGGGCTGCAGGCACTCTGTTTGCTATATTTAGCTGTCTCGACCTGGTGAGTAAATAAAATAATTAAACATGTGAACCACGCCATGTGGTTGACGGAAATTATTCCGATTATGAAAGGTAACCTTTTCACCAGGTATACTGTGAGGCATAGACAATGGAACATCATGACCCTATTGGTGCAAGACTAGATCGCTTGCCGCTCTCTTCATTTCATTACCAGATATTTGGCACCATTGGCTTTAGTTTGTTAATTACGGGTTTTTTGAGTTATTCCGGTAACGTGGTGCTGGCAAAATTAATTAGTAATGGCTGGTCAACGAATTATCTTAATGCCGCTTTTACCTCCGCATTGATGCTAGGTTATTTCCTCGGCTCTTTGCTGGGCGGATTTATTGGCGATTATTTGGGAAGGCGTAAAGCGTTTCGCATTAATTTGTTGATTGTGGGCTTCTCTGCCACCGCCGCCACGTTTTCACCGGATATGTACTGGCTTATATTTTTACGCTGCATGATGGGTATCGGCATGGGGGCGCTAATTATGGTGGGCTATGCCTCTTTTACCGAATTTATTCCGCCCACGGTGCGCGGTAAATGGTCGGCTCGCCTCTCGTTTGTTGGCAACTGGTCACCGATGATCTCAGCGGCCATCGGTGTGGTGGTTATCTCGTTTCTTAGTTGGCGGGTGATGTTCTTATTGGGCGGTATCGCCATGCTGTTGGCCTGGTATTTATCCGGCAAGTATTTCATCGAGTCGCCGCGATGGCTGGCAGGGAAGGGTAAAGCAGAACATGCACATCAAAGCTTGCTGGACATTGAGCAGCGGGTCGCAAAAGAGAAAAAGATAGCATTCACCGATGTGATACCCCTTGCGAAACCGGTGGTTAACGGAGCAAACAAAGACGGCTTCATGCAGCTTTTTCGTGGCGCAATGCTAAGGCGCACGCTGGTGGCGATAACCGTGCTGGTGGCGATGAATATCTCGCTTTATACCATCACGGTGTGGATCCCGACGATATTTGTGAACTCGGGAATTGATGTCACCAAATCCATTATGATGACCGCCGTTATTATGGTGGGCGCACCCGTCGGGATCTTTATCGCTGCACTGGTGATTGATAAGTTTCCGCGCAAATGGTTTGGCTCCGTTTTGCTGATGATTGTGGCGCTACTGGGTTACTGGTATTCGCTGCAAAAGGAAGAGTGGGCCATTCTCTCTCTTGGACTGGTGCTGATCTTCTTCCTCTACATGTACGTCTGTTTTGCTTCCGCAGTCTATGTCCCGGAATTGTGGCCAACTCACATGCGCCTTCGTGGCTCTGGCTTCGTCAATGCGGTAGGGCGGATTGTTGCGGTGTTTACCCCTTATGGCGTGGCATCCTTGCTGACGAATTATGGGGCTTATGCGGTATTTTCAGTGCTGGGAGGGCTGCTCTTTTGCTGCTCGCTAATCCTGTTTGTCTTCGGCATAGAAACACGGATGGTATCGCTGGAAGAGATCTCCAGTCTGCCTTGAAGCGGTCCGGCCAGCAGGCCGGACACGAAGATTACGCCTGGGTTTCCACCCAGTCCGCCAGGGTGTATAAGGTCGCGCCTTCGGCAGCCATATCCATAAACGCCTGCGCACTGTCATGGGCATTAAGATTCACGCCACGGCAGCCATCGGTAATCACGTTGACCTGATAACCGAGCTTTAACGCATCCAGCACGGTGAATTTCACGCAATAATCGGTCGCAAGACCCAGTACGGTGAGTTCAGCGATCTCGCGCTCGCGTAACCAGCCATCCAGGGCAGTTTTTTGGCGGTGTTCATTGTCAAAAAAAGCACTGTAGCTGTCGATTTCAGGGTTTTCACCTTTACGCACAACCTCATCAATACTCTTATGATTGATCAGGGGATGCAGCTGTGCCCCTTCCGTGTGCTGGACGCAGTGATCGGGCCAAAAGGTTTGCGGTAAACCGTCCAGCTCACCTTGAGTAAAAGGTTCAACTCCGTGCTGGCTGGCAAAACTTCCATGGTTTGCAGGATGCCAGTCCTGGCTTGCGACGACCGGCTCGTTTCTCGCTTTGCTCCAGTCAATCAGCGCATTCGCGACATCAACAGTGCTGTCGCCTTCAGCCACGGCCAGCGCGCCGCCGGCGCAAAAATCGTTTTGCAGGTCAACGAGCAATAACGCACGCTGTTTCATATTGCTGCCCTCATTCATCCGGGGTGAGTTCACCACGCAGATTCTGCCCCATTGCTTCACGGATGGCCGCAGCATCGAGATTCTGGCTTAACAGATAATGAAGTTTCGTCAGCGTCGCTTCGACCGTCATATCCGCACCGCCTATCACCCCGGCGTGCGCCAGCGCGTTACCCGTGGCATAGCCGCCCATGTTTACCTTACCGGACATGCATTGTGTGAGATTCACCACCACGATGCCGCGATTGCTGGCTTCCTGCAACTCTTTCAGGAAATGGCCGTTCTGCGGGGCATTACCCACGCCATAGGAGCGTAAAATCAGTGCTTTTACCGGCTGTTGTAAGAAGTTACGTACCACGTCAGCGGAAATACCAGGATAAATCGTCACCACCCCAATCGGCTGCGGGGTGATCGGATGAACGGTGAGCGCACCTTTGCCCTGCGGGGCGGGTGGCGTATTCAGTCGACGAATGTGAATCCCCGCCTCAAGCAGAGGGGCAAGATTCGGCGATGCAAACGCATCGAAACCATCCGCATGCGCTTTAGTGGTCCGGTTGCCACGATAAAGTCGATTATTGAAGAACAGCGTCACTTCGTTGATGGGGAAGTTAGCCGCCACATACAACGCATTCAGCAAGTTGATTTGACCATCTGAACGCAGCTCTGCCAGTGGAATTTGCGATCCGGTTACGATGACGGGCTTGCTGAGGTTCTCCAGCATAAACGACAGCGCAGAGGCGGTATACGCCATGGTGTCGGTACCGTGCAGGATCACAAAACCATCGTATTCGTCATAGTGAGCGTGGATATCGTCAGCAATGTGCTGCCAGTCCTCCGGCGTCATATCCGACGAATCCATCAGCGGATCGTATTCGTGAATAGTGAAATCTGGCATCTCCGGGCGATGGAACTCAGGCATCAGCGCCAGCTGACGTTGTAAATGGCCCGAGACCGGAACATAGCCGTGTTCAGAACGCTGCATACCGATGGTACCGCCGGTGTAAGCAACATAAATCGATTTTTTTTGCATGGTGAAAGGAACGCGTTGTCACAAAGTGGGGGGAGTATATACGCAGTGAATGATTGATGCAGCGAAAGGCAAAAGAAAAGGCGGAAGCTTTTGCCTCCGCCTTTACAGATTTTACCCAGTTCGCGTTATTTTATGTTGGCGCAGGTCAGGCAAAAGGCATAGCGATTCTGTGGGTCGTTAAACGCCGCCAGTTTATCGGTTTCTGCTTTCACCTGTACTGCTGCAGTGGCAAGCGGTGCAGGAAGATAAGCCTGCAATGCCTGCGGCAACATGGCACGCACGGAACCGGACATGCCATCCATGACCTTATCAAGGAATGATGGCTCATCTTCGTACCAGTCAACGTGCCACTGTTTCAGTTTCGCCAGCTCAGCGGCCTTGGTCAGGGAGTCATCAAAATCGCCCAATCCATCGACCAGACCATTGGTTTTTGCATCCTGACCGGTCCAGACATGGCCCTGCGCGATTTTATCGATCTGCTCCGGCGTGCTGTTACGTGATTTTGCGACCAGCGTGATAAAGCGCTTGTAACCATTGTCGATACTGAGCTGCATCATCTGCTGGACTTCCGTCGGCAGCGCTTTGGTGATGCTCATATCCGCGAGCGGCGAGGTTGCCACGCCGTCGGTATGCACCCCAATCGAGTCCAGACTGTTTTCCAGCGTATTGATCACCCCAAAGATGCCAATAGAACCGGTCAGCGTACTGGCGTTGGCCACAATGTAGTTGGCAGGGGTAGAAATCCAGTAACCCCCGGACGCCGCCATCCCGCCCATCGACACGACAACGGGTTTGTTTGCCGCTCTCGCTGCCGCCAGCTCCGAACGAATTACTTCTGAGGCGCTGACGCTACCACCAGGGCTGTTCACTCGCAGCACAATGGCTTTCACTTTCGGATCGAGACGGGCATCGCGGATCTGTGAGGCCGTGGTATCGCCACCCACATTGCCCGGGGTTTCCTGACCGTCCATGATAGCCCCGTTAGCGAAGATAACCGCTACGGTATCGCCAACATCACTCGCGGCTTTGAGCTGATAATCGTAGTAGCTGATGGCGCGGAAATGTTTGTCTTTATCATCCCAGCCGAACTGTTTGCTCAGCGCTTTCTCAGCGTCAGCGCTGGACCCTAACTCATCGACCAGTTTGTTATTCAACGCGTACTGACCGGTATCGCCATCTACCTTGCGCAGGCCGTCCAGTACGCCCTGAGCGCCCGGGAAGATCTGTTGTGCGGTGACCTGACGGTTAGCGGCAACCGTGTTGAGATAATTTTGCCAGAGTTCGCCAATCCAACGACTGTCAGCCTCGCGCGCCGCCGGAGACATATCATCACGAATAAATGGCTCAACCGCCGATTTATAGGTGCCGACACGGAAGACGTGTGTGGTGACTTTTAACTTCTCCAGAAGCGACTTGTAGTAAAGGCCGTTGGTAGCAAAGCCGTGAAGATCGACCACCCCTTGCGGAGAGAGCCAGATCTTATTGGCGAAGCTCGCCAGGTAATATTGCCCCTGGCTGTAGTTATCGCCCACGGCATAGACCGGTTTACCGCTGTCGCGGAATTCACGCAGTGCTTTACCGATGTACTGCATTGAGGGTTGATCCGCGCCGGCAAAGTTTTTCAGATCCAGCACAATACCCGTGATATTGCGGTCGGCCTGCGCCTGGCGGATGGTGTCGACGATGTCGAACAGTGAGTTTTCCTGTAAACGGTCAGAGCTGGCCCCAAAGAACTGTCGTCCCAGCGCGCCCAGACGGTTGCTGGTCGTCGGTTTATCGACCACCACACCGGTGATGTCCATCAGCAGCGCACCTCGGCTGCTGTGTTCGGCCTTGCTTTCGCTGAACTGCATCCATACGCCAGCAACCACCAGCACCAGTAAAACAAAGAATAAGTTGAGTACCAGATTGCGGATAAAATTCAGCAATCGCCAGGTCCACTTAAAAAAACCGGCAATAATGCGCCAAAGGGTTCGCATGCATTCTCCCTGATAAGTAATGTCTCCCGCTGCCCTGAGCGGGGAGTGTGGTTATCCTAATTACCCTGCGGCCTAAAGTCAGCAGGAATCGCCGTCGGTGCTGTAACAAATTCTGTGCTCGTGTTAATTTTAGGAACAAATTTCAATACAGGAGTTTAACTAATGGATGCACTTGAACTGCTCGTCAACCGTCGCAGTGCTTCCCGGTTGGCTGAACCGGCCCCGGCAGGCGAACAACTGGAAAATATTCTGCGTGCGGGTATGCGCGCACCGGATCACGGCACCCTGCAGCCCTGGCAGTTTTTCCTGATTGAAGGGGAAGGGCGCGAACGCTTCAGCCAGACGCTGGAAACCGCCGCCGTGGACGCCGGGCTTGATGAAAAAGCCCAGGAAAAATCCCGCACTTCACCGTTCCGTGCGCCGCTGATCATCGCCGTGGTGGCGAAATGCGTAGAAAACCACAAAGTGCCGGAATGGGAGCAACTGCTCTCCGCAGGATGTGCGGTGATGGCAATGCAAATGGCTGCGCTGGCGCAGGGCTTTAACGGTATCTGGCGAACCGGTCCGCTCACCGACAGTCCGATTGTGCGCAAAGCCTTCGACTGCCGTGCGCAGGATCAAATCGTCGGCTTCCTGTACCTGGGGACGCCGCAGTTGAAAGCCTCCACCACGGTCAGCGTACCCGATACCACGCCGTTCGTGCGTCATTTCTGACCCCCGCCTGATAAACTGTCTGGATTGTGAGCGAACTGCCGCAATTCGGACAGTCTCGCTTATCACATCGAACTTTGAGCGTTACCATAGCCGGATTGTCCTGACAGGAGATGTCCATGAACGAAAACGGTATTCGTCTGACCCAATACAGCCACGGAGCAGGTTGTGGTTGTAAAATTTCCCCCAAAGTGCTCGATACTATTCTGCACAGCGAACAGGCGAAGTTTCTCGACCCGAACCTGCTTGTGGGTAACGAAACCCGCGATGATGCTGCGGTCTACGATTTAGGCAATGGGACCTGTGTTATCAGCACCACCGACTTCTTTATGCCCATTGTGGATAACCCATTCGACTTCGGCCGCATTGCGGCGACAAACGCCATCAGCGATATCTTCGCGATGGGCGGCAAACCCATCATGGCGATAGCAATCCTGGGCTGGCCTGTTAATACCCTGGCCCCGGAAATTGCCCGTGAAGTGATTGAAGGTGGTCGTCATGCCTGCCAACTGGCAGGCATTGCGCTGGCTGGCGGTCACTCCATCGATGCCCCGGAACCCATTTTTGGCCTCGCGGTGACCGGCGTCGTGCCCACCGAGCGGGTGAAGAAAAACAGTACCGCGCAGGCGGGGTGCAGACTGTTCCTGACCAAGCCGTTGGGCATTGGCGTGCTCACCACTGCGGAGAAAAAATCGCTGCTTAAGCCAGAACACCAGGGACTCGCGACCGAAGTGATGTGTCAGATGAATCTCGCCGGTGCTGCCTTCGCCAACATTGACGGCGTGAAGGCGATGACCGACGTCACCGGTTTTGGTCTGTTAGGCCACCTGAGTGAAATGTGCCAGGGGGCAGGCGTTCAGGCACAGGTCTGGTATCAGGACGTCCCCAAACTGCCGGGGGTGGAAGAGTACATCGCGCTTGGCGCAGTGCCGGGCGGCACCCAGCGTAACTTTGCCAGCTACGGTCATCTGATGGGCGACATGCCTGCTGCAGTGCGCGATCTGTTGTGCGATCCGCAAACCTCCGGCGGTTTACTGCTTGCGGTTGCCCCGGAAGCCGAAAGTGATGTCTATGCCACTGCCGCAGAATTTGGCATTACCCTCGCCCCAGTGGGCGAACTGGTTACGGCTCGTGCCGGTCGTCCGATGATTGAGATCCGTTAAGTCGATGCGGTTGTTTATTGCGGAAAAACCCAGTCTTGGCCGCGCCATTGCCGATGTGCTGCCTAAGCCACATCGCAAAGGCGACGGCTATATTGAGTGCGGAAACGGACAGGTAGTGACCTGGTGTATTGGCCATTTACTCGAGCAGGCGCAGCCGGATGTGTATGACAGCCGCTATGCCCGCTGGAATCTAGCCGACTTGCCGATCGTGCCGGAAAAATGGCGACTTCAGCCACGGCCTTCTGTGACCAAGCAGATTAATGTCATCAAGCGCCTGCTGGCGGAGGCCACGGAAGTGGTCCACGCAGGCGACCCGGACAGAGAAGGCCAGTTGCTGGTGGACGAGGTGATTGATTATCTCGAACTGCCCGCCGATAAACGCCAACAGGTGCAACGCTGCCTGATAAACGATCTCAACCCGCAGGCCGTTGAACGGGCGATTTCGCGCTTACGTTCCAACAGTGAGTTCGTGCCGCTGTGCGTGTCTGCCCTGGCGCGTGCCCGCGCTGACTGGTTGTACGGCATCAACATGACCCGCGCTTACACGCTGCTGGGGCGTAATGCCGGTTACCAGGGCGTCTTGTCCGTTGGGCGGGTGCAAACACCGCTGCTGGGACTGGTGGTGCGTCGTGACGAAGAGATTGAAAACTTCGTGGCGAAAGACTTCTTTGAAGTTAAGGCGTATATCATTACCCCGGCGGGAGAGCGTTTTACCGCCCTCTGGCAGCCGAGTGAGGCCTGTGAGCCTTATCAGGACGAAGAGGGGCGACTGCTGCACCGTCCGCTCGCCGATCACGTGGTCACCCGCATCGCCGGCCAGCCTGCGAACGTCACGGGGTATAATGATAAACGGGAATCAGAACCGGCGCCGCTGCCGTTCTCACTCTCAGCGTTACAGATTGAAGCCGCCAAACGCTATGGGCTAAGTGCGCAGAACGTGCTGGATATCTGCCAGAAGTTATATGAAACCCACAAGCTGATTACCTATCCACGTTCCGACTGCCGCTACCTGCCGGAAGAGCATTACGCCGGGCGGCACGCCGTCATGAACGCGATAGGCGCACATACAGGTTTGCTGCCGCAGCCGGTAGTGAACCCCGATTTGCGCAACCGAAGCTGGGATGACAAAAAGGTCGATGCCCACCATGCGATTATCCCGACAGCACGTGCCTCAAAGGTCAATCTGACCCACAGTGAAGCCGACGTTTACGCGCTCATCGCGCGTCAGTACCTGCTGCAATTCTGCCCCGACGCGGTGTTCCGTAAATGCCAGATCGACCTGGACATCGCCAACGGCAAATTTGTGGCCAAAGCGCGCTTTCTCGCTGAAGCGGGCTGGCGCACGCTGCTCGGGGGGAAAGAGCGTGATGAAGAGAACGATGGCACGCCGCTGCCGGTAGTTGCCAAAGGCGATGAACTGCTCTGCGAGAAGGGGGAGGTGGTTGAGCGGCAAACGCAGCCGCCACGCCATTTTACCGATGCGACCTTGCTCTCGGCGATGACGGGTATTGCGCGTTTTGTGCAGGATAAAGAGCTGAAGAAAATCCTCCGTGCAACCGACGGTCTTGGAACCGAGGCAACCCGTGCGGGCATTATTGAACTGCTGTTTAAGCGCGGTTTCCTGAATAAAAAGGGGCGTTATATTCTGTCGACTGACGCCGGACGGGCATTGATTCACTCTTTGCCGGAAATGGCGGGCAGACCGGACATGACCGCCCATTGGGAGTCGGTGTTGACGCAAATCAGCGAAAAGCAGTGTCGTTATCAGGACTTTATGCAGCCGCTGGTTGGCACATTGCACGAGTTGATCCAACAAGCGCGTAATACGCCGGTACAACGTTTCCGGGGCATTGTTGCGCCTGGCGGAGGAAAGAAAAAGGCTGCGGGTAAGCGCACCGGGCGTAAACCGAGCGCGAATGATGCCTCCACTCCACCGGCTGCGGGCTGAGGGTTTTGTTGCGCACGCATCCGTGAAATTGCCCAAAAATGGCGTAAAATTGCCCAATTCGCAGGAAGACGTGATCCTGTCGTCTTCCTGTCACAGACAAACAGGATTATGATGCGCGCGAACACAGACCATTTAGTAGCAGGACTGGAAAATGAGCGAGCAAAAATCCGTAGAAAATAGTGTAGTAAAAATCCCCACCCCGTTGCGCAACGCGCGCGCCGAAAGCCACGACAAACTGTTTAACGAGCTCACCGCAGATGAGCAAATCGCTATCATTCTTAAACGCCATCGGGAAATCGTCTCCTCGCTGGTTGCACGAGCATGAAATAAAAAGGCCCGGTGCGCAATGCACACCAGGCCTGATAATGTCTGGCCGGGGAGCGTCGAGCCACCCGGCTTTAATTTTTAAATAAGCCCCTGACCAATCATCGCATCGGCCACTTTCACGAAGCCCGCAATGTTTGCGCCCTGAACATAGTTCGTCTGCTTCGCTTCGCCACCGTACTCCACGCACGAATGATGAATATCCAGCATGATGTGGTGCAGACGCGCATCCACTTTTTCCGCTTTCCAGCCAAAACGGGCGGCGTTTTGCGCCATTTCCAGACCGGACGTGGCGACACCGCCGGCGTTTGCGGCTTTACCCGGCGCAAACAAGACGCCCGCTTCCAGGAACAGATCCGTTGCGGCAATAGTGGTAGGCATGTTTGCCCCTTCGGCAACGGCTTTTACGCCGTTGGCAATAAGCTGACGCGCGGCTTCTACATCCAGTTCATTCTGGGTAGCGCACGGCAAGGCGACATCAACTGGCACCGACCACGGCTGCTGACCTTCGAGATACTGCAGGCCAAACTCGCGCGCATAATCCGCCACACGTCCGTGCTGCTGCTCTTTAATTTCAATCAGACGCGCCAGCTTCTCTTGAGTGAAACCGGCTTCATCAACCACCGTACCGCTGGAGTCAGAGGCGGTAATGACACGCGCACCCAGTTCCATCGCTTTTTCGATAGCGTACTGGGCCACGTTGCCGGAACCGGAGACCGAGACGCGCAGCCCTTCAAAACTCAGACCATGGCGTTTTAGCATCGCCTGGGTGAAGTAGACCAGACCGTAACCGGTTGCTTCCGGGCGAATCAGACTGCCGCCAAAAGAGAGACCTTTACCGGTGAAGACGCAGGCATTATTGTTCGAGAGCTTTTTCATCATCCCGGCCATAAAGCCCACTTCACGTGCACCAACACCCATGTCACCCGCAGGCACGTCGGTATCAGGACCCAAATGACGATACAGTTCGGTCATTAACGACTGGCAGAAACGCATCACTTCGGCGTCACTTTTCCCTTTCGGATCGAAATCGCTACCGCCTTTACCCCCACCCATTGGCAGCGTGGTCAGGGCGTTTTTAAACGTCTGCTCAAAGCCAAGGAATTTCAGAATCGACAGGTTAACGGAAGGGTGGAAGCGCATGCCGCCTTTATAAGGACCGATGGCGGAGCTGAACTGTACGCGCCATGCACGGTTAACCTGCACCTGGTTATTATCGTCGACCCACACCACACGGAACTGAATCACACGCTCGGGCTCGACCAGTCTTTCCAGAAGAGAGAGCTTTCGATAACGCGGGTTTTGTTCAAGGAAAGGCCACAGAGTGGTCATGACTTCACGGACGGCTTGAGCGAATTCGGTCTGGTGCGGATCGCGCTTTTGAACGTGGGAAAGGAACGATTCAAGAGTGCATGTCTGTTCCATAGATATAAGGGCCTCTTATGCTAGATGTTGGATGTTATGTTTTTATGGCAGCCAAAATTTCAGCGGTTTTCGACTATAACATCCGCAATATGACGTTAAGCAAGAAAAAATCGCGCGGGCGTATGAAATTAATAATTCCCGTTTCGTCATAATAAAAAACGATGACGCAAGAAACTGCTGCTGAGAAATAGAGATCCGTTATAGTAGTTAAAGGATTAATTCAGGAAGAAAATGTCATGAAGCGTGTGCAATGGGTGTTGGTCGGTTTATTCATGGTGGCATCGGCAGGCGTGCAGGCTGACAGGCGGATTTCGCCTGATGTGCAGGTCAATGTGCCGTCTGAAGTGTTTACCTCTGGCGGGCAGCAAAATTCACAGCCCTGCAATCAGTGTTGTATTTATGAAGGGCAAACGTATTCAGAAGGCGCGGTCATCAAAACGGAAGGCGTATTACTGCAATGCCAGCGTGACGAGCGCACCCTTTCCACCAATCCACTTATCTGGCGGCGCGTAAAACCTTAAATGCTTCCAGTAGAGGGATGTCGGCCGGGGCGAGGGGCCAGTTCAGCGCCTCGTCGGGCAGACACCAGACCAGCGCAGTGTGATGGTGGCGGGTAAGCGTACCGGTAAACGCAGGCACATGCCAGGCGTGCAGATGTATGATGCGCCCGGCCACGTCGCGCTGGTGACTGGCAACGTATTCTCCCGGTGTCGCCTCAATACCTAACTCTTCGCGCAATTCCCGAATCAGGGCCTGCGGTTGCGTTTCACCGGGCTCAACTTTCCCTCCGGCAAACTCCCATAAGCCCGGCTGATCTCCCTGTTCAGGACGTTGTGCCAGCAGAATTTTGCCGTCGCGTTCAATGATGGCCGCGACGACGTCAATCATCTTTTGCATGTTTCTCCTTATTTATAAAACTGGCTCCACTCGAACCAACCGCCATCATAGACGGCGATGCGCGGCCAGCCCATTGCCCGGGCGCACATAAAGGCCAGAGACGCGCGCCAGCCGGTGCCGCAATAAAAGGCGACGTCCTGTTCCAGCGTAATGTTTTGTGCCTGCCACATTGCGGTTATCTCTTCTGCACTGCGCAGCGTCCCGTCGGGGTTAAGAAAATCCTGCATGCCGTTCTTGCCTTGACCGGCATGACCCCAGCGGGCACCGGGAATGTCGCCTTTTGCGGAAATATACGCGTAACCACTCACCTGCCCGCTGTGTTCCTGCCAGCTGCGAATACTCACCAGGGCAGCATCTTCACGTTGCAGCATGCCTTGCGCCTGGACTCTGTTGATCAACAATTTCGGCTGAGCGGGAACAGGCATGCCAAAGTCTGCTGGCGAGGAGGTGGCAGGCGCCCCGGCGTGTTGCAAACAAAATGCATCCACACGTGGGTTGCCGTCGAGCAGACGCACATCCTCTACCCCCGCATAAAGCAGAATGTGGGCCGCGCGGGCTGTAGCCAGCAGGTTATGACCATACAGGATCACGGGGGTATCAGAACGAATAGCTTGCGCCTCCAGAACTGACCGCAGCTGTAAGGGCGGCACAACATTCCACAATGGACCGGACTCCAGTTGACGGATATCCAGGTAAGCGGTCCCCGGAATATGAACGCAGGCGTTTATCTCCCCCGTGATGACCTCTATGACGTGCCATTCACCGGCGGGTTTTGCCGCGACGGGTTTACCGTGCATAAGCTGGTGCAGCCACTGCAAAGGGACCCGTTGCCGGAAGCCGGGCAGTGACACCAGACGAGAGGGTTCAGTCAGGGCGTCGCTGAGGATAAATGCAGCATTGAGGCCTGACTGTCTGAGGCGCTCTGCCACGCGCTCACACCCCTCGCCATACAACGCGATAACGCTGTTCGGTGTCAGGCCCCGGGAAGCGGACCAGGCCAGTAACGCCTCATCATCCATTTTATCCAGCCAGTCGCTCGCAAGATGCCAGGCTCCGGGTTCGTGACCAGACGTTCCCGTGAGGCCCATAGGCCAGCCGTTAAAAAGCGCGCTGTTGCGGGTGTCGATGAGAACGCCTTGTTGCTGTTGAACCTGACGTAAGGTGAGGGGCAGGGCCATTGTGGCGCCTCATTGAAACGCGGCAATCGAATGACTGCCGCGAGGTGAGAGGGATATTAGTCGACCTTGAAGGTTGCCCATACCGGGGCATGGTCGGATGGTTTTTCCATCCCGCGAATCTCATAATCGATGCCGGTTGCGATGCAGCGCTCTGCCAGCGGTGCGCTTGCCAGCAGCAGGTCTATGCGCAGTCCACGGTTATCGTCAAAACCTTTTGAGCGGTAATCAAACCAGGAGAAGCGTTCATTGTTGTCCGGGTTGGCAGCGCGCCAGGTGTCCACCAGCCCCCAGTTGATCAGACGGTCCATCCATTCACGTTCTTCCGGCAGGAATGAGCATTTACCGGTACGCAACCAGCGCTTACGGTTATCTTCACCAATGCCGATATCCAGATCGGTGGGGCTGATGTTGACATCTCCCATGATCAGCACTGGGTTATCTTTCTTCAGTTCGGTTTCAACGTAGTTTTGCAGGTCCTGGTAAAACTTCTCTTTAGCCGGGAACTTCGTCGGGTGGTCGCGGCTCTCGCCCTGTGGGAAGTAACCATTGATGACAGTGATATTTCCCAGCGGGGAGGGGATCTCCGCCATGATGATGCGACGCTGCGCTTCTTCACCGTCGTCCGGGAAACCACGGCGAACGGAAATTGGCGTGGCTTTGGTCAACAGCGCAACACCGTAATGACCTTTTTGCCCGTGATAGAAGACGTTGTAACCCAGTTTGGCAACGTCTTCGAGCGGGAACATGTCGTCATGGACTTTCGTCTCCTGCAGGCCAATGACGTCAGGCTGATGCTGTTCGACAATCGCTTCCAGTTGATGAGGACGTGCTCGCAGGCCGTTGATATTAAAAGAGACAAATTTCATAGTCGCTGCCAATGCAAGGTGAATAGTGCAAGGATGGTAGCAGAATTTACGTCGTCTGTTATCCGCTTCGCCCAATTACTGCGACAGATAATGCCGACGGTGCAATATTTGCACCATTTCGGCGCGTTTTGCCCTCGAACAGGGCGTAAAGGGCCGATAAATTTCGCGAGCGATCACA
>DFPL01000020.1 GCA_002377245.1 Enterobacteriaceae bacterium UBA3516
TGCCGCTGATGCTGGTCTTTATGATCACCTCGCTGGAAACCATCGGCGACATCACCGCCACGTCCGACGTCTCCGAACAGCCCGTTTCCGGCCCGGTGTATATGAACCGCCTGAAAGGCGGCGTGCTGGCGAACGGCCTGAACTCTTTCGTCTCCGCCGTATTCAACACCTTCCCGAACTCCTGCTTTGGTCAGAATAATGGGGTTATCCAGCTGACCGGTGTGGCCAGCCGTTACGTGGGTTTCTTTGTGGCGGTCATGCTGATGGTCATGGGCCTGTTCCCGGCGGTGGCGGCTTTCGTTCAGCAATTGCCTGAGCCGGTTCTGGGCGGCGCCACCCTGGTGATGTTCGGTACTATCGCGGCATCCGGCGTACGTATTGTTTCCCGCGAGCCGCTGAACCGCCGCGCCATCATGATTATCGCGCTGTCTCTGGCCGTTGGCCTCGGCGTCTCTCAGCAACCGATGATTCTCCAGTTCGCCCCTGACTGGCTGAAAAACCTGCTCTCCTCCGGCATCGCCGCAGGCGGTATCACCGCCATCGTGCTGAACCTGGTGTTCCCTGTCGATAAGCCATAATTCCATCGCGGCAGCGGGTCACACCGCTGCCGCTGTCGCTTCGCTGTAACGCTCTTTCACCAATCGTACCTTGAGGATTGCGCACAAATCGTGCATAACTCCTGTATCCGTATTCGAGGGTGGAAGATGATGAAATTTATTGGAAAGCTGCTGTTTTTTGTTGTTATCGTCCTGCTGGTGGCGGTAGTAGCCTGTTATTTCCTGCTGAAAACCCAATGGGGCGCAACCCAGGCCAGTAACTGGATTAACGAGAACAGTGACTATCACCTCACCTTCGATGCCATCGACCACTCGCTTTCTTCGCCGTCCCATGTCCGTTTACGCAATGTGAATTTTGGCCGTAAGGGCCAGCCTGCGACGCTGGTCGCTAAAGGTGTCGACATCGGCCTGAGCAGCCGCCAGCTTACCGACCCGCTACATACCGACACCATCCTGCTTCAGGATGGCACGCTGAATCTCTCGCCGGCTACCGCACCACTGCCCTTCCAGGCTGACCGCCTGCAACTGAGCAATATGGCCTTTAACAGCCCGGCGACCGGCTGGGATCTCAGCGCCCAGCGCGTGACGGGCGGCGTGAGCCCGTGGCAGCCGGTTGCCGGGAACGTGCTGGGGAATCAGGCGCAAATCCAGATGAGTGCGGGCTCCATGACCCTCAATGGCGTCCCCGCCAGCAACGTATTGATTCAGGGGAGCATTGATAAAGGTACGGTGACATTGACCACCCTCGGCGCAGACATGGCACGTGGTTCGCTCACCGGCAACGCGAGGCGCGACGCTGACGGCGGCTGGGTCGTCGACAACCTGCGCCTCACCGATATTCGTCTACAGAGCGACAAGTCCCTGAGCGACTTTTTCGCCCCGTTGACAACGCTGCCGTCGCTGCAAATCGGGCGGCTTGATGTCACCGATGCACGCTTACAGGGGCCGGGCTGGGCGGTCACCGACCTTGATCTCAGCGTGCGTAACCTGACGCTGGCCAACGGCGACTGGCACACCGACGACGGTCAACTGTCGATGAATGCCAACGAGTTTATTTACGGCTCGCTGCACTTCTTCGATCCCATCCTGAATGCGGAATTTACTCCGCAGGGCGTGGCGGTTAAGCAGTTCACGACCCGCTGGGAGAACGGCATGGTGCGCACCTCCGGCTACTGGACACGCAGTGGCAACGCGCTGGTGCTGAATGATGCGGCGATTGTTGGCCTGGAATACACCCTGCCTGAAACCTGGAAACAGACGTGGATGGAGCCCCTTCCTGCGTGGCTGCACAGCGTGGAGCTGAAAAAGCTGAGCGCCAGCCGCAACCTGGTCATCGACATCGATCCCACTTACCCCTGGCAGCTGACCGCCCTGGACGGCTACGGGTCGAATCTGCTGCTGGCACGCAATCGCCAGTGGGGCGTCTGGAAGGGCGACCTGAAGCTGAATGCCGCCGCCGCAACCTTTAACCGCGTGGATCTTCGCCGTCCGTCTTTAGCGCTCAGCGCCAATAGCAGCTCGGTGAACATTACTGAACTCAGTGCCTTCGCCGGAAAAGGGATGCTGGAGGGCACCGCCGTGGTCGGCCAAACGCCGGAACGCAGCGTGAACCTCAGTCTGAATGGACGCGGTGTACCGGTAAATGTGCTGCAGGACTGGGGCTGGCCGGCGCTGCCCATCAATGGCGACGGTAACCTGCAACTGAGCGCCACCGGGCGTGTGCAGGCTGATGCGCCGCTTAAACCCACGGTGAACGGTGAGCTATCGGTCGTGAATGCGCAACAACAGCAGGTGAAACAGAGTATGCGTGGCGGGGTGGTGTCAGGTGGGGAAGCGGCGGCGTCTGCACCTGTTCCGGCACCTACCGCAGCAGCACCAGTGCCATAACCCCGCCCTCTCCCTGTGGGCTGAGGGATCCCCACACAATAATACGAGCACGGAATGTCCCCTCTCCTCTTTGGGGAGAGGGGACAGGGTGGCTCATCTGCACTGAACCCGGCCCCCGGCCATGAAAATCACTTCACATTCATTCGATTATATTCGTTGCATAACAGCCACTTCACAGGCACATCCTCCTCGATGGCTGGAAAACGACCGCCGGGTTCCAGGAAATGGTTATCACACTTATCGTCATTCACCATCGAAATTTCCCAGCCGAGCACAAACGCTTTCTCGGCCCAGAAACGGTGATACAAACGCGGTGGCAAGCACACCCCCTGACCCGGTTTTAACACCAGCGTCTCGCCGGGCTTAAACGTACGTCGCCGCCCGTCCACGCGTACCTCTACCGTTCGCCGCTCATCAAACAGCGCCTCATTCGTCGCCCAGCCAAGCTGCATACACAAATCGCCACCGCCCCGGTTTAGAATGTCTTCCATCTTATGGCGATGAAAATGCCACGGCGTCTGCTGCTCCTGCTGAATTTGCAGCATCTTTTCGGCATACGGCTTCGGGTACGCCGTCGAATTCAGCGCGCCGTTACGCAACGTCAACAGCGTCAGGCCAACCTTGCCGAAATCTCCCCGGCCAAAATCAGTGATGTCCCAACCCAGTTGCAGGTCCAGCACCTCACCCCATTCCTCCAGCGGCTGCTTTCGCCAGGCATCGGCGGTAAAAAACGCAAACTCCGGCAGGCACACCCGGAACGTCTCAGCGATGGCATGAGCTTTATCAATGGCATAGTTAATCTGTGAACGTTTCATTCTGTTCTCCCGGTTCGAAGGGCAAGCCAGGCAGCGCCGCGCATGCCGCTGCTGTCGCCATGATGGGCTTTCACGATGGGGGTGGCGAAATGATCGGTAAAAACGAAGGGGGCCACGTCGGCGTCCAGGTTTGCGATAAGCAGTGCCGCATTCGACAGCCCGCCACCAATCACAATCACGCCAGGATCGAGCAGATTCACCACTGTCGCCAGTGTGCGGGCAAGCTGCTGGCGAAACCGCGTAACCTGCCTTACGGCGTTGGCTTCACCCTGCTGTGCCAGGGCTACAATCGCATCGCCTGACAGGTGCTGCCCGCTCAGCCACTGATAGCGCTCGCTTATTCCCGTTCCCGAGACAAACGACTCCACGCAATTGTCTTTACCGCAGTAACAACGCGCTGGCGGGCCGTCGTGCTGCTCGCTGTAGCCTGGCAGAGTGATATGCCCACATTCGGCGGCATTCCCCCACGCGCCGACAAAAGGCTGGCGCTGAATGGCTATGCCACCGCCGCAGCCGGTACCGAGCGTGATGCCAAACACGACCTCGTGCCGCTGCCCCGCACCGTCGCAGGCTTCCGACAAGGCGAAGCAGTTGCCGTCGTTTGCCATGACTACCGTCTGTCCCAGTAACTGCTGGAGATCCGCCTGCAACGCGCGGCCATTAATCACCTGAATATTCGAATTCTTAATCAGCCCACTCAGCGGTGAAACGCTGCCCGGCAGGGCAATTCCCGTCATCATCGGCTGTTGCATGTCATGGCGAATCTGGTCAATAAAAGCGACCACCGATTCCACAAACTGCGGATAGCTCGCTTTCTGCGTCGGGCAGCGGTAACGGGCCATTTCCTGTCCCTGCGCATCCATCACCACTGCCGCGATTTTCGTGCCGCCGATATCCAGCCCCAGGTAGTACATATCCCTTTCCTTATTGCGAAAGAGGCGGGCGAACCCGCCTCGATGGCTTTAGTAGAGTGACGCTTTCCCGGTCGATCCAAACAGCTTCATTTTGTGGCGGATCACATCCCGTGCGGCATTGATCGCATCCGGGTAGATCACGTTCGGATCCCACCAGGTTTCTCTTGCGAGGATCTCACGCACTTTCTGAAAGTAGGCGTACTTCATGTCGCTGGAGATATTGATTTTGCCCACGCCCAGGGTCACCGACTCGGCGATTTCCGTATCCGGGTTTGCCGACCCTCCGTGCAGCACCAGCGGAATATCCAGACGCCCGGCAATATCGCGCAGAATGTTCATTTGCAGCTCCGGCTGCATCCCTTTCGGGTAGATGCCGTGCGCCGTACCGATGGCCACTGCCAGGGTGTCTGCCCCGGTGCGGGCAATAAAATCTTCCGCCTGCGCCGGGTCGGTATAGGTCACTTTCGACACGCCGCCTTCCACGGAGGTGCCCGTCTGGCCGATAGTGCCCAGCTCCCCTTCCACCGAAACGCCCACCGCATGCGCCAGGCGCACCACCTCTTTGGTAAGCGCCACGTTCTCTTCATAGGGCAGCAGCGAGCCGTCGATCATCACCGAGGTAAACCCACACTGGATTGCCCGCAGCACATGCTCGATAGACGCACCGTGGTCCAGGTGCAGTGTGAACGGTACCGGGCTGCGCATAGTGATATCGCGGACATAGCCGAAAAAGCTATCCCCGACAAAATCGTGCTCGCTGGGGTGGATGGAGATTATGGCAGGCGTGTTGGTAGCTTCCGCTTCTTCCACCACCGCGCGGATAAAACAGCTGTCCGCCACGTTGAACGCACCAATGGCGAAACCGTGTTGACGGGTGGGTTTCAGTAACTCTTTCATTGAAATTAACATGTTAATTCTCCAGTTTCAGGGTGTAGCAAGCCCTGCCGGTGCGTCGTTGCAGAGGCATTGAAGGCGTTACAGAAAAATGAATCAGGCTTTGCCGATGGCGCCGCTGGCCTGCAGATACGGGATTATGGCTTCCTCGCTGGCCTGCTCCATGGCCATCAACACATCCACCAGCTCGCGAGAATTGTCATGACACAGGGTATGCAGCAGGGCGGCTTTCCCGGCTTCGAACACCGCGGCACCGACGTTGATCTTGGCAACGCCAAAGGACGGACAACGCTGCATCTGATCAAACGGGGTACCGCTGCCGCCGTGCAATGCCAGGGGCACTGTCGATTTGCCGGCCACCTCTTCCAGTCGCTGGATATCGATGGCAGGCGTGATGCCAGGGGCGTACATGCCGTGTGCGGTCCCGACTGACACCGCCAGCAGGTCAATTCCTGTCTGCTGGATAAACGGCTCGACGTCAGCGGCCTGGGTCATCAGATCCGCATTGGTGGCGTGGTCGTAGCGCGGCGCATCGGCCAGATGGCCCAGCTCACCTTCCACACACAGCCCGGCGCTGGCGGCCAGCTCAACCACCGCGCGGGTCTGGCGGACGTTCTCTTCCAGCGGGAAGGCGGATGCGTCAATCATCAGCCCACTGAACCCGGCGCGAAATGCCTGGCGAATGCGCAGCGGATCTTTCCCGTGGTCCAGCGCCAGCGTAACCGGCACCGTGGCCTCCTCGGCCAGCGCTTTTACCACCGCCACGGCAACCGGTGCCGGGAAATGGGCCAGATGCCCCTGATACAGATTCAGGACGATCGGCGCGCGGTGTTTCTCTGCAACCCGCACCGCCGCACGGGCACTTTCGAGATTCATACAGTTGATGGCGAGCAGCGCATAGTGTTCACGCCAGGCTTTGGTCACCATGCTTTTCATGTCGGCAAACATAGGGTCTCCATTTATTCCATGGTGAAGGTGATCTCTTCGTCCTTCAGCTTTTTCTCGCTGAGTTCGTCAAACTCTTCGTCACGCTCGGTCACCGGCTTCTTCCACAGCGACAGCATCACACCGCAGATAACCGTGCCGATCCCCAACGCCAGGCAGAACAGCAGCGGATGGGTAAACAGCGGGACCACGAACATGCCACCGTGCGGCACCGGGCTTTCCACACCCCACACCATGATCAGGCCACCCGCCACCGCCGAGGCTACGACACAGGAACCGACCACACGCAGCAGGTCGCGCGCCGCAATCGGGATAACCCCTTCGGTGATCATGCAGATCCCCATCGGGAAGGCCGCTTTCAGCGCTTCACGTTCAGCGCGGGTGTATTTGTGGCGCGTCAGCAGAAACGAGAGGGTGATGCCGAACGGCGGAATAATGGAGCCGACAAACTTCACCGCTTCCGGCCCGTACACGCCGCTCACCAGCAGCCCGTCGGCGAACAGCGACATGGTTTTATTCACCGGGCCGCCGAAGTCGAAAGTCGCCATTGCGCCGAGGATGGCCCCCATCAGGAAGCGTGAACCGCCCTGCATCGACTCCAGCATGTGGATCAGCGCTTCCTGAAGCCAGGCGATGGGCTTGCCGATCAGAGTCATCATCAGCAGGCCGCCGATGATGGTGCTCAGTACGGGCAGCACCATGATGGGCATCAAGCCCTGCATCGATTTCGGCAGGCGAATGTAGTGTTTAAGCAGCAGGACGGTGTAGCCCACCAGGAACCCCCCCAGCATCCCGCCGATAAACCCGGTATGAATCTGCCCGCAGACAAAGCCGACAATCAGGCCCGGCGCGAATCCGGGACGGTCAGCAATGGAATAGGCAATCGCGGCACTGATCAAGGGGACAATCAACCCCATTCCCCAGCCGCCAATCTGATTGAGCATCCAGGGGATGGTGCCCGTTTTTTCTCCAACGTTTGTGCCGCCGAGTACCTGGCCGAGGGCAATACAGATCCCTGCCGCCACAATTAACGGAATCATCCACGAGATGCCCGTCAAAAGATGTTTTTTAATTTCCAGAGAAACAGGAATTTTACTTTCACTCATGTGAGATCCCTCCGAATAAGGATCATGCATTAGCTAATGATTTTTCGACCTTTTCAAGAAACTGAACGGGTGATTTGATAACAATTTCGGTCTTAACTCGCACGATGCGTTTATTAACAAAGCGCTCTTCTCCTTTTATTTTGACATCGACCGCAAGAATAACGACGTCGGCTGCGGAAATATCTTCCGCCAGTAACTCATTTTCAGTACCAATAGTGCCCTGAGTTTCAACTTTAATATTATGCCCGAGCGCTTTCGCGCCTTTAATTAACTTCTCGCGGGCAATATAAGTATGTGCAATTCCTGCCGTACAGGCAGCGACACAAACAATATTCATAACATGCTCCACTTTTTATTTAGCAAACATCGGATTCAGCATACTGACTAAACAAGTCAATTATCTTTTGTGGACTGCTCTCTTCCAGTAATTGCTCAATGATCTCCTCATCCGCCAGAGCACCCGCCACCTGAGACAGCAAACGGATATGCGTGGTGTTTTGATCTTCAAGCCGTACAGCAAACAAAATAATGCAGCGCACGTTACTGCCATCGAGGGTTTCCCAGGGAATATCGTGCCGCGTGCGTCCAATCGCGAGGGTGGTATTGACCACCGCAGACGATTTTCCATGCGGTATTGCGATATGATTTTCGAAGCCGGTCGACCCTTCCGACTCACGTTGCCAGACATCCTGAATAAACGTCTCCCGGCAATTAATAGCGCCGTCTTTTTGCAAAAGATCGGTTAACTCTTCAATCGCCTCCGTTTTAGTCGTGGCCTTCATATCTAAAATAACGCGATTCGTATTCAGGATTTTCGTTATGTCCATTAATCAAACCTCATGGAATTCAGACATTAATTTTCGACGACCAGAAACGTCGCACGATGCAATTTTTCCGTGATAACCGTTTCCGTCACGCGCTTAATATCGGCATCATTAAAGAAGGCGGTGACATACACCACCGGTAGGGCAATGGCGGGCAGATTGATCGTCGAGACAACCAGCTCAATATCCTCCGTCAGGATTGACGGCAAGCTCCCTGCGGAGACCACGCCTACGATGGTCCAGTCCGGGAAAGCGCGCAGAATGCGGCTTTTAAGCAGGTGCGATGTGCCGATACCCGTCGAACAAACCAGTAGCACGCGCTTGCGGGCAATCTGTCGCTCCATTGCCGCCTGGAAATGTACGGTCAAATAGCCCACTTCATCTTCCGACACCGCCTGCTCGCCCCAGCCGCTAAACACCCACCTCACCGCGCAGTCGGTCAACCGCCAGACATCCTGCAACTCACCTTTGATATCATCCAGTAGCGGGTTACGAATGCGTATCTGGTAATTAAGACGGTTAATCAAAGGCTTAATATGAATTAGCAGTCCGTCGTAGAGGGCGATATCCTGACTAAAGTCGCTGTCGACCATATCGGCGAAGGTCGCGATCAGCCGGTGGGTAATCAACCGGGCCTCGTCGCTGGAGTGCATATGGCCAATGACGCTGACATCGTTATGCTCTTCGATGGCCACGCCGGAAGAGATAATGTATTGATAAATAAACCAGACTTCATCTTCCGGCAGCGGATGGGCAATACGTTTTTCGATACGCTGAATCATACGGCTGGCGACGGAGAAGATGTTTTCATCGAAGACGCTGGCGCTATCGTCCTTTTTCACCAGCGCATTGCCGCGCGTAATGCGGTACATCATGATCAGAATATGGGTGAAAATATTGACGTAATACGGTTCGCCCAGCGACCAGCAGAGATCGTTTTCCATCTCCTGTAATAATGACTGAACGAATAAAACGTCTTCTTCGCCAAAATAATGGACCAGTGCGTTATAACTGCCCGGGTCGAGGCGAGAGTAAATCACGCTGCCTGGCTCGTTATGGTTTATAACGCCGTTAATCAGCGATGCCATCGCCTGACGCACGCTACTTTCACTGCCCTCGATATGCGTTCCGCTTTGGCTGCGAATCAACGTCAGTCCCAGCGGGGCAATCCAGGATTCAATCACTTTCAGATCGTTAACGATGGAAGCACTGCTGATAAAATAGCGTTCCGACAATTTGCTGATGGACGTTTCATGTGGTGTTTCACTTAATAATTGTGAGGCTATTTTCACGCGCCGGGAATTGTTCATCATGCCATCGGTGTCGTCACCTTCCGCACCAAGCAGCTGATCGAGGTGTAACAAGTCCGTTATATTATCGGCGCTTAACATTACCCCGGCACCAGCACGTTTATTTATGCCGATACTCCATTCCGCTAACCACGGCTCCAGTATTCGTAAATCGCGTTGGATGGTTTTTTCCGAAACTTTTAAGTATTCAGCGATTTTTAACAAGGTAATAAATTCCCTTCGTGAAAGAAGGAATTTCAATAATCTGTTTTGTCGCGAGGTAATCATTTGCATTATTTACCCTTACGCAGATTAAAAATAATTAAGAAGCCCTGAACAGATAAGCTCCATCTGCAATCCGTGATGATAAATATAAAAGAGCATTGAATTAACGACAATACTAAATCGTGTCCTGTATTCCGGACAGAGAATAAGACAAGAATGAGAAAGTAGAGGATATTTCCAGCGTAGATCACACTTTTTACGGAAATAAGCGTGACAAGGTTCGCAAATATGAGGGAGATAAAAAGAATACTCCCCCGAACAAATAGCCTGATGTTCGGGAGAGGAGGGGAAAACCGATTAAACCATCGGTTCTTTATCGTTATCGATAGGTGACCAGTCAAGTGCGCCCTGTTCCCGCACCTGACGCCAGGCGAGGAACGTCAGCATCACCGTCACCACCGCATAGGCAAAGGTGACCGTCGGCGAGGCGTTAACCGCCATCTGATGACCGTGAATAAAGCCGAAGAAGGAGAGCACCGTGGCCGCCGCGGCATACACCGCCGCCCAGTTAAAGCGTCGGTCGATAATAAAGGCCGCAATCGCCCCCATCATCAGCCCTGCCAGCACCGCCCCACCGCCGGTGGTCGCCATCCCGTTATAGAGCACGCCGTTGTTCGCCATATTGCTCATCACCTCAGCCGGGAGATTGACCGTATTGGCCCCTGCCGCATTCAGCGCGCCGTCTACCTGGGTTTTCGCCCATTCGGCGATGTTCGGCACCAGCGCCAGCACAATAGCCGGGGCGTGGCGTTTTGGTGACACCTGGAACGCCTGCGCACCAATCACCAGCCCGATAAACAGCAGAATTGGCACAATCGCCACCAGCGGAATGATCGACAGCAGCAGCGCGGTCAGGCCGAGGAAGCAGACAATAGCCATGCAGATGCCGGTTGCCAGCGAGTAGCCAATCCGCCCGCCCATTGCTTTCCAGCCCGGGTGACCGATATAAACCGCGGGCGGGAACGGTGAGCCGAGCAGTGCGCCCACAATCGCCCCAACGCCATCCGCCGCCAGCACCGCACGCAGGTTGTAGCTGTCGCCCCCCACTGCCGCCGACTCGACGTTGTTGAGGATTTCGGTGAAGTTGAAGATGCCCAGAGGGATTGCGGTGACCAGCAGCGGCCAGACCAGCTCAGACGGCACGCTGAAGACGTCGCCGGTCAGCGAGGGCAGATGCAACGCAAAATTGCCCGCCGCCTCTTTGACCGCCGCTGGGTTCATGATGTCGCTGAAACCTAAGAAGGTCGCCCCCCACCCCAGCACGCACCCGACAATGACCACCGCCAGCCCGCCAGGCAGACCAAATGGCAGACGCACATTACCGACCCAGTTGAGTAGAATGATGGCAAAGCAGATGACCCCAATCCACGCGGTATCAAACATCTGATACGCCGGACGCATGGCGATAAACGCAATGGCAATACCGGCGAGCGTCCCCAGCATGGCGGCACGCGGCGTGTATTTACGGATAGTCGGGCCGACCACCACACCGAGCAGAACAATAACGCCCACGATCATCGCCCAGATAAGCCCGAGCTTCCACGCCAGCATCCAGTCTTTATGGATGAGCAGCGTGGGCAGCATCACCACGAATACCACGATAAACATATGCGGCACGCTGGGGCCGTAAGGCAGCGCGGTGACGTTGTTGCGCCCCTCACGCTGAGCCAGTCGCCAGGCAAGCCAGGCATAGAAGAGATTGCCTAAGGGAAGTGCAATGCCCAGAGCGGGCAGGATACGGCCATAAACGGTGGTCGCCGGAATTTGCGCGACGTACAACGCCAGCCCCGAAAGGACCAGCACATTCAATAACACATTGGTGAACAGACCAAAAAAAGCGTTTAAATCGCCCGCGACCCAGAGCTGTGGTCTAAAGGCGTTGTTTCCTTGCGCCATGATCCTACTCCTGACGTTATTACTCAGTCATATAGTGGCCGGTATACGCTCTCCAGCCTCCCAGGGTGGTTATCTCTTTTTGTCCTTCCACCAGCCAGGGTTCGGCCAGCACGCCAAGGACTTCGCTACCGTCACTCAACTCCACTTTGCCGATGCACAACCCGGCAGGCTCTTTTTGTAAAATCTCACCAAGTCCCGCAGGCGGAACAGCCCAAATCTCCAGCGCAATCGGCCCACCGTCCCCGGGGGTACGGATCATGCCAGGATGATTATCGTTGATGGTCCAACAGCGGTAGCAGGCGGCGGTAGTGTCTTCCCTGATAAAGTCAGCCTGTGCGGCAATCATATTAGGATTGAGTACAAGGCCACGCATTAATGTGCCATTTACGGCGAGTAAGATCTTGTTATTTATCATAGAATTTTGCTCTGAATAGTCTGTCGGTACTAGCACGTAAAACGGGTTCCGCCCTCGCCACGCAGCGCACGGGCAATGCCCTGTGGCGTTGTGATAAGCCCGGTGCCCTGCGGTTGGCCGCGCAAATAGGTCAGCATCGCCTCAACCTTCGGGGCCATGCTGCCTGCGCCAAACTCACGGCTCTGTAGCAACGTCTCGGCTTCGCTGAGGGAAAGCTGGCTAAGCCAGCGCTGCTGTGGCGTACCAAAGTGAAGCGCCACCTGATCAACTCCGGTCGGGATAAGCAGCATCTGCGCGCCCAGCTCACAGGCCAGCAGCGCCGAGGCCCTGTCTTTGTCGATAACCGCCTGCGCGGCCACCAGGCTACCGTCGCTGTCGCGCCAGACCGGAATGCCGCCGCCGCCGCAGGCAATGACCAGAACGTTTTGCTCAAGGAGGGTGCGAATAATGGGGGTTTCAATCACTTCAAGCGGTGTCGGGGAGGCGACGACGCGCCGCCAGCCGCGACCAGAATCTTCGGCAATTTGCCAGCCCTGAGTCGCCGCAAGGCGGGTCGCTGTCTCATGATCCATCGGCGCACCGATGGGTTTATCCGGCCTGGCAAACGCCGGATCGTTGGGGTCGATGCGCGTCTGCGTCACCAGCGCAACCACGTTCACCTCCGCCAGGCCACGCGCAGCCAGCGCATTGCCCAGGGCGTTCTGGAACATAAAACCAATCGCCCCTTGCGTATCCCCTACCGCATATTCCAGCGGCACGGTCGGGGCGGCATCTTTCGCCACTTCGCTGCGCCGTAGAATAAAGCCTACCTGCGGCCCGTTGCCGTGCGTCAACACAACGCGCCAGCCTTCAGCAATCAGATCCACCACGTGCGTGGCGGTCTCCTTCACTGCTTCATACTGCTGCTCAAGGGCATTTTCACCCGGTGAGCGGATAAGCGCATTGCCACCCACGGCGACAACAGCGATGTTGCGTCCAGACATGGTTATCCCCCTTGGGACAGCGCGGTCAGTCCAGCAATGAAACAGGCCAGCGGTGCGGTAGTAATGCCCGCACCAATTTGTCCAACCCCGGCCAGCTTGTGGGCGATACCGGTGTTGATGATCGGCAGAATGTTGCTGTCGACCACGCGTCGGGCGTCAATCCCGCAGCCGCTGCCAACGAAGTTCAGCGCAGGCAGCGTAAAGGCCGGTTGCGTGGTCAGGGTGATTTCGTGCATCGCCTGGCTGTGGCGCACCGCATCTGCTGGCGTACCGCCGACAAATTTTACGATAGCCGGAGAGGCCGCCATCGCAAAACCACCAATCCCTGCGGTTTCGGTGATCGCAGAGTCGCCTAAATCCGCCGCCGCATCGTTAACGCCAAAGCCGGGGAAGAAGAGACCGTTGACCGGGTTAGCCGGTGCCTGGAACCAGCGGTCACCGGTGCCGGAAAGACGAATCCCGAAGTTAACGCCGTTGCGCGCCATCACCGTCACCATTGAGCTGTGCGGCACGTTGCTTGCGGCATCCAGCATCGACTTACAGGCGGCCATGGAGAGATTAAGGAAGAAATGATCGTTGGCGGCAATAAACTCCAGCACCTCCGGCCCGTGCTCAATGCGCGCCAGGTCGGGAGCAAGACGGCGGAACAGCAGTCCACTCGCCGCAACATTGCGGTTGTGACACTCATCGCCCATATGCAGCGCCTGGGCAATCAGGGGTTTCAGTTCGATATGCCCGCTCATGCCCAGCGCCTGCCTGAGGGTCGGGGCCAGCACGTCAGCCATCCAGCGCAGGCGGTTCAGCACCTCTTCGTGGTTGGCACCAAAGCGCAGCACTTTGCCCAGACCTTCGTTGAAGTTGCAGTAAGCGCGATTGCCCGCCGTTTTGTTCTCTACCACCCACACCGGCATCGACGGGCTGATAATCCCCGCCATCGGCCCGGTGGCATGATGGTGATGACATGGCTCCAGCTCAATCTCACTGTTTGCCGCCATCAGCATGGCCTGCTCTACGCTGTCGGCCCAGCCTTCGAGCACAATCGCACCGGCAATCGCCCCCTGCATTGGGCCACACATATCCGCCCAGGCAATCGGCGGACCGGCATGAAGAATTTTACGTTCCGTCGCCAGCGCAGGAATGGCGTCCCGCGCGGTGCTGATATCCACAAGCACCGGTTGCGCATCAAGATAACGCTGGAGGGCAATTTCGTTAGCGGCATCAACCCGTGTGTCGGCGGTCAATGTCGCCAGCATCCAGTTAGCCTCTTCGTCCCCTTCCGCTGCTGGCTGCCATTGCAGATGCAAAACGTCCCCACCGGCATCACGCAGATTATCGGCGAAGCTCTCCAGACCGAGATTGATAACGCTAAGCGGTTGTTGAAATAACGACGTCATAATCTATTTCCGTTGTTGTGCGACAAATGCCGCCAGCCGTGCAGCCTCGATATTACTCTCAGCCACCAGTACACCCGCCTGATGTAAACGTTCAATTTGCTGCTGACGATTCTGCGGATCGTCTTCAGTACCGCAAACATGCGCAATCAGCACCAGCGTACGCTGCCCCTGGGCGGCTTCCCGTTGCAGGGTGTCCAGCACGGGCAACAGTGTGGCGCACGGATCGGCGCTGGCACCATAGCCCAGGACAATGTCGAACAGCAGGACGGCAGTGGCAGGGTCGCGCCCTTCAGATAACAGGCGCGCATTGCGCAGTGTGGGGTCAATCATCGGATGCGGTCGGCCCTGAGTGAATTCGTCGTCACCCATATCAACCAGACTGTGTCCGCTGCCCTGCTGGCGGTTTTGCAAATGTTCCGCCCCCTTAACAGGGGCGTTCGATTCGCAGGACAGCCCGGCTGCCAGCAGGGCGAGTTGTGCTTCGTAACAGAATGTGCCACCGGCGAAAACGCCGCGAATGTCTTTTTGTACTGCCGCCATTGTCCCGATTTTGGCCCGGGCTTCGGCGAGGAAGGATTCCCTGGTATTGGACTCCTGAGGCGTTTTTTTACCCTCTGACGTGGCTACCGCAACTTGCGCTGCATGAAGCAGACTGCGTGCGGGAATAACGCCTTCATATTCTAAGCAGTGGTCTTCGGCGCCGAGGAAATGAACGACAACCGGTTTGCCACACTGGCGTGCGCTGGCCAGTACTTTTTGCATAATCCCTGGTGCTGGGGGTTTTGACATAAGAACAATAAGGTCTGTTTCTGGATCCTCAGCGAGCATCGCGATCCCCTGGATCATGCTCAGCCCGCCGATGGCTTCGTGCAAATCTCGTCCGCCGGTGCCAATGGCCTGCGACACGCCCGCTCCGAGATGGTGAATATGGCAACTCACTTCCTGTAAACCGGTGCCAGAGGCAGCCACCAGGCCAATCGACCCGCGCCGTACCACGTTGGCAAACCCGAGCGGCATGCCGTTGATAATGGCGGTGCCGCAGTCCGGCCCCATCACCAGCAGATCGTGCTCACTGGCATAGCGTTTGATGGCCGCTTCATGCTCTTCGGGAACATTATCGCTGAACAACATGACGTGCAGGCCCTGGCTCAATGCCTTCAGGGCTTCGGCAGCGGCATAACGCCCCGGTACTGAAATCAGGGCAAAGTTGGCCTGCATTTCATCATGAACGCCCATGGCGATACTGACCGCAGGGCGGTGAGAGGCATCTGATGTTTCCTGCGTCGCGGACGGTCGCAGTAGCGTTGCGGCCAGTTCCAGCGCCTGGGCCGCCGCCTCATCACCCGCGTCGAGTGCGATCAGCAGGTCGTTGGGGCGCGCTTCCAGGGTGATGTCGAGACCTGCATCGCGCATACGCTCGATATTCGCAGGGGTCGCCATCGCCACAGAGGCCTGCTCAACGCCGTCCAGGGCATTGAGTCTGGCGGAAATCTGCATAAGGGAAACAGAGTCCTTATACAGATTCGGGAAACATTGGTAGTGCAGTGCCATCTTTTATCCTCAAACGGAAATCTTTATACCCGTCATACTTCAAGTTGCATGTGCGTTGCCGCCTGCCTGCAGCTCGAATTATTTAGGGTATATGTATGGCGTTATGTCACAGGCGAAGCGCCGAAATAACCGCCGTTGAATCACTTACCCAGCCCACAATGGCGCCCTGGGCTTTGATCATCTCCAGCGCCGCCTTATGGAATTCCGGGAAATAGGAGGCGCAGCAGTCTTCCGGGATGACCAGCTCATAGCCGCGATCGTTCGCTTCACGCGCGGTACTCTGGACGCACACTTCCGTGGTGACGCCGCAGATAATCAGCGAGGTGATGCGGTGCGATTGCAAAATAAGGTGTAAATCGGTGGCATAAAACGCCCCTTTACCCGGCTTATCAATAACCGGCTCGCCCGGCAGCGGTGCCAGCTCCGGGATAATGTCGTGGCCTTTTTGACCACGGACGAGAATGCGGCCCATCGGACCCTGCTCGCCAATAAAGGTTTTGCCGCCACGGGTCCGTTTTGCGGGCAGACAGTCGCTGAGATCGTCCCGGTGACCTTCACGGGTATGGATAACCAGCAAGCCTGCGTCACGCGCACTTTTTAACAGCGCGGCGCAGGGTTCGATCGCCCGGCGCACAAGGGAAACATCATTGCCGAGGGCCTCACCAAATCCGCCGCTTTCGACAAAGTCGCGCTGCATGTCGATAACCACCAACGCGGTGGTATCCGGGTCAAACTGAAAGTCAAAAGGTTGTGCTTTAATTGTGCGCATAAACGTCCCTTGCTGAGTTGACTTTAAATGGAGTGTACGGAGTGCGAAAGGTATGGGCGCAAATAGGTTTTATGCCTCAACCTCAAACAAACTGAGGCATCGTTGCGCAACAAACCACCATAATGAGTAAATCGTGTACTGCTATGACTTTTTCTGCATAACATGAAAATCGGCGGCCACTCTCCGGCAATACAAAGCGTGCCGGGATGTGATCGCACACTGCAAACAGGAGTCACCGTGAATACCTTAACGGATTTCAGCGCAACACATTGCTGCGATTCGCTTACGTTGCCCCTCTCCCCTGAGACCGCGCTCCGTGTGCATTCGGTTTTTCAGCGCGCCTGCAATCTGCAAACCCGGCAGGGAGCGCTATGGGTCATTCAGGCGCAGGGGATGCCGTTGGCACCTTCGGGGATGATTATTACCCGCCATGACCTGCGCCCGCTGTTTCGCACCGGTGAAAGCCTGCATCGGGATAACGAAGGCAACCTGCGCACGGAAAAAACCCGTATCAGGCTGGACCAGACCGTCGCGTGCTCGCCCCGCCTCCCCATCTGCACGGAAGCGCCCGCGCTTGCGCAGTTGGCGAGACAAATAGCGGCGTTCTTTGCCTGCCAGCCTGCCAAAGGCATTCGCCTGGCGTTGATGTCCGACCCGGCGCTTATTGCCGCGCATCAGGCGCTGACGGAGTGGCTGCTATCCGGTAACGGGGATCTCACGGCCATCCTGACCACCTTTATTGGCCGGGGAGAGGGGCTGACGCCCGCCGGGGATGATTTTTTACTGGGGGTGTTATGGGTACTGGAATGGAGCACAAGCCCTGACGTCGGCACGCTGACAGCGGCGCTACCCGGCTTGCTTGCCCGCACGACTGACATCAGCCGGGCAATGCTGACACAGGGGTGCGGTGGTCACTACAGCGCGCAGCTGCTTGCGCTGGCACAAGGGAATACGCGCACCTGGCCCGCTGCGGTGGCAAACGTCGCTGACTATGGCCACTCTTCCGGTCACGACATGCTGGCTGGCATCCTCACCGCGGCAACGGCTTTAGCCGAGCGGCGTGAAAAAGCCCCGCTGCACATCGGCCCGTTTTAACTGCTGTAACCACCAGCTATAGCAGGGTCGCGGAGGGCGATTCTGCCAGGCAAGAAAGAGCGGGGTGGCTTGTTTGCTCTCTTCAACGTGTAACAGCGCCAGCTGCCCGTCATTAATATAGTGCTGGCAAAAATGGCGCGGCAGAAAGCCAATACCCAGCCCGTTCAGGTGCATGGCGATTTTGGTGCGGTAGTCGGGCGCGACGATCGCTTTTTGCCCACGCAGTTGCCAGGCCACCTTGGGTTCGAGCTTGACGGAGGTATCGTGAATGCAGACGGCAGGATAACGCCGCAGGTCATCGGCGCGCAGCGGGCGGTTGAGCGCGGTCAAGGGATGCTCAGGCGAGATGGCAAACAACCAGTCAACCGCTGGCATTTCGAGGCAACAGATCTCGCCGGGCAACGCCACCTGATTAGGCGCGCCGATGGCAATATCCGCACGCTTTTCCAGTAAGGCATCCCACACGCCATCATGAACATCAATAGAGATATGAATTTCGGTCTGCGGAAAATGGTTTTCGCTTTCAGCCAGCAGGGCATAAAGCGGTTTCAGACTGACAATATTATTCAAGGTAATATTGAGACGCGTTTCCACCCCGGCGGCAATACGTTGAGTGGCAAACTGGAGTTCGTCCAGCTCGCTGAGAATAAGCTGGCCTTTTTTAATGAAATAATTACCAGCCTCGGTTAATTCAAGCTGTTTTCCCAGGCGTTTAAATAACTTAAGCCCCAGTTCACTCTCCAGCTTGTGCACCGTGTAGCTCAGCGCCGTTGGGACCTTGTGCAGCTCTTCGGCCGCAGCAGCAAAACTGCCGCACCGCGCAATGGTGATGATCACGTTCACTGCCTGGGCACTAATCAATATGCCGTCTCCCTTGCCTGAAAGCGCTTTAATACTGTTTACCGCATAACGAAGGTGCAGACCAGCCTACAGTGTGGGTTCTGATTCATACCCTGCTAATAAAGGTGGTAATCACAAAATTCGGCCATCAAATAGCGGGCGTAATTTGTTACTCTGAATCAAAGTCAAATAACTATTTCAAAAAATTTCAGCGAGTAATAAAAAATTAAACCGTTCAGAAATCATTCTGGCATTTTATCCTTAAGCTTTACCTTAAGACGGACTTTTATACTGGAAAACCTGACTAAAGCTGGGCCTGTTCAAATCACCATTATGGGTTATTGATATTTAATACTTTAATGATTTCCACGTTAAAAAAAGATAGCATGTGTACAGCTGATGTTTATATATTTGCTGGAAATTAAAGGGTCTGTTAGCAAAAGTGAAATTACCGTGATTATAAAACGGATGCTTTCAGGCCGTAGCATTACATCGTACCTTCACGACGGGCGTATAGCCTAAATATATACCGAACTCTGCCAATACCTGATGCGTAGAATTATATCGGTAGTGGGTACTAATTATTATGTAAATCATGAGTATAACGATGAATCATTATGATGATTTGCAGAGGTTTAAGGATAAGACCCGCAACCAGCAGCACGACTTCAAGGATTTCTCGGCACAAAATACTGCACACGACCAGGGCAACTGGGCGCTTATCAATCAGCTTTCACCTGCTTCCGATGATAACAAACTGGCCATGGGCGGACACGTTTCGCTGCCTCAGCCTCAGCCCATCAATCCCGCGCTTTTTACCCAAAATGAAAGCGTTTCCGGGGTGGCAAGCGTCGAACCGACCGTTGAGATTCCGGCCCAGGTGACCCCAGGCGCCGTTGCGCCCATTCTGCGCGATGTGGCACAACAGCTTTCGGCGACGCGCGATCCGCTCACCGCCCCCGTACCGGCACCGATAGCGCCACCGGCACCCGCCGCTGCGCCGCTGGCACAACCCGCACCGAAACCGCACTATTCCGCGCCTGTTCAACCGGCTTCCGTCGCCACTGAACCGGCCAGCTATGCCCGTCTCTTCGCGCCAAAACCGGCAGAGACCAGGCCAGCAGTAGAAAAGAATCAGCCATTACACACTTTGCTAGAAAGGATCGCTTCATGCCGTTGATTTGTGTTTGTTCGCCGAAAGGTGGTGTGGGGAAAACGACCCTGACGGCAAATCTGGCCTATGCCCTTGCGCGGTCAGGTAGCAAAGTGCTGGCGCTGGATTTTGACATACAGAACGCCCTGCGCCTGCATTTTGGCGTACCGCTGTCTGATGGTCGCGGCTACGTGGCAAAATCAGCGGAGTCTTCGGACTGGAGTCAGTTTGTGCTGACCGCAGGCGGCAATATTTTCGTCCTGCCCTATGGCGATGCCACCGAAGAGCAACGTCTGCAGTTTGAAGAGCGCCTGACGCACGATGAGCACTTTCTGGTGCGTGGCCTGAACACCTTACTGAATTACCCTGGCCTGATTATCGTCGCCGACTTCCCTCCGGGTCCGTCAGCGGCACTGAAAGCCATGTCGCGCCTGGCTGACTTGCACCTGGTCGCCCTGCAGGCAGACACCGCCTCCCTCTCCCTGCTTCCGCACGTGGAAAACCATCGTCTGACCGGCGACGTGCTGAACAGAAAAGCGGGCCATTATTTTGTGCTTAACCAGAGCGACAACCGCCGCCAGATAAGCCGTGATGTCACCGCCTTCATGGAAGAAAAATTAGGTAATCAACTTTTAGGCGTCATCCATCGTGATGAAAGCGTCCTGGAAGCGAACGCCTCCCAGCAGTCCATTTTTGACTTTAGTCCTGCATCCGCCGCTGCGTTTGATATTGAACTCATCGCCAAACGGGTCGCCGGGATAGTAGGCGTCAATATCGGAGACGGCACGGTTCATAGCAAACCGAAGATGTCTGGCTTCTAATTCGCTCAGGGCACCCCATGAAAAAGTTCCTTTACGTTTTGCTGGCACTGGCAATGCTTCCGATTGCCGTGCTGGTCATCATTACGCCGATGGACAGCCAAAAGCAGTATATTTTTGGCCTGCTCAGCATTGGCGTTCTGTTTTTAATGGGCTTCGTCAGTAAAAAGCGCAGCGTCTCCGTCATTATGGTGGTGATGTCGGTGCTGCTGTCGACCCGTTATATGTACTTCCGCCTGACACAAACCCTGCACTTCAACTCCGAGATAGAAACCATTCTTGGCATGGGGTTATTCCTTGCGGAGGTGTACGTCTGGGTCATGCTGCTGCTGAGCTATTTGCAGACGGTCTGGCCGCTCAAGCGTGGCATCGTCCCCCTGCCGGACGGCATGACCCAGTGGCCGACGGTGGATGTGTACATCCCCACCTATAACGAACCGCTGGACGTAGTACGTGATACCGTGCTGGCGGCACAGTGCATTGATTACCCGCGCGACAAGATAAACATCTACCTGCTGGATGACGGCAAGCGTCGTGAGTTTGCGGTCTTTGCCGCCGATGTGGGCGTGGGTTACATCACGCGTAACGACAACAACCACGCCAAGGCCGGTAACCTCAACCACGCCATGAAGCTGACGCAGGGCGAGTTGATTACCGTGTTCGACTGCGACCACGTGGCGACGCGTATCTTCCTGCAGGCCACCGTCGGCGGCTTCCTGAAAGACCCGAAGCTGGCGCTGGTACAGACACCGCACTATTTCTACTCGCCGGACCCGTTTGAACGTAACCTCTCCGTTGGGCGCAATATCCCGAACGAAGGCTCTCTCTTCTACGGCCCGATTCAGCAGGGTAACGACAACTGGAACGCCACCTTCTTCTGCGGCTCCTGTGCGGTGATTCGCCGTAGCGCGCTGGAAGAGATCGGTGGTTTTGCCGTGGAAACCGTCACGGAAGATGCCCACACCGCGCTGAAGATGCAGCGTCTGGGTTGGAAGTCGGCCTATCTCAATATCCCGCTGGCGGCAGGGCTGGCCACCGAGCGTCTGGTGGTACACGTCATTCAGCGTACCCGCTGGGCGCGAGGCATGACGCAGATTTTCCGCCTGGATAACCCGCTGTTTGGCCGCGGGCTGACGATCCAACAACGCCTTTGCTACCTGAGCGCCATGCTCTAGTACCAGTTTGCCCTGCCGCGCATTGCCTTTTTGACTGCGCCGCTGGCCTATCTGCTGTTCAACCTGAACATTATTCACTCCTCGGCGAGCCTGATTTTCGCCTATGCGTTGCCGCATCTGTTCCTCGCGATTTACGTCAACTCACGAATGAACGGACGTCATCGTTACAGCTTCTGGGGTGAAATTTACGACCTGGTGCTGGCCTTCCACATTGTGCTACCGACCGTGGTGACGATGATTTTCCCGAAACGCGGCAAGTTCAACGTCACGGACAAAGGCGCACTGCTGAACGTGGGCTACTTTGACTTCAGCGTGGTCCGCCCGCACCTGATCATCGCCCTCCTGCTGGGTGCCGGGGTGATTGCCGGTATCGTGCGCGCCTTTGCGCATGACTACTTCGGCGTCGACCCGCGCGTTATCGCCCTCAACGTCGGCTGGGGTCTGTACAGCCTGATCTTCCTGCTGGCCGCCATTGCGGTGGCGCGTGAAACCCGTCAGACGCGTAAGACCATTCGTGTCGATGCGGCCATTCCGGTGCTGCTGCACCATGCCAGCGGTATCGTGTCGCGCAGCGTCACCGCCGATCTGTCGATGGGCGGCTGCCGTATCGTGGCCCCGGACGAGCGTCATCTGAATGATGAAATCGAAGAGATCGAGCTGCTGTTGCAGTCCGGCGCGATTAACATTCCGGTGAAAACCATTGCCAGCGATGAAGACTTTATCCGCCTGATGTTTGACGATATTCCGCTCTCACGTCGCCGCGAGCTGGTGCGCGTTGTGCTCTCCCGTGCTGACGCCTGGATCAATCCGCCAAAACCGCAGGACAACCCGTTCCGTTCACTGGGCACCATTATGCGTTGTGTGTTTGACCTCTTCTGGCTGACCTGGAAAAACCGTCGTGAAAACCGCCGGCTACGCGCCCAGGCAGCCGCTCAGGAGGAGGGGAACGCATGAAACGTTTAACCTCACTGGCCCTGCTGGTCGGGGCGCTGTTTGTCGCCCCTGGCTACGGAGAAGAGACGTCCATAGAGTCGCTGCTGCGCCTGAATGACCCGGCCCCCGCAGCGCCTGCGGCGCTCTCCCAGACCTCGCCGGTCTTTGTGCCCTCGACGGTCAATAGCATCAGCATTTCACAGATGGGCTTCCCGCAGGGGATCGCGCTGAGCGGCGGCCAGTTCCAGGGCGGCGCGGCCTTTACGCTGCCGGTGGATCAGGTCATCACCACCGCCCGTCTGTCATTAAACCTGAAAATCTCTCCGGCGATGGCCACGCGCAACGCCAGCATGCAGCTGATGCTCAACGGGCAGCCGCTGGGCACCGTTCCGCTGACCGCCGCCGACAGCGACACCGCGAGCTACCAGTTAGATATTCCCTCAGCGCTGCTGGTCTCCAGCAACAGCCTGAGCTTCAAGGTGAACGATGGCGATGCGATGCAGTGCCAGCGTGACCTGACGGATAAATACCGCGTCACCATCATGCCGGATTCGCATTTTGAACTGGAAGGCCAGCAGCTGGATATTGGTTCGGATCTCAGCCACTTCCCGCGCCCCTTCTTTGACAGTATGCAGATGACCCCGGCGGCGATTGCGATGGCCTTCCCAGCGACCTTAAGCCCGGACGGCATCAGCGCGGGTGCGCTTATCTCTTCGTGGATGGGGATTCAGGCCGATTACCGTGGCGTCTCCTTTGCGGCGTATCACGACCGTCTGCCGGAGAAAAACGGCATTCTGATTGGTCACCCCGGCGATCAGATTGGCGGCTTCACCCTGCCGCAAACTCCTCAGCCGTTGCTGAAAGTGATCGATAACCCGGCCAACCCGGTTTATAAGCTACTGCTGGTGGTGGGCAAAGATGAAAGCGAACTGCGTGCCGCCGCCTGGCGCTTAACACGCGGTAATTTCGCTCAGCAAACGCCGTCCGTGGACGTGACTGCTCAGACGATCCCGGTGAGCAAGCCTTATGATGCGCCGCGCTGGATCCCCACCGATCGTCCGGTGAAGCTCTCAGAACTGATCCGTAAGGATCAAAGCCTGACCACCACCGGCCTCTGGCACGACGCGCTGCGCGTCGCGTTCCGCGCGGCACCGGACCTGTTCCTGTGGGACGGCGAGACCATCCCGTTGCACATTGGCTACCGCTTCCCGACCGAAACCTGGATTGATGAAGACCGCTCCTGGTTAAGCATGACCCTGAACGACACCTTCCTGCACAACCTGCCGGTGAACAAACAGGGGGCGCTGGAAACCCTGTGGCACAAACTCGGTGGCGATGCGCGGCAGGAGAAGTTCGATATGCCGCTGGAGCCGTACATGATTTACGGCGACAACCAGCTCTCGCTCTACTTCAATATTCAGCCGAAGGCGAGCGCGCCGTGCAGCGTGCTGCTGAACAACAACATCAAGAGTCGCATCGAAGAAGATTCGTGGATAGATTTGAGCAACACCCGCCATTTTGCGCTGCTGCCCAACCTCTCCTACTTCGTGGGGGCGTCCTTCCCGTTCACCCGTCTTGCTGACTACTCGGAAACGGTGTTGATGCTGCCTGCGCAACCCACCGAGACGCAGATCGCAACGCTGCTGGATATGGCGGCGCGCTCCGGTAACGCAACCGGCACGGCGCTGGGGCATAACCGTGTTCTGTTGGGGATTCCGACAGCGGGGGCAGGCCCGGAGCTGCTGAAAGATCGTGACGTGCTGGCGGTGAGCGGACTGAATCAACATGATTTCAACCGCGCCATCCTCAACGACTCGCCGTTTGTGCTGCATGACAGCACGCTCGGCGTGCGCGAGCTAACCACCTGGCAGCGGATTAAACGCTGGGTGGTCGGTGACTGGGGCTCTGACGGTCTGGAAGCTGACCGCTACTTCTCCTCTAACGAAGCGTGGCGAGGGTTCGTCAGCTTCCCGTCGCCGTGGAACGATGCGCGTTTAGTGGTGCTGGCGCTCGGCAGCAATGACGAACAGCTGTCACGGCTGCATGGCGATTTAACCTCGGCACGAATTAACGCCGGCATCCGCGGTGATGCCGCCGTGATTACCAATGAAAACGGCGTGCGCAGCTTCCGCGTGGGCGAACAGTCCCCGCGCGGCGAAATGCCCGCCCAAATGATGGTTATCTGGTATGCGAACCAGCACTCAGCGATGCTCGCTATCCTTGGCCTGGTGTTCGGCTGTATTGGCGGGCTGGCGCTCTTTGCGTGGCTGAGAAACCGGGCGAAGAAACGCCTGGATCTGGATAACCGTAATTAAGAGGGTGATAACAATGACGATAAAAACCGCCCGCCGTTTGACGACGCTGTGCCTTTCCGGCGTCCTCACATTCGGAGCGCTGGGGCACGCGCAGGCCGCGCAAAATGACGCCGCCCTGAAAGCGCTGTTTGACCAGGCGAATTACTGGCATGAAAAGTCCCATGACGACCTGGCGATAGAGTCGCTGAAAAAGGTGTTGATGGTGGATGCCAATAACACCCAGGCGATGTACCTGATGGCGCTGTGGACGCAACAGAATGGCGACCTGCAAACCTCCGCCCAGTGGCGCGCGCGCCTGGCGCAGGTATCCCCGGATGATGCCGGGTTGCAGGCGCTGGATAACGCCAAACAGCTGACCCAGGTACCGCAGGGGCAACTGTCGCTTGCCCGCCAGCAGGCGCGCAGTGGCAACGTCCCGGCGGCGCTGGCCACCTGGCGCAGCATGTTCAATGGCGATACCCCGCCGCCAAGCCTGGCGCCGGAGTATTACCTGACCATGGCGGGAGACAAAGCGCTCTACCCGCAGGCCGTCGCGCAGTTGAAAAATTTTGCGGTGCAAAACCCGCAGGATAACGCCGCGCGCATTGCGCTGGGGAAAATGCTGACCTGGCGTGAAGAGACGCGCCGCGACGGGATTTTGTTGCTTGAGCCGATGGCCAGCGGCAGCAAAGACGCTGACGAGGGCTTGCGGCAGGCGCTGTTGTGGCTTGGCCCACAGGCGGGTGACGAACGGTTTTATGACACCTGGCTACAGCGCCACCCTCAGGACACAGACGTCCAGAACTACTACCGTAAAAACGTCGGTGGCGCCGCCAAGGGCGCGGGCTTTACCGCTCTTAACAGCGGCGATGCCAGTGCGGCAAAACGCAAATTTGAGCAGGTGCTGCAAACCAACCCGGACGACGCCGACGCGCTTGCCGGGATGGGGTACATCGCCCAGCGCAGCGGTGACTATAAAGCGGCGGCGCAGTACCTGAACCGGGCGGCGAGCCAGGGCGGCGATGCGTCCGGTGAGCGTAAAGAGCAGGCCACCGACGCCGCATTTTACGGTCAACTGGCTGAAGCACAGCAGACCTTAAAAGAGGGCAACATCAGCCAGGCGCTGGCGCTCTCTTCTCCGCTCGCCCAGGAGAGCGGCGAGCGCGGCACCGCCGCCAAACTGTTCCGCGCTGACGTGCTGCGCCAGAACAAAGATTACTCGCAGGCCGAGCAGACGCTGCGCAGCGTGCTCAACGATCAGCCGCAGAACGGCCCGGCGCGGGAAAACCTCTACTATGTGCTGCGCGATCAGAACAAAACCGAAGAAGCACAAGCCGTACTGCGCACCTTACCGGCCACGCTTCAGCAGCGGCTGGCCCCGCGCGCGGTCGCCGGTGCGCCTGGCGACCCGATCCGCCGGCAAGCCCAACAGCTTGAGGCCAGCGGCAACACGTCGCAGGCCATCAATGTGCTGCGTCAGGGCGTGGCCCGCGTGCCGGATGACCCGTGGCTGCGTCTGGATCTGGCCCGTCTGCTGCAAAAGTCCGGTCAGGAGGGCGAAGCCGCGACGGTCATGCTCCCTGCCGGGCGTGAAGGCGCGGGGGCTAACTCACTGTATGCCGCTGCGCTCTTTGCCAGCGAAAGCGGCGCCTGGCAGCAGGCTAACTCCCTGCTGGGGCGGATTTCGCCCGCCAGTCGCAACGGCCAGATGCGCGACCTCTCTGCAAGCGTGAACTACAACCTGCAAATGGCGACGGCAGAACGTTACCTCGCGCAGGGGAACATGACTGCCGCATCTAACACCCTGAAGGCCTTATCAAATCAGCCACCGAAGTCCCCAGCCGACGCCGGGAAACTGGCCCGTATGCTGGCCCGTACCGGCGACATGACCGGTGCCGTTGCGCTGGTGCGTGAAAGCATGAAAGCGGGTGTGCAGGGCAACGCCGGGGATTACGCTGACCAGGTGGCGGTGTTAAACCAGGCGGGGCTGAGCCAGGAAGCGCAGACCTTTATGTCCAGCCCGGAGATCCAGTCACGCAGTACCCCGGCACAGCTCGCGGGGGTGCGTAATGGCTACGTGATTAACGAGGCGGACGAACTGCGCGAGCAGGGTAACTATGCGGCGGCGTACGATAAGTTGATTCGCGCCCTGCAAAGCGACCCGCAGAATACCGACCTGATGTTCGCCATGGGCCGTCTCTACCAGACCGGCAAGATGAACAAAGAAGCGGGCGTGCTGTATGACTACCTGATGACCCGCGACACCGACGATCAGGCCGCCCGCGTGGGCGCGATTGACGTGGCGCTGGCCGAAGATAACGTGCAGAAAGCCTCGACGCTGGCCAGCGGCCTGCGTAACGACACCTCACCGGAACGTATGCTGCTGCTGGCGCGTCTGGAAGAGGCCAAAGGCAACCATCAGCAGGCGATGACTTACCTGCGCAACGCCCGTGGCAAACTGGTTGGGCTGGAGTCCAGCAACAGCACCGGCACCCCGACCATCGGTGGCGTACTGCTGGCGGATAACCCGTTCACCACCACCAGCAAAACCGGCACCTCTCCCTCCATTTATGGCACCTCGCTGCCGTGGCAGGTGGCGCAACAGGCACGGGAACCTGGCTCTACCCTGCCGGGCACCACCCGGACCGATCTGCCGATGGAAACCGCGCAGACCCGCACGCTGCGTCAGGTGGATGAAATGATGCAGCAGATGGACGAGAAGAACGGCATGTGGCTACAGGGCGGCGTAGAAGTCCGTGGCCGCGACGGCGAGTCGGGCACCAGTAAGCTGACGGAGGCGAAAGCGCCGATCACCTGGTCCAGCTCACCGTTTGGCGATTCACGCTTTGAATTTACCGCCACGCCGATAACCTTAAGTTCAGGCAGTGCTTCCGGCGATGCATGGCGACGCTCCGGTGCGAACCCGCTGGCGAACGCGGTCAGCAATATCAGCGCATCCGTCAGCAACGCCAATAATTCGGCGGCCAACGATGGCAACACCGATAAATTTAGCGATCTTAGTAACCTCGCAGATGCCAATAATCTGTCGCCGTTTACCGATACGGGCTTCGACAGGCTGACCACGCTGCTGGGGGATACCAGCGATACCAGTCGTCTGCGCGCCCTGAGCCGCTCCAGCTACAAAGCGAACTACAACGACACCATTCGTTCCTCAACCGACTCGCAAAACGCCAACGGCGTAGAGCTGAATATGGCGTTGAGTGGCGACAGCTATCGTATGGACATTGGCAGCACGCCGCTGGGGCAGGATCTGAGCACGCTGGTCGGCGGCGTAAAATGGTCGCCAAAACTGACCAACTACCTGTCGCTTATCTTCACCGGTGAGCGCCGCGCCATGACCGACAGCCTGCTCTCCTACGTGGGGCTGAAAGATACCTATTCCGGCCAGCGCTGGGGTCAGGTCACCAAAAACGGCGGCAATCTGCAGTTAAGCTACGACGACGGCGACGCCGGCTTCTTCGTTGGCGGCGGCGGTTACAGCTACCTCGGTGAAAACGTGGCGAGCAACACCAGCGTGAATGCCGGAGCCGGGGTCTACCTGCGCCCGTGGCATGACGACTTCCGCCAGTTACAGACCGGCTTAAGCGTCAACTGGATGAACTTCTCCAAAAACCTGAGTTACTACACCTTCGGCCAGGGGGGCTACTTCAGCCCGCAGAACTACGTCAGCGTGTCGCTGCCGGTCGACTTCTCGCAGAAAATCGACAACTGGAAGCTGAGCATTGGCGGATCCGTGGGCTATCAGTCCTATACCCAGGATAAGAGCGACTACTTCCCGAACGATCCTGATGCCCAGAAAATGTTGCAGCAACTGGCCGACCTGGGCTTCACCAAAGAAGCGCAGTACAAAGGCTCGTCGCAAAACGGCATTGGCTACACCTTCCGTGGCGGGGTGGATTACAACGTCAACAAAGATATGACCGTGGGCGGAAAAGTGGGTTACGACACCTTCGGCAATTACAACGAAAGCACCGCCGGGATCTATTTCCGCTATATGTTGGGAGACAAATAATGACATCAATAACGGCGAATCCTTTGCTGCACACCTATTTTCAGGGGCAACAAACCCCGGCAGGTTGGTTTGATCTGCTGACCGTGATGATTGATGGCATGGTGCGCAACGTCGGGGAAGCGGAGAGCCAGCCTTTTCTGCGCCAGATGGGCGAGGCGATGGCGGAGCGTTTCCCGCTGCCGGGTTCCGAGACCGTGGGCGAGCTGGAAGCCAACATCAACGCGAAGCTGGCGCAATTCAACTGGGGCTTTATCGATATTGAAGCCAGTGACACCGGCATGAGCTTCCACCACCAGGCGCTGCCCGTCTCCCGCGATGAAAACAGCCAGACCCGTTGGTGCTACGCTTTTTGCGCCATACTTGAGGGTCTCTATTCCCGCTGGCTGCTGGGTCAGGGTGGCGGTTCGCACGTCGCCTTCAGCCGTGAGCGGCTCTATTCCGTGTCGGACGTGACGTTCCGCTACGCTAACCCACAATGAGTCTGTTTATGTTTAAACGCGTGATACCTGCAATGGTGATGATGGTGAGTGTGCTGTTTTCGTCGTTCGCCTCGGCGGGGCAAGCCTGGGACACCTACAAAGCCCGCTTCCTGATGCCGGATGGCCGTATTGTGGACACCGGCAATAACAACGTCTCTCACTCGGAAGGTCAGAGCTACGCCATGCTGATGGCGGTGGTCAGCAACGACAAAGCCGCCTTTGACAGCATCTGGGGCTGGACCAACAAGACGCTGAGAAACAAAGACAACGGTCTCTTTTACTGGCGTTACAACCCGGTTGAAGCCGATCCGATCGTTGATAAAAACGATGCCACCGACGGCGATGCGATGATTGCCTGGGCGCTGTTAAAAGCCAGCCAGCGCTGGAATGACAACAGCTACGCCACGGCGTCTGACGCTATTACCCAGGCGCTCATCAAGCATACGGTGATTAACTTTGCAGGCTACCGGGTGATGCTGCCAGGGGCAAAGGGCTTCAACCTCAACAGCTATGTGAACCTGAACCCGTCGTATTTTATTTTCCCGGCGTGGCAGGACTTTGCCAACCGCAGCCATTTGACCGTGTGGCGTGACCTTATTCGCGATGGCTCGACGCTGCTTGGCAAGATGAGCTTTGGTCAGTCGCGCCTGCCCACCGACTGGGTGGCGCTCTCTGCCGATGGCAAGCTGACGCCTGCCAAAGAGTGGCCGCCGCGCACGAGCTACGACGCCATCCGCGTTCCGCTGTATATCGCCTGGTGGAACCCACAGAGCACGCTGTTAACCCCGTGGCGCGCCTGGTGGCAGGGCTACAACCGCAGCCGCACTCCGGCGTGGGTAAATGTGACCACTAACGACACCGCGCCCTACAACATGAACGACGGCCTGCTGGCCGTGCGTGATTTGGTTCTGAATGAACCCGTGAGCGAACCGCAGATTACGGCGCAGGATGATTACTATTCCGCGAGCCTGAAGATGCTGGTGTGGGTGTCGCAGCAGAAGTAGTGTCTTTCCCCTGTCCCAAACGGAGAGGGGACCTTGGTTTTCTCCCTCGCCCCTCCGGGGAGAGGGCCGGGGTGAGGGGATACCGAATATAACTTTCAATCCCCCCTAGCCCCTCCGCTTAAGGTAAAAAGATCCCTTCCCTCGCCCACAAAAAAACCTTTTTACGTTACGCACTTACCTTTTCTCAACGCAAAAACCCCCTGCCGCAAAATAAGCAAAAATCGCAACCTACGGAAAAGGTAAAGATTTATCTCAAATACGTAAAATTTCACTCCGCAGAGTGAGAAAAAAGTGTGATGGGGGATGTGGTTAGCACTTGAAAGTGGCTATAATGCGCCCCGCCTCCATGTAGCAATCGCAGGCGCGGAAGATCGTCATCTCCGGTGAGGTGGCTGGACTTCAAATCCAGTTGGGGGCGCCAGCGTTCCCGGGCAGGTTCGACTCCTGTGATCTTCCGCCAGTTAGCTTCCCCAGCCTTCCGCGATAGTTTTAAAGTATCTTTAAAACAATAAAGTAAACACACGCCGTCCGTATAAGTTCTACAACATCTGCAAGAATTCATGACAAATGTGTATAGCTATGAGTATAAAATTTTTATACACACTTTAGACTTATAGCCATGGTTATCGCAGGCATTCAAATTCGACGCGAAAAACATGATATGGCGCGCAAGCAGGTAGCAAATAACGCTTATCGAGTTGAGGAGCGTAAAGCCCAAAATTGGCAAAGCCACTTTCGGTAGAAAACTCTTTCGAAGCTATCAGCCGGGAATGACACACGAACAAGGCAGATCGCTGAACCGTTGTGTACCGAGACTAAATAATTAAAAATTTGAAAAGGATTTTTTCCCGTTTATCGGTAATCGTCCAATCTCAGGCATTAAGCCCCTTGAGCTCGTTCAGGTGTGGTGCCGTATTGAAAAGCATAGAGCTTTAGAGAAAAACCGGAAGGTACGACAGCGCTATAGGGGGGTCTTCCGCTATGCATTTATTACCGACAGAGCTAAATACAATCCTGCTCCTGATTTAGCCATCGTACTGGGCGTGCCAAAACAAAAGAACCATCTATTGTTATCTGCGGAAGAATTTTTTTGTCAGAGAGGTGGAAGCGTATTGTGGCAGCATCATTACTACAAATCCCACAAAAATAGAAATGCTAACTGGTGTAAAAACTCAGGAAATACGCTTTGCGCCATGGGATGAAGTTGATTTATACAAAGGGATTTGGGAGATTCTCGCAGAAGGGATGAGGGTGCGTAAATCTCATCTTGGCCTCTTTCCATGCAATTCTTTGAAATTTTTAGATAACTAAAACCTATTACTGGTCACTATCCCTATTTTTTATTTGAAGAAACAATAGAAGAAAACTATTAGTAATGAGAGTTTAAATCAAGCAATTGAGCTGCTAGGTTATAAAGGACGAGCTACCGGTCACAGTTTTAGATATACAATGTCTACTATCATGCATGAGCAAGACTTTGATAGTAAATGGATTGAAATACATCTTGCGCATGCCGATAAAAATAGCATCCAAGATAAATATAATTATGCTTTACACTTTGAAAGAAGAAGAGAAATGCTTCAATGGTATAGTAACTATATGCTTGAATATATTTCAACTAAGGAAGATGAATGAAAATAATTTCTTTGTTCAATCATAAAGGTGGAGTTAGCAAGACTACTACTACCTTTAACATGGGATGGATGCTAGCTGAGCTTGGTCACAAGACGTTGATCGTTGATGCTGACCCGCAATGCAATTTAACGGCTTTGGCAATGGGCTACTCAACGGCTGACGACTTTGATGAAATATATAAAAACAATCCAAACTGTGATATTTACACATGCATCAAACCTGTTGTTGATGGTTCATTAGGTAAGGTCATTCCTTCCGACCCAATTGTAACAACAAACCCAAATTTAAGTTTACTTTGTGGCAACATCTATTTATCAGAAATAGAAACACAAATTGGAGTTGCTCTTACAACAAGTACTGCCATCCCAGCCATTAGAAATATCCCTGGTAGTATTGGCGCATTTTTACGTGAAACAGGAGAAAAGCATAAATTTGATTACATTCTCGTTGACATGAGTCCCAGCGTCGGGGCATTGAATGAATGTCTATTGATGTGCAGTGATTACTTTATAGTTCCTACATCACCAGATTTTTTCTGCGCCCAAGCAATTAAATCACTCGCCAAAGTTCTACCTAGATGGAATAATGAAATAGGAAATTTCAGAGACAATAATATTTTGTACCCATTCCCTTCCGAACCTCCAAAATTCATTGGATTTATATCTCAAAAGTATAGGCCAAGAAACAACATGCCTGTTAAATCTTTTCAGAGATGGATAGATATAATAAAAAATGAGGTTACAAGTACTTTAATACCTTCTTTGGATCCTATTAATATGACAATTTCCTCTGCTGAATTCATGAGTGGAAACGCATCTAAAGAACCTTTTAATTTAGCAAACATTTCAGATTTCAATTCTCTTATTGCTCAATCTCAAAAACATAGCACGCCTGTCTTTGCACTATCAGATGAACAGATCGAGCAAAATGGGGTGATACTTGATACCATGAAAGAAAATAGAGACGATTTTAGATATAATTTTAATGAATTAGCTCAGACAGTTGTTGCCTTAGCAAGGTAATATAATTTCAACCGAGACTAAAACCAGTCTCGGTTTATCTATGTTACTTTTGGCCGAATAACTGACCTATTACGCCACCAAATTCTTACATTCCTCTCAGGACTTAACAAAATAAACCTCTAACTCTAAAGTCAGTTTCACACTAGAAAAAATTAATCACAATTATTAATAAGATATTTCACCCATTGATTGTATCTATTATCACCAACCTTTATTACATGAACATCCATATCAGAAAGACCATTTTGATTTTGATTTTGATTTTGATTTTTAATTTGATTTAAATAGTAAAATACTAGCTCTCCAATTTCCCACTTACATACTAGCTTCTTTAAATACCCCTCTCTAGAGACAGGTGAGCCATAAAACTCAACATCACTAGGGAATCTTGAATTAATATATTTGGTTGCCTCAATAAACAATAAGACTATATCAATGAAATCTTCTGCCTCTTCAAGAGAGGCATCCCTGTATTCGTGTTCTATTTCATTTCTAAATTTGTTTATCTTATCAATTATTCTAGGCCTAACTATTCCTATTGCCTCTAGAAAATCCATTTTTTTTGGAAAGCTCTTCATATTCTTCCGAAAATATTCATTCCCACAGAATGAACGGCAAAGGATATCCACTTTCATATGCAAAGCAGACTTTGCATTTCTAACTGCATTATTAAAATTTCTTCGCTCATGTCCTGATTTCAAATCATTGATTGCATCTTGTAAGTATTCATTTGGCTTCAAATAATCCTTATGTCCTATGTGGCTCCAATAAAATTCCGCATAAATATCCTCACCCAACTCAAAAGGACTCAACACAACATGACCTCACCAAAATTTTGTTTTAAAATTTTTATCCAATTACTAAAAAATGATGGTTTATTCTTGATCTCATATAAAAGGTTTACTACAGATTAGCCCCTTGGCTCAACCCCCCTCCCCCGCAAAGCCTCCCTCGCAAGTTCCTTTAACCAACTGGCGAGACTTACCCCTTCTTCTGCCGCTACGGCATCAAGCTGTTCTTTCAGTGCCGGATCAATACGCATTTTGAACTGCGGTGACTGACCGCCGCCTTTTGGTTTTTTTTCGCGCGATATGATTGACATGAGGCCACCTATTTTTTAATCTGGCTCTTATAGGAGGCCACCTAACCACCTATTCAATCAACGCCCCAGCGGTGCAGCAACACCACCGGAGCGTCTAACCTCACCAACTATCAAGGAGTTGATTATGGCTGATT
>DFPL01000018.1 GCA_002377245.1 Enterobacteriaceae bacterium UBA3516
GGGTTTTTTTATATCCGCAGCATCCTTACGTCTCTACAATGGTTGTATCTTTTCTGCTCTGTTCTTTCCAAGGGGGCGGTCATGTGGTTAATTGACCAGTGGGCTGAGCGCCACATTCTGGATGCGCAAAATAAAGGTGAATTCGATAATCTGCCGGGTAAGGGCAAGCCTATTACTCTTGAGGACGATTCACACGTGCCACCTGAACTACGTGCAGGGTTCCGATTACTCAAGAATGCAGGTTGCCTCCCTCCCGAGATGGAATATCGTAAGGAAGCCATTGCACTTACAGAACTTTTGTCGGGAATCCAGAGAGATCATCCAGATTATTCATCCATTTCTCGTCGTCTTTCATTGCTGGAACTCAGGCTTCGTCAGGCGGGGCTGAGCAGTGAATTTCTGCATACCGGCTATTCCGATAAAATACGTCATAAACTGGAGGAGTGATTGCTATGTTTCGTATAGGCGAATTGGCGAAATTGGCCAGTGTTACCCCTGATACTATCCGTTACTACGAAAAACAGCAGATGATGGAGCATGAAGTGCGGACAGAAGGAGGCTTCCGTCTTTATACTGAAAAGGATCTACGCCGATTAAAATTTATACGTCATGCGAGGCAGTTGGGTTTCACGCTGGAGTCTATTCGCGACTTACTATCGATTCGAATTGATCCTGAGCATCACACCTGTCAGGAGTCCAAAAGTATCGTGCAAGAGCGGTTAAGCGAAGTAGAAGCGCGCATCGAAGAGCTGCAAGTTATTCGCTCTTCACTGCAAAAACTCAATGACGCCTGTTGTGGAACTGCGCATAGCAGTGTGTACTGTTCTATTCTGGAAACATTAGAGCAAGGATCGGACCATATTGCGGCGGGTTGATTTTACTGCGGGGCGGATCTAAACTTGCGTCGTTTTTAACCATGTCAGGAGTGTTTATGAGTCGATATCAACATACAAAAGGCCAGATTAAAGATAATGCTTTAGAGGCTTTGTTGCATGACCCGCTATTTCGTCAGCGTGTGGAAAAGAATAAGAAAGGGAAGGGCAGTTTTTTACGTAAAGAGAAACATGCAAACCGGGGTAACTGGGAGGCCAGTGGCAAACAAGCAAAATGCTTTTTTACCACTGGCCTTCTTACTATCGAGGTCTGACTAGGGACGGCTGTTTTGTTCTTTCAGCAAATCACGAATTTCCGTCAGCAAGACCTCTTCTTTAGTTGGCGCTGGCGGTGCCTTTGGTTGTTCTTCTTGCTTCCGTTTTAGCCTATTAATCAGTTTAATCGCCATAAAGATCGCGAAAGCCACGATGATAAAGTCAAAAACGTTCTGGATGAACACGCCATAGTGCATGACAACTGCAGGAACATCTCCCTGAGCCTCACGCAGCGTAATTGCAAATTGTTTAAAGTCGATCCCGCCAATCAATAATCCAAGCGGCGGCATGATAATATCGGCAACCAGTGAAGAAACAATTTTACCGAATGCTGCGCCGATAATCACACCTACGGCTAAATCAACTACGTTTCCGCGCATTGCGAATTCACGGAAGTCTTTCAATAAGCTCATACTTTTCCCCTTATGCTATCTGGTAACGTAAGTCTAACAAACGTCATCCTTTTTGCCATTCACATCACAAATTAGGCAGCATTTTATAAGAATGCATGAAAAAGGCGCCGTATATGGCGCCTTGCTGATCACAAAAAGAAGGGACTTGGCTGGAATAATCGTTCTACGTCAGAAATATACTTTTTGTCTGTCAGGAACATAATGACGTGGTCCCCCTGCTCAATACGCAAGTTGTCGTTGGCAATCATGACATCATTACCACGCACAACAGCACCAATAATGGTGCCAGGAGGTAGCTTAATCTCATCGATGACTCGTCCTACGACACGTGATGTACTTTCATCACCATGCGCAACGGCTTCGATAGCTTCAGCAACACCACGGCGTAAGGAAGAAACACCGACGATATCCGCTTTACGGACATGGCTCAGCAGAGCCGAAATGGTGGCCTGCTGCGGGGAAATCGCGATATCAATGACGCTGCCCTGAACCAAATCGACATACGCTTTACGCTGAATGAGAACCATGACTTTTTTCGCTCCCATGCGCTTAGCCAGCATCGCGGACATGATGTTGGCTTCATCATCATTGGTCACAGCGATAAACAGATCCATTTGATCTATATGCTCTTCGGCCAGCAATTCTTGATCCGAAGCATCGCCATAAAACACGATGGTATTTTGCAGTTTTTCTGCCAGCTCCGCCGCGCGTTGCTGATCGCGCTCGATCAATTTGACGCTGTAATCTTTTTCCAACTGCCTCGCCAAACCTGCACCAATATTCCCTCCGCCTACTAACATGATACGTTTGTAGGGTTTTTCGAGCCGCTGAAGTTCGCTCATGACGGCGCGTATATGCTGAGAGGCTGCGATGAAGAAGACTTCATCGCCAGCCTCAACAATGGTCGATCCTTGAGGACGGATGGGGCGGTCATGACGAAAAATAGCCGCGACACGCGTGTCAATATGAGGCATATGTTCCCGCATAGTGGATAATGCGTTACCAACTAACGGCCCGCCGTAGTAAGCCTTCACGACCGCGAGGCTGACCTTTCCTTCAGCGAAATTCACCACCTGAAGCGCGCCAGGGTACTCTATAAGCCGATAAAGGCTGTCAATAACGAGTTGCTCGGGGGCTATCAGATGATCGATTGGTACGGCTTCAGAGTGAAAAAGTTTGTCTGCATCACGCACATAGTCGGGCGATCGGATACGCGCAATGCGGTTCGGTGTGTTGAAAAGCGAATAGGCGACCTGGCAGGCCACCATGTTTGTTTCATCCGAACTGGTGACGGCGACGAGCATGTCAGCATCATCTGCCCCTGCTTCACGAAGCACGCGCGGATGGGAGCCATGACCCTGAACCACACGCAAATCAAACTTATCCTGAAGACTACGCAGCCGATCGCCATTGATATCAACGACGGTGATATCGTTATTTTCGCCAACAAGATTTTCTGCCAGCGTACCGCCAACTTGTCCCGCACCCAGTATTATTATTTTCATCCGCTGTGGCCCGTTCTTCTCGTCACTGTTTTACAAGCTTAGCGTAAAAGAAACCGTCACCTTCTTCTGCGTCAGGCAGATGCTGCAGGCCTGGTTGTTCCGGTGTACCCGTCTCAATTAATTGCGCATCAGATGTACGTGTCAAAAACGCGCGCACCTGCTGACTGTTCTCTTCCGGTAAGATTGAGCATGTTGCGTAGACCAGAGTCCCACCAGATTTAAGGTGTGGCCAGATGGCATCTAAAATTTCAGACTGCAGTTGAGCAAGCTCTTTGATGTCGCGATCACGACGTAACCACTTGATATCAGGATGACGGCGGATTACCCCTGTCGCTGAACAAGGCGCATCAAGCAATATACGGTCGAACTTCTCGTTTCCACACCACTGAGAAGGCGTACGGCCATCTCCTTGTTTGACCTCTGCTTTCATGCCAAGCCGCTTAAGGTTTTCATAAACGCGAGACAGACGCTGTTCGTCTACATCAACTGCAAGCACACTGGATTCAGGTGCGGCTTCGAGTATGTGTGTTGTTTTCCCGCCCGGTGCCGCACACAGGTCCAGAATGCGCTCACCGTTTTTCGGTGCAAGGAAATTCACGCTGCGTTGTGCGGCGGCATCCTGAACGGTTACCCAGCCTTGTTCAAATCCTGGTAATACGTGTACCGGAGCCGGCGAGGCCAGTCGGATAGCATCAGGGTAATTTTCATGTGTGAACCCCTGCATGCCCGCTTCTTCCAGTAATTCGAGCCAGGCATCCCGGGTATGGTGTGTCCGGTTTACGCGGAGCCACATAGGCGGACGTTGATTGTTTTCTTCAACAATTTTTTGCCATTCTTTAGGGTAGGCACGTTTAATTCGCTGGAGAAGCCAGTCAGGGTGCAGATAGCGCTCGTTGCTCAGTTCGAACTCAGTTAGCAGCGCCTCTTGCTGGCGCTGGAACTGGCGCAGAACACCGTTGATCAACCCTTTGAGCTGGGGGCGTTTGATGGCTACAGCGCCTTCAACCGTTTCGGCTAATGCAGCATGGGGAGGGATACGCGTATGCAGAAGCTGGTACAAACCCACCATAATGAGAAAGTGCACCGTCCGTTGTTTTCCTGCCATCGGGCGGGCCATCAGCTTATTGATTAACCAGTCCAGTTGAGGAAGTGTTCGTAACACACCAAAGCATAACTCCTGAAGCAATGCCTTGTCTTTGTCGGAGACTTTCTGCTGTAGTGGGGGCAGGACGCTACTCAGCGATTGCCCTTTCTCGATCACTTGCTCAATTGCCTGTGCCGCAAGGCTTCGTAAATTAATATTTTTTTTCATAGCCACGAGATAAAAATGCCCGGTTTTACCGGGCAGGGGGAATTAGGACAGACGATTACCCGGCGTAAACCATTCACGGCGGGAGTTTAATAAATCCTGCGCATTCATGGCTTTTTTGCCTGCGGGCTGTAGGGACTCAAGATTTAAGATCCCCTCTGCCGTTGCGACCTGGATACCGTGTTTATTCGCTTCAACTATGGTACCGGGCTCTGCATTGGTTTGAGCATGGATGACAGAAGCTTTCCAAACTTTTACGGGCTGTTCGTCGATAATGAAATAGCTCATTGGCCAGGGATTGAATGCCCGGATACAACGCTCAAGTTGATTGGCAGAAAGAGACCAGTCAATAAGCGCTTCTTCTTTGCTGAGTTTCTCAGCATAGGTGACCAACGCTTCATTTTGCACTTCGGGTTGCGCCGAATCTGTCGCGATTTGATTGAGTGTTTCAAGCAGGCCCTGCGGACCGAGTTGTGCCAGCTTGTCATAAAGCGTTGCGCTGGTATCTTCATCTGTAATGGGGCAGGCCAGCTTATAAAGCATGTCGCCGGTATCCAGACCCACATCCATTTGCATGATGGTCACACCCGTCTCCCGATCGCCCGCCCAAAGCGAACGTTGGATAGGGGCAGCACCACGCCAGCGTGGAAGCAATGAACCATGGACGTTAAGGCAACCAAGGCGCAGCATATCCAGCACTGCTTTCGGAAGAATGAGTCCGTAGGCAACGACTATCATCACATCGGCATGTAAATCAGCGACCAATTGCTGGTTATCCTGAGGGCGTAAAGAGACGGGTTGATATACCGGGATCCCTTTTTCTTCCGCAAGGACTTTGACTGGACTCGGCATAAGCTTTTTACCCCGACCGGCGGGGCGGTCAGGTTGGGTAAATACCCCGACGACCTGATGGTCAGACGACAACAGCGCGTCGAGATGACGCGCTGCAAAATCAGGGGTGCCTGCAAAAACAATCCGTAGAGAATCTGACACGTTCGTGTTTGTCCTTAAGCTCTGGCTTTCATACGATCCAGTTTTTCAACTTTCTGACGAATACGTTGCTGCTTGAGCGGTGAGAGATAATCAATGAAGAGTTTGCCGACTAAATGATCCATTTCATGCTGGATACAGATAGCCAGAAGATCATCAGCTTCAAGCTCAAACGGCTTTCCATTACGATCAAGCGCGCGAATTTTTACTTTTTCGGCACGTGGCACCAGCGCACGCTGTTCAGGAATTGACAGACAACCCTCTTCAATACCCGTCTCGCCGCTTTTTTCAAGGAGCTCTGGGTTGATCAACGTCAGCTGCTCATCACGATTTTCCGAAACATCAATCACGATGATTCGTTGATGAATATCCACCTGCGTTGCAGCAAGACCAATACCTTCTTCGGCGTACATCGTTTCGAACATATCATCAACGATGCGCTGAATTTCTTCATTTACTTCTTTTACCGGCGTAGCGACTTTGCGAAGGCGCTCGTCAGGAATATGTAACACTTGCAAAACTGCCATAAATATCCAGAGTCGTGTTCAGGAGTTGGGAAGATTATTCCCTCTATTCTAGACAAATCCCCCTCCGATTGACAGCATCGGTGACCAATCGCAAGGATTGAGCGAGCCACTTATGGCAAGGGCAGAGGATTAGGATGACGTCCACAGAGATATGGTTGCGTTTGATTTATATAAATGACCTGTACGGTGACGAGATGGTGCGGATTGCCCAGCTTCTGGCTCACCTGCCCACCATTAATTTGGACGCGCTCATGAGTTGCGGCCTTAGGGCAAAACAAGCTCGCCGGTTTCTGTCCATGACGCAGCAGGACATCGACGCGAGCCTGGCGTGGCTGGCTGAACCGCAGCACTATCTTATTCCTGCTAATGATGTGCGTTATCCAGCGCAGTTACGTGCTATCGATGACTATCCTGGCGCGCTTTTTATAGCGGGTGAACCCACAATTCTGAATGAACCTCAACTTGCCGTGGTAGGAAGCCGTACTCATTCCTGGTATGGGGAACGGTGGGGACGTCTATTTTGTGAAACACTCAGTCAGCATGGCTTCGTGATCACCAGTGGATTGGCTCTGGGCATTGATAGCGTAGCCCATCGTGGGGCCCTGGCCGTTGGTGGGAAAACGATAGCGGTATTAGGCAATGGCCTTTTTACATTACATCCAAAACGGCATGCCTCGCTGGCTAAGCAAATCGTCAATGATGGCGGCGCATTAGTATCAGAGTTCGCGCTCCATACCACGCCTTATGCGAGCAACTTTCCGCGCAGGAATCGCATAATCAGTGGCCTTAGCTACGCCGTGTTAGTCATTGAGGCCGCATTGCGCAGCGGCTCATTAGTTACTGCC
>DFPL01000125.1:0-1719 GCA_002377245.1 Enterobacteriaceae bacterium UBA3516
AACGGGGCGCAGGCCTTTGGTTCACCTGAAAAAGGCTTTCGTTTTGGCGTGCCGGATACGCTGGAATTTCTCGGTTGTCAGGAGAGCGAAGCCCTGTTCCACACCGCTAAGGCGCAGCTTGAGGCGCTGGGTGGCGTGCCGGTGAGCATTGATTTCACTCCCTTTATGACCGCGGCGAAGCTGCTCTATGAAGGCCCGTGGGTGGCGGAGCGCTATCACGTGGTCGGGCCGTTGATTGAACAGCAGCCCGACGCCGTGCTGCCGGTTATCCGTGACGTGCTACAAAAAGCGCCGGGAACCGATGCGGTCAGCACCTTTGACGGGCTGTATACCTTGCAGCATTTCAAAGCCCAGTGCGACGCCACCCTCGCCGGGCTGGAGTGCGTGCTGACGCCAACCTATCCGCGCCCGGTCACGCTGGCCGAATTGCGCGACGAACCGGTAAAACGTAACGCGGATTTAGGCTATTACACCAACTTTATGAACCTGCTGGATTACGCGGCCGTCGCGGTGCCGGTCGGGTTTATGGCCAATGGTTTGCCCTCTGGCGTGACCCTGTTCGGACGCGCCTTTACCGACCAGTATCTGCTGGGGCTGGCAGATGCGCTGCAACGCGCGCAGCCGCTCACCTTACCGGGCGGCAGTCGGCTTAGTGCGCCGGCACTTGCCGGGGTCGCCAGTAATGACCGGGTACAGGTCGTGGTCTGTGGCGCTCATCTTGATGGGCTGGCGCTTAACCACCAGCTGCGTCAGCGCCAGGGGCGGCTGCGTGAGGTCACGCAAAGTGCAGCGGCCTATCGTCTCTATGCGTTAGCCGACGGTAAACGCCCGGGCATGGTGCGCGTTGCCGAGCAGGGACGGGCGATTGCGGTGGAGGTGTGGGAGATCCCGTCAAGCGAACTGGGTTCCTTCCTGTGTGGTATTCCCGCCCCACTTGGACTTGGCAAAGTAGAGCTGGCAGACGGTCGGTGGGTGACGGGATTCATTTGTGAAAATTATGGATTACAGGATGCGACCGACATCACTGAATGGGGTGGCTGGCGTGCATGGCTTGCAGGCCGTGCGTAATGTGAAGCATTACTAAAGTGTAAAGATACCTTTTTGGCGGTGAATAGTTGATGGCGTTCATGCTTTTGTTCGAAAGTTGACCATACTATGAAGTGGCACAATGGCTGACAAGGGAGGGAATACGTATGACCGTCGATGAACTCACACGCTGCCTGTTGGACAAATTGCTCAATGCCCGTTTTGAGCTTGAGACCTATCTCCATTTGCGCAAAGCAAAAGGGTATATGTCAGTCAGCGAAACCGATCAGTTAAAGGACAGTTTCTTTGATCTCGCGAGGGAGATTCGCGACAGAGGCGAGCAACTTAATCAGTTGCTGGACCACGATAGCCGTGGCGCATTGTACCGTGCAGAAGAAGCGTTATCTTCAGCAGCCGTTAGTCTGCTGACCGGGCGTCATGACTGTCCGACCTACATTGCAGTGAATACTGATAAGTTGGAGCGTTCGTTGAACGTGCTGAATTTCAGTATCGATTATTTGCGTGAACACTCACCGCTTGAAGAAGCGTGAGGCAGGGGGAGGAGACTCCCCCTTTTTACTGTGGTTTCGCCTGAAGGTTGAGTGATCCCGACAAAACAATACGAGCATGGACAACCCCCTCTCCATTCAGGAAGAGGGCTGGGGTGAGGGGGAACATGCGGCTCTGGTGGTC
>DFPL01000125.1:1787-9144 GCA_002377245.1 Enterobacteriaceae bacterium UBA3516
TCGCGGTGACTGTTTTATTCTCATGGCGCGATGTTATCGCTGTAAAACGTAATGTTACTGGGGAATCCTCAGCCCTCAGGGTGAGGGAAAAAACGGGCCTCGAGGTGAACGTAATAAATAATTTCAGTTTTTGTAAAAGTCCCCTCCCGCTTGCGCTGGCTGACTACCCTTTAGGCTAACAATCGCTCAAGGAGAGTGCCATGCGCCGCCACGCTGTTTATCTGATACCTACTTTGTTCCTCTCGGCTTCCGTACTGGCGGCCCCCGCGCCGGTGAAGGTTGAGGTACTGCAAACCAAACTTGACCATCCCTGGTCTCTGGCTTTTTTACCCGCTGATCAAGGCATGCTGATAACCCTGCGCGGGGGCCAGTTACGCCACTGGCAGGCCGGGAAGGGTATTTCCGATCCTATTGTTGGCGTGCCGCGCGTCTGGGCCAACGGCCAGGGCGGGTTGCTTGATGTTGTGCTAGCCCCCGACTTTGCCCAGTCGCGACGCGTGTGGCTGAGCTATGCGGAAGTGGGCAACGACGGCAAAGCGGGTACGGCGGTGGGCTACGGGCGATTGACGGACGATCTTTCGCGCATAGAGGCCTTCCAGGTTGTCTTCCGCCAGCAGCCGAAGCTCTCCACTGGCAACCACTTCGGCGGCCGCCTGGCGTTTGATGGCAAAGGCTATTTGTGGATTGCGCTGGGGGAAAATAATCAGCGCCCCACCGCGCAGGAGCTGGATAAACTGCAGGGTAAGCTGGTGCGGCTTACCGATCAGGGAAAAATCCCGACGGACAACCCTTTTGTGGGGCAGGCGGGCAAACGACCTGAGATCTGGTCCTATGGAATTCGTAATCCGCAGGGGCTGGCAATGAACCCGTGGAGCAATGCGCTCTGGCTTAACGAGCATGGCCCGCGCGGTGGAGATGAAATCAACATTCCGGAAAAAGGCAAAAACTACGGCTGGCCGCTGGCAACCTGGGGCATCAACTACAGCGGATTCGCCATTCCGGAAGCCAAAGGTGAGAAGGTGGATGGCACCGAACAGCCCATTTTCTACTGGAAAAAATCACCCGCAGTCAGCGGCATGGCCTTCTACAACGCAGATACCTTCCCGCAGTGGAAAAACAAACTCTTTATTGGCGCGCTAAAGGATCAGGATGTGATCGTGATGAGCGTTAACGGCAATACGGTGACGGAAGACGGGCGTATTCTGGGCGATCGTAAACAACGTATTCGCGATGTGCGCGTAGGGCCGGATGGCTTTTTATACGTCCTGACGGACGAGTCTGACGGTGAGCTACTGAAAGTGAGCCCGGCGCAGTAAAAGGCGCCGGGCTAAGGGTCAGGTCACCGGGATCATCACGACCTCACGGAAGGCCGGGCGCTCGGTAAGACGCTGATACCAGCGTTCCAGATATGGGCGCGGCGCCCAGCTCAGGCCGATGTTGTAAAGGTTATAGACAAAGGGCGCGACGGCGATATCGCCGGGACCGAATTCATCACCAGAGAGCCACTGCTGGGTGGCCAGCGCATCATCCAGCAGGGCGAAGAGTTCGTCGCAGGCGTTGATGCCCGCTTCAATCGCAGTGGTATCACGTTTTTCTGCGGGGGTACGCACAATGCCGACCAGCAAAATACCGTGCTTCGGGGCCAGGGTGCTCAGCGCCCAGTCCATCCACTTCTCACCCCTGGCGCGCGCGGCGGGTGATTCCGGCCACAGGCGGCCCTGACCATACTGCGCGCTAAGGTAGCGCACGATAGTGTTAGACTCCCAGAGGAGCACGTCGGTTTCGTCATCACGCAGCAACGGCACCAGCCCGTTCGGGTTCATTGCCAGATATTCGGCTTCACGGTTAAGGCCAAAGGCCCCGCCCGCCAGAATATGTTCATACGGTAATTCGAGTTCTTCCAGCGTCCAGCGCACTTTCTTGACGTTCGACGAGTTATTTCTGCCCCACAATGTGATCATATGACCCCCTTGATGTTCCGCACCCACAGATAGCCATCATGGTGAGATAAAGTTAACGTTCTGGCAACGATTTACAAAAAAATCGGCACCGGGCAGCGCAACAATATGTTATTGCATAAACTTTACTTTTCGGCGCTTTCATTCGCGTACGTTATGCGCTATTACTCACGGCTTGTTGCGGCACGGTGGTGCGACGTTTATTTCAGAATGGATACCTGGGTGGCCTATATGACGCATTTCTCTCTCTTTTCACGCAATCTTGCGGCGGGAGCTGCACTGATCGTTCTCTTCTCTTCCTCTCTGCATGCCGCGGAGCAAGCTCCTGATGCGCCGGCGATCGATGCTCGCGCGTGGATCCTGATGGATTACAACAGTGGCAAAGTGCTCTCGGAGGGCAATGCAGATGAGAAACTCGACCCGGCGAGTCTGACCAAACTGATGACCAGCTACGTGGTCGGTCAGGCACTCAAAGCCGGAAAAATTCAGCTTACCGACACGGTGACCGTCGGCAAAGATGCCTGGGCCACCGGTAACCCGGCCCTGCGCGGCTCCTCCCTGATGTTCCTTAAGCCTGGCGATCAGGTATCGGTGGCCGATCTGAATAAAGGGGTGATCATTCAGTCTGGTAACGACGCCAGTATCGCCATTGCTGACCATGTGGCGGGCAGCCAGGACTCTTTCGTCAGCCTGATGAACGGTTATGTGACCAAACTTGGGCTGACCAACACCACTTTCAAAACGGTGCACGGGCTTGATGCGCCGGGGCAGTTCAGTACCGCGCGTGACATGGCGCTGCTCGGCAGGGCCCTTATTCACGACGTGCCGGATGAGTACGCCATCCATAAAGAGAAAGAGTTTACCTTCAACAAAATTCGCCAGCCGAACCGCAACCGCCTGTTGTGGAGCACCAGCATGAACGTGGACGGCATGAAAACCGGGACCACTGAAGGGGCGGGCTATAATCTTGTCGCCTCGGCAACCCAGGGCGACATGCGCTTGATTTCGGTGGTGCTCGGGTCGAAAACCGACCGTATCCGTTTTAATGAGTCTGAAAAATTGTTGACCTGGGGTTTCCGTTTCTTTGAGACCGTCACGCCCATTAAACCGGACGCGACCTTTGTCAGCCAGCGCGTCTGGTTTGGCGATCAAAGTGAGGTAAAACTCGGCGCGGGTGAGGCGGGTTCGGTGACCATTCCTCGTGGTCAACTGAAAAACCTGAAAGCCAGCTATACCCTGACCGAGCCACAGCTGACCGCGCCGTTGAAAAAAGGCCAGGTGGTCGGCACCATCGACTTCCAGCTCAACGGTAAATCTATCGAACAGCGTCCGCCGATTGTGATGGAGGCCGTGGAAGAGGGTGGCTTCTTTGGCCGGATGTGGGACTTCGTGCTGATGAAATTCCACCAGTGGTTTGGTGGCTGGTTCTCCTGATGCTTAACGTCCGTGCCCCTGGCGGGCACGGAACCTCAGTACATCAGCGTGATCTGCTGCGTTTTGGCAAAATCCACTAACGCATCGTCCGGGCGGCAGTCGCTGACGATGGCATCAAAGTGGTTGAGTTCTCCCATGCAAGCCGGGCGCACTTTGCCAAACTTGCTGTTGTCGACCACCAGGACGTGGTACTGGGCGCTGGACATGGCCCAGTGCTTAAGCGGCAGCTCTTCCAGATTAAAGCAGGTTACGCCTTGCTCAACGTGCACCCCGGCAGCAGAGTAAAAGGCGATGTCCGGGCGCAGGTAGTTCAGCGTCTCTTTGAAACTGAGCGGCTGAAAAATAGCGTTGCTGGCGTGAAACTCCCCGCCGCTGAGAATCGCCCGGCATAAGGGTTTGTCCTGCAGGGAGAGAAAGGTGTTCAGGGAATAACAGACGCCGGTGAAGGGTAGCTCATCCGGGATGGCTTCAATGATCCAGGGCGTGGTAGTGCCACAATCGAAAAACACCATTTGATGAGGCTGCACCAGTTTCGCGGCCAGCTCAGCGGCACGACGCTTTTCATCCACCAGGCGCGTTTTTTGATCGCTCAGCAGATAATGGCTGGCGGTGCGGGGTTCCAGCACAATGTAGCCCCCGAGCAGCACAACAGGCGCACTGTTTGTACTGAGATCGCGGCGAATGGTCATCTCAGAGACGCCCAACAGGGCGGCGGCTTCTTTCAGATGCAGCTTATCACTGCGTTTAAGCGCGGAGAGTAACTGACCGATGCGTTCGTCACGTCTTGTTTCCATAGATCCCCTGAGTATAAAGAAAGCCCTGCATAGAGCAGGGCGTTCAGTTTACCTGTGCCGTCGGGCTTAGTCACGCACCCAGCCCCGACGAATGGGGATCGCAAAACAGAGACGGTAAAGCTGCTGTGCCACGCGAAGCAGGGCGCTACCGAGCCCGTGCCACAACATTTGTGCGCTCAGGCAGCCGCAGAGCGCAACCATCAGGCCGCCGAGCATGTCCAGCGGCCAGTGCACGCCAACGTAGACGCGTGACCAGGCAATCGCCAATGCGATAACCATCAACAGCGCGCCAGACCAGACCCGGTGCCAGGCGATAAAGGCGACGGCGAAGGTGAAAATCACCGTGCCGTGGTCGCTTGGGAAGGAATAGTCTGGCGAATGATGCAGGAAGTTGTAACCGATGTGGTCGACGAACGGGCGGTTATGCGGAAACAGATGCCCCAGCAGGTAAGAGAGCGACATGCTGATGGCCATCGCCATGGTGATTTTAATCACCAGCTGGCGCTGAGCGCTCACCTGATGGCGCGGCCCCCACAGCCATAACCCCACGGCCAACAGTGGCACAATGCCAATCACGTCATTGGCGATGATCCGGGCGGCGCTGATAAGCCAGGCGGGGGATTCAGGAGTGGCATTTATCCACTCAAACAGCGAGTAGTTGAGGGTTTCTAACATACCGTTGACGACGCTTAGCACACAGGCAGTAATGGGAAAACGCTAACCTTAAAAGCATGATTACGCAGGGTAAAGTGCTTTTACTTTTCTGGACGCAGAGTTAGAGGATTCTTACGCCAGAAGGTTCATTATTCTGAAACATTACGCCGTAACGCTTAAGAGAACCTTAAGCGGTAAAACGTGCTTTCTGCGCCGTTAACAACACAATTCACTATCCTGGCGCAGAGGCTTTGATTACACTCTGCGCGATTTTTTTACGTTAAAGAGATGGCATGCAAAATCATTCCCTTACTGGTCAACGTCTGGGTCGTCAGGCGCTGCTTTTCCCGCTCTGCCTGGTGCTGTACGAATTCTCCACCTATATCGCTAACGATATGATTCAACCCGGCATGCTGACCGTGGTCGAACAATATCAGGCGGGTATTGAGTGGGTACCGACCTCGATGACCGCCTATCTGGCAGGCGGTATGTTTTTACAGTGGTTGCTGGGACCGCTGTCGGATCGCATTGGCCGTCGGCCAGTGATGCTGGTGGGCGTGGTGTGGTTTATTGTCACCTGCCTTGCCACCCTGCTGGCGCAAAACATTGAACAGTTCACCCTGCTGCGTTTCCTGCAGGGGATAAGCCTGTGCTTTATTGGCGCGGTTGGCTATGCGGCAATTCAGGAGTCCTTCGAGGAAGCAGTGTGTATCAAAATCACCGCGCTGATGGCTAACGTGGCGCTGATCGCACCGCTGCTAGGCCCGCTGGTCGGTGCCGCCTGGGTGCATATCGCACCATGGGAAGGGATGTTTGTGCTCTTTGCTGTGCTGGCGGCCGTGGCGTTTGTTGGCTTACAACGTGCCATGCCGGAGACGGCCACGCGGCTTGGCGAGCCGTTGTCGATGAAAGCGCTTTGGCACGATTATGCGCAGGTGATGAAAAATGTGCGCTTTGTTGCCGGTGCGCTGGCGACTGGCTTTGTCAGCCTGCCGCTACTGGCGTGGATTGCCCAGTCGCCCATTATCATTATCAGCGGCGAACAGCTCAGTAGTTACGAGTATGGGCTGTTGCAGGTACCCATTTTCGGCGCACTGATCGTCGGGAATCTGGTGCTGGCAAAACTGACGTCTCGCCGGACGGTGCGCGCGCTGATTATCCTCGGCGGCTGGCCAATCGTCGCCGGACTTATCGTAGCCGCCATCGCCACCGTGGTGTCATCGCACGCGTACCTGTGGATGACGGCAGGTTTGAGTATTTACGCCTTTGGCATTGGGCTGGCGAATGCGGGTCTGGTGAGGCTGACGCTGTTCGCCAGTGACGTCAGCAAAGGGGCGGTTTCGGCGGCGATGGGCATGCTACAAATGTTTATCTTCACGGCGGGTATCGAAGTCAGTAAACATGCCTGGCTTATGGGCGGCAACGGTCTTTTCAGCTTATTCAACCTGCTGAACGGGATCATCTGGCTCGGGCTGATGGTGATTTTCCTGCGCGATAAACGCGTGGGTAATTCACTGGAAGGCTAGGGCTGTTCACATTTCGCTGCGAAACAGCCGCGTCTCTTAATGATGATGATCATCAATTTGGTGTTCGATGATCATTCCTTCACCGACGCTTGCCAGATGGCGAGCGCGGGGTGCAACGCGCACGACAGGGGCGGGTGCGACAACCTGCGGGGTGACGTACGCCGTTTGCGGTTCAGGGGTATTAACAGGGACGAGTTCGATTTTGTAGCCATCCGGCACATTGACCGTGACGTTTTGCGCCATCGCGCCTGTCGAGAGGGTGGCTAAAAGCAGAAGGGGGAGCAGGGTGCGTTTCATGTTCGCCTCGGGAAGTTGCAGTGGCTGACAGGATGTCAGCCACAAAACCGGACGAAGTATGCGTAATTGCCAGGGCGCGTTTGTTGCCGCGTGTGCGGCAGATTTTTCGCAAGCGCGGTGAATGTCACTCCGTAGCGGATTCCAGCGGGGTTGTCGGCTTCGCCACGGCTTTAGCAACCAGTGCGGCGACCAGCACCAGGCCCAACACCNNCCGTAGTGCTCGCCGAGGAAGCCCAGCAGCGGTGGCCCCACGAGGAACGCCAGATAACCGGTCGTCGCCACCACACTGACGCGTGTCGGTGCATCCGGCCCGGTGTCGCTGGCCGCAGAGATGGTGAGCGGGAAGCCTAAAGACGCCCCCAGTCCCCAGAAGATAACCGACAGTCCGGCAACCCAGGCATTATCGACAAAGATAATAAGCCCGATGCCGAGTGCGCCCATCAGGGCACTGGCCCGCACCACCGCCACGCGGCTGTAGCGATCGATAACCCAGCCGCCGGTAAAGCGTCCTACCGTCATCCCCAGGGTGAAGCCTGCATAAATCAGCGAGCCGGACGTTGGGTTAAAGCCGTGACCATCGACCATCAGCAACGGCAGCCAGTCGTTGGCGGAACCTTCCGCGAAAGCCATCGCCAGTACCACCACGCCAATTAGCAGGAGCTGGACATCGCGATAAAACGGCACGCCTGCTTTA
>DFPL01000164.1 GCA_002377245.1 Enterobacteriaceae bacterium UBA3516
AAATCCGCCCCCCTGCGGGGTCTGAACTGAACCTGTGAAGGAAAAGTATGAACATTATTGAAGCTAACGTTGCTGCCCCGGACGCTCGCGTCGCCATCACCATTGCGCGTTTCAACAACTTCATCAACGATAGCCTGCTGGAAGGTGCGGTTGACGCCCTGAAACGTATCGGCCAGGTTAACGATGACAATATTACCGTAGTATGGGTTCCAGGTGCTTATGAGCTGCCACTGGCGGCGGGTGCACTGGCGAAAACCGGTAAATATGACGCGGTGATTGCGCTGGGCACGGTTATTCGTGGCGGCACGGCTCACTTTGAATATGTGGCCGGTGGTGCAAGCAATGGCCTGTTGCATGTTGCGCAGGACAGCGAAATCCCGGTTGCTTTTGGTGTGTTGACCACCGAAAGCATTGAACAAGCTATCGAACGTGCTGGCACTAAAGCTGGCAACAAAGGTGCGGAAGCTGCATTGACCGCGCTTGAAATGATTAATGTATTGAAAGCCATCAAGGCCTGATTTTTGTAAGGGGAAATCCGTGAAACCTGCTGCTCGTCGCCGCGCCCGTGAGTGTGCTGTCCAGGCACTCTACTCCTGGCAGTTGTCCCAAAACGACGTCGCTGATGTCGAATACCAGTTCCTGGCGGAACAGGACGTTAAAGACGTTGACGTCCCATACTTCCGTGAACTGTTAAGCGGGGTGGCGACTAACAGCGCGTATCTCGACGGCCTGATGAAGCCGTACCTGTCCCGTCTGCTTGAAGAACTGGGTCAGGTTGAGAGAGCGGTACTGCGAATCGCACTGTTCGAACTGTCTAAACGTTCTGACGTGCCGTACAAAGTCGCCATTAACGAAGCTATCGAACTGGCGAAAACCTTCGGTGCTGAAGATAGCCACAAGTTTGTTAACGGTGTGCTCGACAAAGCCGCGCCCGTGATTCGTCCCAACAAAAAATGATCCTCAAGCCGGAGTGGAGTGCGATGTCTGACCGCACTCTGTCCGGCTTTTTTCTTTTCTATGCTGAGGCATAACGTATGGCATGCGGCGAATTTTCCCTGATTGCCCGTTATTTTGACCGTGTAAAAAATGCGCGTCGTGATGTCGAAACCGGCATTGGCGACGACTGTGCACTGCTCAATGTTCCTGAAAAACAGACGCTGGCAATCAGCACTGACACTCTGGTGTCAGGCATTCATTTTCTTCCTGATATCGATCCTGCCGATCTGGCGTATAAAGCGCTGGCAGTAAACGTGAGCGATCTGGCGGCGATGGGCGCCGATCCTGCGTGGCTCACGCTGGCACTGACCCTCCCGAACGTCGATGAAGTCTGGCTCAAGGCGTTTAGCGACAGCCTGTTCGAACAGCTTAACTACTACGATATGCAGCTTATTGGCGGCGATACCACGCGTGGTCCACTCGCCATGACGCTGGGTATTCACGGTTATGTGCCGGCTGGCCGGGCCATTAAGCGCTCAGGGGCCAGGCCTGGGGACTGGATCTATGTGACCGGCACCCCCGGTGACAGCGCAGCCGGACTGGCGATTTTACAGCACCGGTTGCAGGTCAGTGATGCCAATGACTCGAACTACCTGGTCCAGCGGCATTTACGCCCAACTCCGCGCGTCTTACACGGTCAGGCCATGCGTGGTCTGGCGAATGCCGCCATCGATCTCTCTGACGGGTTAATTTCCGATCTCGGTCATATCCTCAATGCGAGCGAGTGCGGTGCGCGTATTAATCTGGACGCGCTGCCTTATTCGGAAGCAATGAAGCGTCATGTGGATGCGGAACAAGCCGTGCGCTGGGCGCTTTCAGGGGGGGAAGACTACGAACTCTGCTTTACCGTCCCTGAACTGAACCGTGGCGCGCTGGAAGTCGCGGTTGCCCATCTGGGCGCACCCATAACCTGTATTGGTCAGATGAGCGCGGATGTGGAAGGCATGCTTTTTACCCGTGATGACAAGGCCGTGACGCTCGACTGGAAAGGATACGACCATTTTGCCACTCTTTAAGAAAGATATTGCCAAAAGTCGTCTGAAAATGAGTAACCCATGGCACCTGCTGGCAACGGGATTTGGCAGCGGATTAAGCCCTGTCATGCCGGGTACCATGGGATCGCTGGCATCCATCCCGTTCTGGTATCTGTTGACGCTGCTCCCCTGGCAACTCTATTCGCTGATGGTGATGCTGGGCATCAGCATTGGCGTCTATCTCTGCCATCGCACGGCAAAAGACATGGGCGTGCATGACCATGGCAGCATTGTCTGGGATGAGTTTATCGGCATGTGGATAACCCTGATGGCGCTGCCAACGCACGACTGGCAGTGGATTGCCGCCGGATTTGTAATTTTCCGCATTTTCGATATGTGGAAACCCTGGCCGATTCGCTGGTTCGATCGCAATGTCCATGGCGGAATGGGCATTATGGTTGATGATATTATCGCGGGGGTTATCTCAGCGGGGATTCTGTACGTTGTTGGTCATCACTGGCCGCTGGGTATTGTATGATTTTCCCTCTCCGGAGGGAGAGGGAAGTGTCTGACCTGCTACTTAAAGCCGACCACCGGGTGCTGTTTATACGGTGTTTCCAGCTCGGCAACTTGCTCCGGTTTCAGCGTCAAATCTACCGCCTGGAGTAACTCCTCAAGCTGCTCTTCGCGCGACGCACCAATGATTGGCGCGGCGACACCCGGTTTGCTTAACAGCCACGCCAGCGCAACCTGGGCACGCGTGGCACCAGTTTCTTCGGCAATGGCACCCAGGCGCTCGGCGATTTGCGCGTCGTTTTCATCATGTTCGTTATAGAGATTTTTCCCCACCTCATCCGACACCAGTCGGGCAGTAGTCTCTCCCCATGGTCGCGTCAGGCGACCTCGCGCCAGCGGGCTCCAGGGAATCACTGCCACCCCTTCCTGGTAGCAGAGCGGCAGCATGTCGCGCTCTTCTTCGCGGTAAATCAGGTTGTAGTGGTCCTGCATGGTGACAAACGGCGCCCAGCCGTGCTGTTTCTGTAACTCCAGCGCCTGAGCAAACTGGCTGGCGTGCATGGAAGAGGCGCCGATATAGCGCGCCTTCCCGGCTTTTACCACGTCGTTCAGCGCTTCCAGGGTCTCTTCAATGGGCGTGTTGTAATCCCAGCGGTGGATTTGCAGTAAATCGACATAATCCATGCCGAGGCGCGTCAGGCTGTCATCAATGGAACGCAGGATCTGTTCACGTGACAGGCCTTCGCTCAGTGTACCGGACGGGTAGTAAACTTTGGTGGCGACCACCACCTCATCGCGACGGGCAAAATCACGCAACGCGCGTCCGACGATCTCTTCACTGCTGCCGTCAGAGTAGCTGTTTGCGGTATCAAAAAAGTTGATGCCGCCGTTTAGTGCGTGCTGGATAAGAAGACGGCTACTCTCTTCCGGCAGCGTCCAGGCGTGATTACCCCGGTCAGGTTCGCCGAACGTCATGCAGCCAAGACAAAGGCGCGAAACCTTGAGATCTGTTTTTCCTAACGTGTTGTATTGCATCGCTCCACTCCTGCTATTACTCGTCTTACTTCGAGTAAGATTAAAAAAACGTTACCGTTAAGCATAGCAGGAGCGGTAGAGGAGGTTATGCGAGCCAGCGCGTGATGTGAGATTCAATACCGGCGGCATCCAGGCCCACGTCGGCACGGGCTTCGTCCTGAGTTCCTTGCGGAATGAAGAAATCGGGCAACCCAAGATTCAGCACCGGCACCGGTTTACGGTGGGCCATCAGCACGTCGTTAACGCCACTGCCCGCGCCACCGATAATCGCGTTCTCTTCCAGCGTGATTAAGGCCTCATGGCGCGCAGCCATCTGCAAAATCAGCGCGGTATCCAGCGGTTTAACGAAACGCATATCGACCAATGTAGCGTTCAGCGCTTCTGCGGCTTTCTCCGCTTCAGGCAGCAACGTACCGAAATTGAGGATCGCAATTTTCTCGCCTTCACGTTTCACCACTCCTTTGCCCAGCGGCAGTTTCTGCAACGGTTCCAGCGTCACGCCCACGGCGTTGCCGCGAGGGTAACGCACGGCGCTCGGGCCTTCGTTGTAGTGATAGCCGGTGAACAGCATCTGGCGACATTCGTTTTCATCGCTCGGGGTCATAATGACCATCTCGGGGATGCAGCGCAGGAAAGAGATATCAAACGCGCCCTGATGCGTCTGGCCGTCAGCGCCTACAATCCCTGCACGATCGATGGCAAAGAGGACCGGTAATTTCTGAATTGCAACGTCGTGGATCACCTGATCGTAGGCGCGTTGCAGGAAGGTGGAGTAGATAGCCACGATAGGCTTGTAGCCGCCAATGGCCAGGCCTGCCGCGAAGGTGACGGCGTGCTGTTCAGCGATCGCGACATCAAAGTATTGATCCGGGAATTTACGGGAAAACTCCACCATGCCGGAACCTTCGCGCATCGCAGGCGTCACCGCCATTAATTTGCTGTCTTTGCCCGCCATTTCGCACAGCCAGTCACCAAAGATTTTGGAGTAGCTGGGCATGCCGCCGCTGCTTTTCGGCAGCGTGCCGCTGGTCGGATCGAACTTCGGCACCGCGTGGAAAGTAATAGGATCTTTTTCGGCAGGCTCATAACCGCGGCCTTTCTTGGTCATGATATGCAGGAACTGCGGACCCTTCAGGCCGCGCATATTTTTCAGGGTTTGCACCAGACCCAGCACATCGTGACCATCAACCGGGCCAATGTAGTTAAAGCCCAGCTCTTCAAACAGCGTACCCGGCACGACCATGCCTTTGATATGTTCTTCGGTGCGTTTAATCAGCTCTTTAATCGGCGGAACGCCAGACAGCACTTTTTTGCCGCCTTCGCGCAATGTGGAATAGAGCTTACCGGAGAGCAGTTGCGCCAGGTGATTGTTCAGCGCACCGACATTCTCAGAAATCGACATTTCGTTGTCGTTGAGAACCACCAGCATGTCCGGACGAATATCGCCCGCGTGGTTCATCGCTTCAAACGCCATGCCTGCGGTGATCGCCCCGTCGCCAATCACGCAGACCGTACGGCGTTGCTTACCCTCTTTTTCTGCGGCAACGGCAATGCCGATACCGGCGCTGATCGAGGTGGAGGAGTGCCCGACGCTTAATACGTCGTACTCGCTTTCACCACGCCAGGGGAAGGGGTGCAAGCCGTTTTTCTGGCGGATAGTGTCGATGCGATCGCGACGTCCGGTCAGAATTTTATGCGGATAAGCCTGATGGCCGACGTCCCAGATGAGCTGGTCGAAGGGGGTGTTATAGACGTAGTGCAATGCCACGGTTAATTCTACCGTGCCAAGCCCGGAGGCGAAGTGCCCGCTGGAGCGGCTCACGCTGTCGAGCAGGTAGCGACGCAACTCATCGCACAGTTTCGGCAGACTCTCTTTAGGCAGTGAACGCAATTCCGCAGTGGAATCGACCAGCGCCAGCGTCGGGTATTTGGCTATATCAAAACTCATCGGAGACTCATTGTGGTGTTGTCATTATTTATCACGCTGGATTATGTAATCAGCCAGTGCTTCCAGTGCCGTTGTATCCAGTGATTGCGCAGCCAGCAGATTTAACGACTGACGTGCCTCCGCAATCAGATCGCGGGCTTTTACCCGGGCTTGCTCAAGGCCCAGTAACGCAGGGTAGGTGCTTTTGCCAAGTTGCTGATCGGCGCCCTGGCGTTTCCCAAGGGTCGCAGTATCGCCGACAACATCGAGTATGTCATCCTGAACCTGGAACGCCAGGCCGATGCATTGCGCATAGTTATCCAGCACCGGCAGCCAAACGCGCCCCTTCTCTCCTGCGCTCAGCGCACCCATTTTCACCGCCGCACGAATCAGTGCGCCTGTTTTGTGACGATGAATCTGTTCAAGCGCCTGTAAATCTACGGATTTGCCTTCTGCGGCTAAATCCAGTGCCTGCCCGGCACACATGCCTGCCGCACCGCTGGCAAAGGCCAGTTCGCGTACCATGGCCAACCGATCCTCGGCGGCCACTTCTGGCATCGGGGCATCGCTAAGAATAGTAAATGCCAGCGTTTGCAGCGCGTCGCCGGCCAGAATCGCGTTGGCTTCGCCAAATTTGATGTGGCAGGTGGGCTGACCGCGGCGGAGATCGTCATCGTCCATCGCCGGGAGATCATCGTGAATCAGCGAATAGGCGTGGATGCATTCCACCGCCGCTGCGGGGGCATCCAACGTTTCCCGGCTGACGCCGAACATCGTGCCCGTCGCATACACCAGGAAAGGACGCAGGCGTTTGCCACCTAATAGTGCGCCATACCCCATTGCCTCAACCAGAGGAGAGTTCTGAAAGGGCAGAGGCGCGATAAAACGCCGCAGGGCATCGTTGGCGTGCGTAACGCAGGTCTGGAGCTGTTGATTAAAGTCCATTTACTCGTTATCCGGGGTGAACGGCGTTAAGGGCGCTTCCTCATTATCGGAGAGCAGAATCTGCACACGCTGCTCCGCTTGCTGAAGTTTAACCTGCCCCTGACGGGCCAGCTGCACGCCGCGTTCAAATTCATTGAGGGCATCCTCCAGCGGAAGATCGCCACTTTCCAGGCGGGTAACAATCTGTTCGAGTTCGCCGAGCGCGGTTTCAAAGCTGGCGGGTGCGTCTTTTTTCTTTGGCATAATGACTGTCTGACTCTCATTGTTTACCGACTCTACTAGGGTAGCGAAGTCGCGAAGCTAAGCAAATAACGCGCAAGGGTCATGCAAAATACACAGGGACGCTGCGATGGTGGTATACTTCCGCGCCTGGATGCAGCCGCAGGTGTGGGCTGCTGTATTTTTTTCCGAGAAGCCCAACCGGGCTTGCCAACGAACCCTTGCCGCCATGAAGTTTATCATTAAATTGTTCCCGGAAATCACCATCAAAAGCCAATCTGTGCGTTTGCGCTTTATTAAGATCCTGACCGGGAATATTCGTAACGTTCTGAAGCAGTACGATGAGACCCTCGCGGTCGTTCGCCACTGGGATAACATTGAAGTCCGCGCAAAAGATGAAAACCAGCGCCTGGTTATCCGCGATGCGCTGACCCGTATTCCGGGCATTCACCATATTCTGGAAGTGGAAGATGTGCCTTTCACCTCCCTGCACGATATCTTCGAAAAAACGCTGGAAGCCTGGCGTGAGAAGCTGGAAGGAAAAACCTTCTGCGTGCGTGCAAAACGTCGTGGTAAACACGAATTTAGCTCTATCGAAGTGGAGCGCTATGTCGGCGGTGGGCTGAATCAGCATATCGAAACGGCCCGCGTGAAGCTGACGCACCCTGATATCACCGTCAATCTGGAAATCGAAGACGATCGTCTGCTGCTGGTAAAAGGCCGCTACGAAGGGATCGGCGGTTTCCCTATCGGTACGCAGGAAGATGTGTTGTCGCTGATTTCCGGTGGTTTTGACTCCGGCGTCTCCAGCTATATGCTGATGCGTCGCGGCTGCCGCGTGCATTACTGCTTCTTCAACCTTGGCGGCGCCGCCCATGAAATTGGCGTGCGTCAGGTTGCTCATTATTTGTGGAACCGCTTTGGCAGCTCCCACCGCGTCCGTTTTGTCGCCATCAACTTTGAACCAGTCGTGGGTGAAATCCTTGAGAAAGTCGACGATGGCCAGATGGGCGTTGTGCTCAAACGCATGATGGTACGTGCCGCTTCTCAGGTTGCGGAACGCTACGGCGTACAGGCGCTGGTGACTGGCGAAGCGCTGGGCCAGGTCTCCAGCCAGACCCTGACCAACCTGCGCCTGATTGACAACGTCTCCGACACGCTGATCCTGCGCCCGCTTATTTCTTACGATAAAGAGCACATTATCGATCTGGCGCGTGAAATCGGCACTGAAGACTTCGCGCGTACCATGCCCGAATATTGCGGTGTGATCTCGAAAAGCCCGACGGTGAAAGCGGTGAAGGCCAAAATCGAAGCCGAAGAGCAAAACTTCGATTTCGCTATTCTCGATAAAGTGGTGGCTGAAGCCTCTAATATCGATATTCGCGTGATTGCCGAGCAGACCAGTGAGGATGTCGTTGAAGTCGAAACCGTCAGCGGTTTTGGTCCAAATGACATGCTGCTGGATATCCGTTCGATTGATGAACAGGATGCCAAACCCTTAGAGGTCGAAGGCGTCGAGGTAGTCTCACTGCCGTTCTACAAACTGAGCACCAAATTCGGCGATCTCGATCAGAGTAAAAACTGGCTGCTGTGGTGTGAACGCGGTGTGATGAGCCGACTGCAGGCGCTCTATCTGCTGGAGCAGGGCTTTAAGAACGTGAAGGTCTATCGCCCGTAAACGCTGGGCCGGGTGGTGTGCATTTGCCACCCGGCACGATTCTGTTCAGGCTTCGTAGTAGTTATAAATCCCAGCCGGTATCACCAGCTGTTTAGCCACTTCATGGGCTTTCTCCCGCCCGACCAGCACATCAATAATCTTCAAAGCAAAATCAATAGCCGTTCCCGGTCCCTGACTGGTAATAAGTTTCACCCTGGGATCCCAGACGACGCGCTTATCCTGCCACTGACCTTCAGGGATCTGCTCTTTCAATGCCGGGAAACCGGTCATATTGCCAATGGGGAACAGATCATGGGGCACCAGCACCGTGGCGGCTGCCGCGCAAATGGTAGCCACTACGCGACCGGAGAGATGAAACTGCCTGACGGTTTCCACCAGCAGCGGACTGTCGCGGAAATTTTCCGCGCCTTTGATGCCGCCGGGTAACACGATCACGTCAAAATCCCCATCCGCAACGGCCACCAGCGGCGCATCGGCAAGCAGTTTTACGCCGCGTGAGCAGGTGACAGCCAGGCTGCCGTCGCTGGCAACGCTGGCGGTCGTTACGCTGATGCCGCCGCGGACCAGCAGGTCGATGGTAGTAACCGCTTCGGTCTCTTCACTACCAGGGGCGAGACAGACCAGAGCTGACGCGCTCATACTCACTCTCCTTACGTTTGACTAAATCATACAGGCGGGCGTTTTCCGGCACGGGGATGCCATGTGCCCGGGCGCGACGCAGCAGATAACCGGTAATGTAATCGCATTCGGTATGCCGCATCGCACGAATATCCTGCAGCATTGAGGAGACATTGTCCGCCGTGTTTTCAATAATCTGATAGACGTAATCCAGCAATTCATCGGCAGAGATATGGTGGCCTTCTCGTTCGATCACGGCGGCAACCTCATGGGTCACTTTTCTGATTTCCTCCGGGAAATCGCGCAGTTCACCGTTTTTGCACTCCTGAAGCGCGGTAATGGGGTTGATGACGCAGTTCACGGCCAGTTTGCGCCACAATGCCGGGCGAATATTGTTATGCCAGGCGACGTCGGGAAGCACCTCTTGCAGCATCTCAGCCAGATAGCTGAAATCACCATCCTGCTGACGGGCGGGGCCAATGTGTGTGGTTCCACTGGCGACATGCACAATGACGTTACCGTCGCGGCGGGCCGCATGGGTGGTGGTGCCAATCAGCAACGGTTGTTCAAGACTTTTGAGTTCATCCACCGTGCCCATACCGTTATGGATAAGCACTATCGGCGTGCGCTTCGGCAAGGTATTAGCGAGGCCCTTAACGGCATCGGAGACTTGCCAGGCTTTAAGCGTCACGAGAAGCAAATCGCTGTGCGCCAAAAATTCCGGATCGTTTGCGGTCAGGGATTCATTAAAAATGGAACCGTCTTCATCGACCACATTCACACTGCAAAAGGGCTGAGGCACGCGTAACCAGCCCTGTACTTCATGTCCATGCTTGTGCAGCGCGGTCAGCCATAACTGCCCTAACGCACCGCATCCAAGTACGGTAATTTTCATTTTTCCTCCTCACCTGCAACTGCGCCAGGTGTTACTGCTTTCAGTATAGCGCCGATGGTGCTGCTTCCGGCCATTACAAGTTGAGTTATGCTTTGTTGCGGGTATTATGCATCGCAACAAACACTGAGGGAGAAGAAAAGATGCCATCTTTCGATATTGTTTCTGAGGTTGAACTTCAGGAAGTCCGCAACGCGATCGAGAATGCGACTCGCGAACTTGAAACCCGTTTCGATTTTCGTAACGTTGAGGCCACAATCGAGCTGAACGAGAAGAATAAGACCATCAAAGTACTCAGTGAGTCTGATTTTCAGGTCAATCAGTTGCTGGATATTCTGCGCGCCAAGCTGCTTAAACGCGGCATTGAAGGGGCGTCGCTTGAGGTCCCGGACGAGTTCGTGCACAGCGGTAAAACCTGGTTTGTTGAAGCCAAACTCAAACAGGGTATTGAGAGCGATGTGGCGAAGAAAATCGTTAAGCTTATCAAAGAGAGCAAGCTGAAAGTGCAGACCCAGATTCAGGGTGAAGAACTGCGCGTCACCGGAAAAGCGCGTGATGATTTGCAGGCCGCTATGGCGCTGGTGCGCGGTGGCAACCTGGGGCAGCCGTTCCAGTTTAAAAACTTCCGCGATTAACGGAATAAGCGTCAAAAAAAGCGGGGATATCCCCGCTTTTTTTATGCACCTTTGATAGCTTGTTCGACCTCGAAACGATTGGTCACTTTGCTGTCGATTTTCACATAGGCGCTGCGCTCTTCGGCCACGACCAGCACATCACTGATTCCCGCCGTCTGCAGCAACCGCTGTTGCAGTGCATCGTTCAGCACCACACCTTCAGGGATTTCGATGCGCAAGCTGCTGACATACGGTGGCTCTTGCATCGTGCTGGCTACCAGCAACCAGACCATTGCCAGTAGCGCGCCAGCCAGGAAGACGGTCTGCGAATCAAACCAGCCATCGACCCAACCGCCTAATGCACCGCCAATCGCCACGCCGATAAACTGGCTGGTGGAGTAAATGCCCATTGCGGTGCCTTTATAACCGGCAGGCGCTTCTTTGCTGATAAGCGAGGGCAGTAGTGCTTCCATCAGATTGAAAGCAATAAAGAAAATCTGCACGCCCAGCACCTGCTCCCAGAAGTGTGGCCCCGCGCCCCAGAGCACGATCTCAGCAATCAGCAGTAACGCCACACAGAACAGGAAAACGCGCTTCATACGCCGCTTAACTTCAGCGTAAATGATAAACGGTACGACCGAAACAAACGACACCAGCATGGTCACCAGATAAATTTTCCAGTGGTTAGCAGCGGCGAAACCGGCGGCTTCAAGCTGGCCGGGCAGGGCAACAAAGGTGGACATCAGCAGGATGTGCAAACACATGATGCCAAAATTGAGTTTCAGCAGTCTGGAGCTGGCAATAACCTGACTAAAGCAGCCTTTGACCATGCCGGATTCGCGATTAAGCACATGATTTTCGCTGTCGGGCACCACCCAAAGTGTTAACAAAATGCCGGCAGTTGCCAGGGCGGCAATCATCCAGAACAAGGCGTGCAGACCGAGCTGGTGGGTAATAATCGGCCCCAGCACCATGGCAATCGCAAAGGTAACGCCGAAGCTGACGCCAATAAAGGCCATCGCTTTGGTACGATTTTGTTCACGGGTTAAATCCGAGAGCAGCGCCATCACGGCGGCGGCAATCGCACCAGACCCTTGTAACGCACGGCCAAGAATAATGCCCCAGATGGAGTCAGACAGCGCTGCGATCACACTCCCCAGCACAAAGATAGCCAGCCCGCCAATAATCAGCGGCTTACGTCCAATACGATCGGAGAGTAAACCAAAAGGAATTTGAAACACCGCCTGCGCCAGGCCATAAATACCGATGGCGAGACCGATTAAGGCTTCGCTGGCGCCTTGTAATGCCATACCGTACGTAGTCAGAACGGGCAGGACCATAAACATGCCAAGCATGCGCAATGAGAAAACAGTCCCTAAACCCCAGGTTGCGCGCAACTCGCCTGGCGTCATTTTATTATCGTTCATTACCACCTCAATTCGAAAGCAGGCCATAGTGTAGGCGGGGTGGTAAGCGGGGTAAACAGATGTTTGTTTAATAGTTATTACGAGGCTGTAAAGCTTATTGGGGGCAGCGCGAGAGGGAAGCCATGCGCGAACCGTCCTTAATAAGCTTGTGTAAGGACGGTTCCGCGTTTCTCAAGAGCCTGAGTGTCGCCAGACACGGCTCCTGACTTTTTCGACCGCCAGTTTGCCCGCAATAAAAGCGTGATCGGAATTGTAATATTCCCACTCGCTGTAGCGCCCTGCGAGCGTAATATCATGCTGTAGCAGCCAGTGACGTACCGTCGCCACATTGTCTTTGCGGTGATGATCGTAGATGACGTAGGCACAAGGTATGTCTATCTGACTGGTGGTCACCACCCGATCGCTGGCGGAAAAAATACCCGCTTCAATACACTCCCTGATACACCTTTCGGTCAATGCGTCTCCCTCTTCAGGAAGGGGTTTATCTGCGGAATAGCTGATTTCGCAGGTCAGGCCGCAGCCGCCGGGAGGGCTACAGAAGGGACTGGCATTGCCCTGGACGAAGATTCGATGAAAGACCGTCTTACCGGCAAAATAGATCCAGTGCTTATTCGTCAGGTTTGCCCGATCGATACCTAAATTCACACAACGAACGGAGACGTGCCGCAACCCGAGCGCCGCCTTTCTGACTTCTGAGGGAACGGGATCATCAATCAAACGGATCAGCTGTGGCAACGGCAGGGTACTGATCATCTGCTCGTAATCAAAACAGCGGCCGTCTGCGAGCATGGCACGGTGCTGGTGAACAGAAATCCGTTTAACTTCGGCCCCGGTCTCTACCGTTCCTTTAATCAACGGCAAGAAACCGGACATTAAGGCCTGAAAGCCGCCTTTGAGCGGATAACCGAAACGGGCGTTGGGCCCCATGGGTTTGCCGGTCTCCTCCAGCGCGCCAGCAATAATTTGTGCCAGATCGGGAAGGGGGACGCGTCCACCAAGCCAGGACGTTTCCATCTCAGAAAGCGGGACGGTCCACAGCTTTTGGTTGTAAGGAATAGCGAAGTGCCGGGCAATCCCTTTACCCCAGGTTTTATAAATAAAGGTTTCAAAGCTCTCCTCTTCCCTGTCATCGTTCGCCGTGCTGGTGGAGGTGAAGTCAGGAACGCTGCCATCGGCGCAACAGTCCGTATGGACTTTTTTGGCGGCGGCGTGGGGCTGGCAGCGTAACGTTGGCGGGGCATCACTGGCTGAGAGGCCATATCGGGCTTCGATAGCACCGAGAATACACTCTTTGATAACCTCAGCCGGCAAACCAAAAAGAGAGCCCTGGAAAGGATAGCGTGTATAAACCCCATCCGTATAAACCCAGGCTTCGCGCGCCTGCCAGTGCACGTTGTCACCCAGTAACAACGTATATAATTCGAGAACGTAGGGGTCATTGGAAAACATAATGTGACCAGCATAATCGAAGGTAAAACCGTCTTTTGTCACTGAACGACACAATCCGCCTACCGAGGAGTTACGCTCCAGAAGCGTGGCGCCTTCACCGTAATGATATGCCGCACTCAGCCCCGTTGGGCCAGCCCCGAGTATCAGACAGGGCGCGGTGACCACCGAAGGCGGCATTAAGCGTAAAGCGGGGCGGGCGATGGCGCGTTGTGCAACGCTTGTTTTCTCTTCGATGAGCTCTTTTTCAGCCGTTTTCTCTGCCGCAATGGCGAGCTGAGCTTCAATCAAGGTATGCATTTGCGCAACGGTCTGTTCCCAGGATGTTGCTGCGACAATCTGTTCCATCGTGCGCCGCTGTGCTTCTCGTTTCTCAGCGGGCTGAGCCAATGCCTCTTCACATGCGGCGATAAACTGCGCGGCATCTCCCGCAATCGCCACAACATGCTCGTAGCTTTTTTTAACGTCGGTAATAGCAGTGCTGACCACGGGCAGTTGTGCGGCCATGTATTCAAGTACTTTGGTTGGGCTAATAAATTGCGTGGAGGCATTGAGAGCAAAAGGCATCAGGCAGACATCCCAGCCGGCAAGAAACTGCGGCAGCGCCTGGTAGGGTTGCATACCCAGATAGTGAATATTGCTTCTTTGGGGCAGGCTTCGTGGATCGATTTTCACGACCGGCCCTACCATGACTAACTGCCAGTCGGTGTGCGCATCGGCAATGGCGGCAATAAGCTCAAGGTCCATACGCTCATCAATCACGCCATAGAAACCGAGACGAGGATGGGGAATCGCATCCTGTAACGGGTGATGATTTTCCCTGTCGAGCGCTTGCTCGAAATGGACTGCGTCAACGCTGCTGGCAAAACAATGGATATTCGGGTGCCGTCCGGCCCGTGCTTCATACAAACCCGGTCCGCCCGTAAACACGATATCTGCCCGTGATAAGAGCGCCGATTCACGTTGTAAAAGCTGCCGTGGAGCCTGCTCGAAGGCTGCGAGTTCATCCATGCAATCATAAATAACCAGACTGGCAGGAAAGACATCCAGCAGCGGCAGCGCCATAGGCGTGTAAAACCAGACAATCGGGGCCTCTTCATCCTGCACTAATTCCGCCAGCAGCGGTTGTAACCAGGCGATTTGACCATCATGAAAGCCGGGTGCCTGTTCAGGGGTTTGCGGCTGAATAACAGTCACATTGGGAGCAGGGGAGTGCCTTAAAAGTGCGGGGGGATCCGCAGCGTAGAGCGGCTCTTCGATAAAAACGATTTTATAATATTCTGCAAGACGGGTCAGAAGATGTTGCGGACGTTGAAAAACAAAATCCCAGCGTAAATGACTAAAAACATACAGTGTTTTCATTGATTGCCTCGCTTCGCTGATAAAGGTAAGGGCGTTAAGCGGATGCTGAAAATTTCTCAGCATCCGCTGCGCGTTCCAAAGAGCACGGGCATAAACGGTATTGAGCTCCCGGTTAAACGTTGCTTCTGAAGAGAGGTTTACCTCCCATAATCCGCTGTGATTCCAGTGGGAAAGATTGTCCCAGTCGGGGCGGTCGATGACGGGGTACAGACAAATTCCTACTATTTCCACTCCTGCCAGTTGCGCCATGGCCACTTCCCGCGTCACGTCAGTAATCCAGGCACCGCGGCCGCTTCCCACGTGGCTGGTTTCCGCCAGTAAAATGGGGCGCGAATAACGCAACCACAGTTCATGCAGCATGTGGTGCAGTTTTTGTCGCTGTGGGCAGCCGAGATGCCACGACAACCGCTGGTTGGTACCAAACTCCCACTGGTTGTCGTGGTAGTAATTTGCCCCTATCAGATCGAGATAACGGGGGGCGCCGCCCAGTTCGGGGGCTTTCTTCCCGGCAAGCATGTCCCAGGCTTCAAACTGCGCCTCATGCCAGCCTGATACCTCTTTTTGGCTCTCTTCGCTGGCGTCGGGTGGTGTCAGGAAAATAAGCGGATCGCAGTGCAGAATACGCGCACGTGGATCCGCCGCCCAGATAGCATCGCTGGCGGCGAGAGCAGCTTTCACCAACTGCTTTTTACTCTGGAACCCGCCATCTTCAGTGACCTGTTGCGCGGTGGCGAACAGGCCCACGGAAATCCCCCAACTGGTAAAAGATATTTCGTTGATAGGGGAATAGACGGGAGCCTCTGCGTATAAGGGACGTAAAAAAGTGGCCAGTTCGCCGCATAAACGAGCGAAGCGAAAAATAAAATCTTCTGAATAAATATCAATATCGTCCGGCCAGCCGTAATGGCATATTGTCCAGCAAATCTGGCAGTGGGCTTTTTTTGCGGACGCCATTTTTTCTGCAACACTGGAGAAATCAAAACCGCGAGGTTGTTCAACGATACGCCAGCAAACGCTTTCCCTGACGGTTTTAATATCAAACATCCTCAGTGCGTTATAATCCTCTGCATGATATTGATTATGTGCATTAACATCATTCATTGAGAGTTTGATACCGCTTCGATTTATATGATCGGCACCTTCATAACCCGCCTGCCAAAATGATTTAAATAGACCCATCGCATTACCTCTGATAAATAAAATGAGGCGAAAGACATAGGAAATGATGCTCTTTGTTCATTAAAATGATTAAAATCAACATGTTGAAGTTTTTAACCTTTTTGTTGTTTCGTTTGTTTAAATTCCTTTCGTTGATGATGGCTAGCGTGATTTTTAATAACAATCGAAACCGTCATTGCGCCGCTTTGTTTTTCAGGCACAACGAGGTTTCGCAATGCTAAATTGATTACGCATGGGTGTAAGTAATACTTGATGATGCCAGGGAATAATTATCGGGTGGAGGTGCAGCGAGTGTTATTTTTAATGTTCTTAGGCTTTATCCACATTTAGAGTATAGCCTGAAGATTTAAGCGTGGGTGAAATAGCAGACTGAGAGAAAGGTTTTCAGGCGTAAAACCTTTTACAACGAGGGAATATTTTATAGCCAATATTCACAAGAGCAATGATATTAATAAGATTTAAACTATCAGCACCGTATCGCTTGAAACAGAATTGGGCGATGAAAAAATTAACCGCGAACATAATAAAAAAGCCTGAACCCGGTTGTGCCGGTGTCAGGCTTTGTTCTTCACTGTCATGAACAGAGGATGTGCTATCCGCTAGTCAGTTGCCCGTCTACCAGACGTAGGCCAGCAGGCTGTGTGAGTCAGGAACCATGAAATCCACGGACATCATCACGCTCATGGCCGTAATGGCGATGATGGAGAAGCCGAACAGCTTACGCGCCCAGACTTTATCATCTTCCACTTTATAACCACGTAGCGCCATACCCAGCCACCACACGCTCACTGCCGCCGCCACTATCAGATACTTGTAACCGGCGTAGCCGCCGAGAGAGAGCATCAGTGTCGCTACCGCAAAGGCAATGATGTACAGGGTGATATGGTTTTTGGCCACCGAGATGCCTTTTACCACCGGCAGTACCGGAATATTTGCCGCCTGGTAATCTTTAAAGCGGAAAATGGCAATGGCATAAGAGTGCGGCATCTGCCACAGACTAAAGATGGCCAGCAGAATGGCTGCACCGCTGTCGAAGTTACCGGTTACGGCACAATAGCCGATGACCGGAGGCGCTGCGCCAGAAAGTGAGCCAATCAGGGTACCGTAGACCGAGTGGCGCTTCATATACAGGCTATAGACGCCCACATAGACCACGAAGCCCATCACCCCCAGCCAGCAGGCCAGGGGATTTGCACCAAACCACAGCAGCATAAAGCCAGCAATACCCAACAAGGCTGCGTACACCAGCGAGACGTTTGGCGAAATCAGCCCCCGAACCAGTACGCGGTTTTTCGTCCGTTCCATCTTTTTATCGATGTCACGGTCAATGTAGTTGTTAAATACACAACCCGAGGCGACAACCAGTGACACACCCAACAGGGTGCAGGCGAAGAGGGGATAATCAATATGGCCTTTAGAGGCCAACAGGAACCCCCCGATCACCGAGATCAGGTTGCCAAAAATGATGCCAGGCTTCGTTACTTGCAGGTATTGCTTAAACATACTCGCCGCTCTTAGTGAACCATCATGTTGTAGTTCAGGTTCCACATAATCCAGATGGAGCCGACTACCAGGATAGCGATGATAATCACGGTAAAGACAAAGGCCGTCATGTTCCAACCTTCGTCAGACTTGGTGTTCATGTGCAGGAAGCAAGACAGATGCACCAGAATCTGAATCACCGCAGTCACCAGGATCGTGCCCAGAATGACACCGTGAGATGCCGTTCCGTTCATCACCATCCAGAACGGAATGACCGTCAGGATGATCGACAGGATGAAACCTGTCATGTAGGTTTTTACGCTGCCATGGGAAGCGCCATGATCGTTAGAATGACTCATTACATCGCCCCCATCAGATAGACAACAGAGAACACGCAGATCCACACTACGTCCAGGAAGTGCCAGAACAGGCTCAGGCACATGATACGGGTACGGTTAGTGCTGGTCAGACCGCGACGGGATACCTGGAACATCAGTACCGCCATCCAGATAAGACCAGAGGTGACGTGCAGACCGTGGGTACCTACCAGCGCGAAGAATGCTGACAGGAAGCCGCTACGATCCGGACCGAAACCTTCCGCAATCAGGTGATGGAATTCATA
>DFPL01000288.1 GCA_002377245.1 Enterobacteriaceae bacterium UBA3516
GTGGGCCAACAGGCACGTGCAATAAAGGAAAACGATTATGAGCTTCAATACCCTCATCTACTGGAACAGCTGCAGCGCAGAGCAGCAACGAGAACTGCTGATGCGCCCGGCGATTTCAGCCTCCGAAAGCATTACCCGCACGGTGGTTGAGATCCTGAATAACGTCCGTGCCAACGGTGACGATGCCCTGCGCGAATACAGCGCGAAATTCGATAACACCGAGGTCACTGCCCTGAAAGTGACAGAGCAAGAAATTGCCGATGCCAGTGCACGCCTCGGCGATGACATCAAACAGGCCATGGCTGTGGCCGTGAAGAATATCGATACCTTTCACGTCGCGCAAAAATTGCAGACGGTTGATGTCGAAACGCTGCCAGGCGTTCGCTGCCAGCAGGTCACCCGCCCTATCGCTTCCGTGGGTCTTTATATCCCGGGCGGATCGGCGCCGCTGTTTTCCACTGTGCTGATGCTGGCAACGCCGGCGCGCATCGCGGGCTGTAAAAAAGTCGTGCTTTGCTCTCCGCCACCGATTGCCGATGAGATTTTGTATGCCGCCCAACTTTGCGGGGTACAGGAGGTGTTTAAAGTCGGGGGCGCGCAAGCGATTGCGGCTCTGGCCTTTGGCACCGAATCCGTGCCGAAAGTCGATAAAATCTTTGGCCCAGGCAATGCCTTTGTGACCGAAGCCAAACGCCAGGTGAGTCAGCGCCTGGACGGTGCCGCCATTGATATGCCTGCCGGCCCCTCTGAAGTGTTGGTGATTGCCGACAGCGGTGCCACCCCGGATTTCGTCGCCTCCGACCTGCTTTCTCAGGCCGAACACGGCCCGGACTCTCAGGTCATTCTGTTGACTCCGGATGCGGACATGGCAAGCGCCGTCGCCGAGGCCGTCGAACGCCAACTGGCTGACCTGCCTCGCGCTGAAACCGCGCGTAAAGCCCTCTCCGCCAGCCGCCTGATAGTGGCAAAAGATCTGGCGCAGTGCGTGGAGATTTCCAACCAGTACGGCCCGGAACACCTGATCATTCAGACCCGCAGTGCACGCGACCTGGTAGATGATATCACCAGCGCCGGTTCGGTCTTTTTGGGCGACTGGTCACCGGAATCTGCTGGCGATTACGCCTCCGGCACCAACCATGTGCTGCCGACCTACGGTTATACCGCGACCTGCTCCAGCCTTGGGCTGGCCGATTTCCAGAAACGCATGACCGTACAGGAACTGTCTCGCGAAGGATTTGCTTCCCTCGCCTCTACCATTGAAACGCTGGCAGCGGCTGAACTGCTGACCGCCCACAAAAACGCCGTCACCCTGCGTGTAAACGCCCTTAAGGAGCAAGCATGAGTATTGAGGAACTGGCTCGCGCCAACGTTCGTGCCCTGACCCCGTACATGTCAGCTCGCCGCCTGGGCGGTAAAGGGGATGTCTGGCTGAACGCTAATGAATTCCCGACGGCGGTGAATTTCGACCTCTCCCAGCAGACGTTAAACCGCTACCCGGAGGGTCAGCCTAAGGCGGTGATCGAGAATTATGCGCAGTATGCAGGGCTGACGCCGGAGCAAGTGCTGGTCTGCCGTGGTGCAGATGAAGGTATCGAACTGTTGATTCGTGCATTTTGCGAACCGGGTAAAGATGCGATTCTGTTCTGCCCCCCAACCTATGGCATGTACAGCGTCAGCGCTGAAACCTTTGGCGTCGAGTACCGCACGGCGCTGACACGCGATGACTGGCAGCTCGATCTGGAGAGTATCTCCAGCCAGCTTGATAACGTGAAACTGGTTTACATTTGCAGCCCCAATAACCCGACCGGGCAGATTATTAATCCGCAGGATATTCGTGATGTGCTGGAGATGACCCGCGGCAAAGCGCTGGTGATAGCCGATGAAGCCTATATCGAGTTCTGCCCGCAAGCCACGCTGACCGGTTGGCTTAGCGAGTACCCGCACCTCGTGATTCTGCGCACGCTGTCCAAAGCATTTGCCCTGGCTGGCCTGCGCTGTGGCTTCACCCTGGCCAATGCCGATGTGATTGCCATGCTGATGAAAGTGATTGCCCCTTACCCGCTCTCCACACCGGTCGCCGACATTGCCGCCCAGGCGTTGAGCCCTGAAGGGCTGGTGGCCATGCGCCAGCGCGTCGCACAAATCGTTGAAGAACGTGAATTTCTGGTCAGCGCTCTGCGTGATATCCCTTGTGTAGAGGCGGTATTCAACTCCGACACCAACTATATTCTGGTCCGCTTTGTTGCTTCCAGCGCAGTCTTTAAATCTCTCTGGGATCAGGGCATTATCCTGCGTGACCAAAACAAACAACCCACCTTGAGTGGCTGCCTGCGTATTACCATTGGCACCCGCGAAGAGAGCCAGCGCGTCATTGACGCTTTACGTGCGGAGTCCGTATGAGCCAGAAGTACCTTTTTATTGACCGTGATGGAACCCTGATTTCTGAGCCACCGAGCGATTACCAGGTCGATCGTTTCGACAAACTGGCGTTTGAACCCGACGCCATTACCGCACTGCTCAACTTGCAAAAAGCCGGTTTCAAGCTGGTGATGATAACTAATCAGGACGGCCTGGGCACCAGCAGTTTCCCGCAGGCAGAGTTTGACGGCCCCCACAACCTGATGATGCAGATTTTCACCTCTCAGGGCGTGGTTTTTGAAGAGGTACTGATTTGCCCGCACCTCCCCGCCGACAACTGCGATTGCCGCAAACCTAAAGTGCAACTGGTCGAACGCTGGCTGGTTGAGCAGACGCTGGACAAAGAGAACAGCTATGTGATTGGTGACCGACAGACTGATATTGAGCTCGCCGAGAACATGGGTATCACCGGTCTGCGTTATCACCGCGAAACCCTCAACTGGGCGACGATTACCGAGCAACTCACCAAACGCGATCGCTATGCCCAGGTCCTGCGCAACACCAAAGAGACGCAGATTGACGTGCAGGTATGGCTCGACAGAGAAGGCGGTAGCAAAATCAAAACCGGCGTCGGTTTCTTTGATCATATGCTGGATCAGATTGCTACTCACGGCGGTTTCCGTATGGCCATCACGGTGAACGGCGATCTGTACATCGACGATCATCACACCGTTGAAGATACCGGTCTGGCGCTGGGTGAAGCGCTGAAAAAAGCGTTGGGTGACAAGCGCGGCATCAACCGTTTCGGTTTTGTTCTGCCGATGGATGAGTGCCTGGCACGCTGCGCGTTGGATATCTCCGGTCGCCCGCATCTGGAGTATAAAGCCGAATTCTCCTATCAGCGGGTGGGCGATTTGAGCACCGAGATGGTTGAGCACTTCTTCAGTTCCCTCTCCTATACCATGGGCGCGACGCTGCACCTGAAAACCAAAGGCAAAAACGATCACCACCGCGTGGAGAGCCTGTTTAAAGCCTTCGGCCGCACGCTGCGCCAGGCGATCCGCGTGGAAGGCGACACCCTTCCCTCGTCAAAAGGAGTGCTGTGATGAACGTGGTCATCCTGGATACCGGTTGCGCTAACCTGAACTCGGTAAAATCCGCCGTGTCTCGTCACGGCTATGAGCCACTGGTCAGTCGCGATCCCGATGTGGTGCTGCGTGCCGACAAACTGTTCCTGCCGGGCGTGGGCACGGCGCAGGCGGCTATGGATCAACTGCGCGAGCGCGAACTCATCGAGCTGGTAAAAGCCTGTACCCAGCCGGTGCTGGGCATCTGCCTGGGTATGCAATTGCTGGGGCGTTTTAGCGAAGAGAATCACGGCGTCGATCTGCTGAATATCATTGAGGAAGACGTGCCGAAGATGGTTGACGTCGGCCTGCCGCTGCCGCACATGGGCTGGAACCGCGTCTACCCGAAAGCCGGTAATCGTCTGTTTCAGGGTATTGAAGATGGTGAGTATTTCTACTTCGTGCACAGCTATGCCATGCCGGTTAATCCGCACACCATCGCACAGTGCCATTACGGCGCCCCCTTTACCGCCGCCGTGCAAAAAGACAACTTCTACGGCGTGCAATTCCACCCGGAACGCTCAGGCCGTGCTGGCGCACTGCTGCTGAAAAACTTCCTGGAGATGTGATGATTATTCCTGCTTTAGATTTGATTGACGGTACGGTAGTCCGTTTGCACCAGGGCGATTACGGGCAGCAACGCGATTACGGTACCGATCCGCTACCGCGTTTGCAGGATTACGCAGCGCAGGGCGCCCAGGTACTGCATCTGGTGGATTTAACGGGCGCAAAAGATCCGGCGCGTCGCCAGATCCCTTTGTTAAAAACTCTGGTTGCGGGCGTGAACGTGCCGGTGCAGGTGGGTGGCGGTGTACGCACCGAAGAGGACGTGGCGGCTCTGCTCGAGGCCGGTGTGGCACGGGTGGTGGTTGGCTCAACGGCGGTAAAATCGCCCGACGTCGTCAAAGGCTGGTTTGAACGTTTTAGTGCCGAGGCGCTGGTACTGGCGCTCGACGTACGCATTGATGCAGAGGGCAAAAAACAGGTTGCGGTCAGCGGCTGGCAAGAAGATTCCGGCGTTTCGCTGGAAGCGCTGGTTGAAACCTATCTGCCGGTGGGCCTGAAGCATGTACTCTGCACGGACATTTCCCGCGACGGTACGCTGGCCGGTTCCAACGTGTCGCTGTATGAAGAAGTGTGCGCGCGCTATCCGCACGTGGCCTTTCAGTCCTCGGGCGGAATTGGCGATATTAATGACGTAGCTGCGCTGCGGGGAACAGGCGTACAGGGTGTGATCGTCGGTCGCGCGCTGCTGGAAGGTAAATTCACTGTAACGGAGGCCATCCAATGCTGGCAAAACGGATAATTCCTTGTCTTGATGTACGTGATGGTCAGGTCGTAAAAGGCGTGCAGTTCCGCAATCATGAAATTATTGGTGACATCGTCCCGCTGGCAAAACGTTATGCCGAAGAGGGTGCAGACGAGCTGGTGTTTTACGATATCACCGCCTCCAGCGATGGCCGAGTGGTCGATAAAAGCTGGGTGTCACGCGTAGCAGAAGTGATCGATATTCCCTTCTGTGTCGCAGGGGGTATTAAAACCGCTGAGGATGCGGCCAAAATTCTCTCCTTTGGCGCGGATAAAATCTCCATAAACTCGCCGGCACTGGCCGACCCGGAACTGATCACCCGCCTCGCGGATCGGTTCGGCGTTCAGTGCATCGTTGTGGGTATTGATACCTGGTTTGACGAGGCTACCGGCAAATATCATGTCAATCAGTATACCGGTGACGAAAGCCGTACCCGGGTGACCCAGTGGGAAACTCTGGATTGGGTGCAGGAAGTACAGAAGCGCGGCGCGGGCGAGATCGTCCTGAATATGATGAACCAGGACGGCGTACGCAACGTCTACGATCTTGAACAGCTGAAGAAAGTACGCGAGGTCTGCCATGTACCGTTGATCGCCTCCGGCGGCGCTGGCACCACTGAACATTTCCTTGAAGCGTTCCGGGATGCAGACGTGGATGGCGCACTGGCCGCCTCCGTGTTCCATAAACAAATTATTAATATCGGCGAATTAAAAATCTACCTGGCAAGTCAGGGTGTGGAGATAAGGGTATGTTAACTGAGCTTCAACTCAGCCAACTGGACTGGGAAAAGACCGACGGGCTGCTGCCTGCCGTGGTGCAGCACGCAGTGTCTGGCGAAGTGTTGATGCTGGGCTATATGGATAAAGCCGCTCTGGCGAAAACGCAGGAAACTGGCAAGGTGACCTTCTTTTCGCGTACCAAAGGTCGTCTGTGGACCAAGGGCGAAAGCTCTGGTCATTTTCTGAATGTCGTTCGTATCGCCCCGGATTGCGACAATGACACCTTATTGGTATTGGCAAACCCTATCGGGCCTACCTGCCACACCGGCACCTCAAGCTGCTTTGGTGACACCAACCATCAGTGGCTTTTCCTTTATCAGCTTGAGCAGTTACTGGCTGAGCGTAAAACCGCCGATCCGGAAAGCTCCTACACCGCGAAGCTGTACGCCAGTGGCACCAAGCGTATTGCGCAAAAGGTCGGTGAAGAAGGCGTAGAAACCACGCTCGCCGCGACGGTGAATGACCGTTTTGAACTGACCAATGAAGCCTCTGATTTGGTCTACCATCTGCTGGTGCTGTTGCAGGATCAGGATCTTGACCTGACTGCGGTGATTGAAAACCTGCGTAACCGCCACAAATAAATCCTGCGGGGAGCCTCGCGCTCCCCCTTCCCTTCACCAATAAACAGTTATCTTTCTTCGCCTCAGCAGGTATGATCGCGCCACTGGTTCAGCGTTTGCGGTAATACGCTGCATGTTTAGTACTCTCTAATATTGAGGTTGAAGATGAAATTTCTGGTCACCGGCGCGGCTGGCTTTATTGGTTTTCATGTCAGCGAGCGTCTCTTGCAGGCGGGCCATCAGGTCGTAGGGATAGATAACCTTAATGATTATTATGATGTCAGCCTGAAACAGGCGCGTCTTGAACTGCTGACATCTGAGAATTTCAGCTTTAAAAAACTCGATCTGGCCGATCGTGAAGGTATGGCGCAACTGTTCGCTGACGAGAAATTCGATCGCGTTATTCATCTCGCTGCGCAGGCCGGTGTCCGCTACTCGCTGGAAAATCCCCTTGCCTACGCCGATGCCAATCTGATTGGCCATTTAAACGTACTTGAAGGCTGTCGCCACAACCGCGTGGGTCATCTGCTGTACGCCTCATCCAGTTCCGTTTATGGCCTGAACCGCAAAATGCCGTTCTCCACCGATGATTCCGTTGACCATCCGGTGTCGCTCTACGCCGCCACGAAAAAGGCTAACGAGCTGATGTCTCACACCTACTCACACCTGTACGGTTTGCCGACGACCGGTCTGCGTTTCTTCACCGTCTACGGTCCGTGGGGACGCCCGGATATGGCGCTGTTTAAGTTCACCAAAGCCATGCTCGAAGGCAAGAGCATTGATGTTTACAACTACGGCAAAATGAAGCGCGATTTTACCTATATCGATGATATCGCCGAAGCCATTATTCGTTTGCAGGATGTCATTCCTCAGGCGGATGCTAACTGGACCGTAGAAGAAGGCACACCGGCTACCAGCTCCGCGCCGTACCGTGTTTATAACATCGGTAATAGCTCTCCCGTTGAGCTGATGGATTACATTACTGCACTGGAAGAGGCCGTCGGCATCGAAGCACAGAAAAACATGATGCCTATCCAGCCTGGTGATGTGCTGGAAACCAGCGCGGACACGAAAGCACTGTACAGCGTGATTGGCTTTAAACCGCAAACCTCGGTGAAACAGGGTGTGAAAAACTTTGTTGACTGGTATCGCGCCTTTTACCACGTATAAAAAAACGGCCCCGCGGGGCCGTTTTCGTTTGTGCTGTCAGAGGGTTAGTCGTTACCGAACAGATCCCTGGTGTAGACTTTCTCTGCTACGTCAGAAAGTTCAGGTGCCATGCGGTTAGAGATAATCACATCGGCCTCCTGCTTAAATGCGTCCAGGTCACGCACCACACGGGAGTTGAAGAAATCATCTTCCTTCATTACCGGTTCATAAACGATAACCTGCACGCCTTTGGCTTTGATGCGCTTCATAATCCCCT
>DFPL01000247.1 GCA_002377245.1 Enterobacteriaceae bacterium UBA3516
AAGCTTTCGCCGCAGCCGCATTCGTTCTGGGCTTTCGGGTTATTGAATTTGAATAACTGGTTTAACCCTTCACGCACATAATCCACTTCGGTTCCGTCGATAAACGGCATCGCCTGAAGGGGTACATAAAGCCGCGCGCCTTCATTTTCGAATAGCAGATCATCCTTAGCCGGTTCACTGACCGTATCCAGCACATAACCAAACCCTGCACAGCCGGTTTGTTTGATGCCAAGACGCACGCCCAACAGCTCGGGTTGCTTGCGAATCAGCGCACGAATGTGTTCTGCCGCAGCGGGTGTAATTGTTAACCCACGCCAGGTAAAGTCGGCCGGGTTGAATGTTTCTGATTGCGATTCCATGGGTCTACCTCATGTCATGAAGCCTGAAAGGCATAACACTATGTTAGTGATAATGATTATCACTTCAACCTCTATTCCGAAGGGTTATTCATGTACTGCCCGTTTTTTAGGCGCATGTTATAAGCATAGACCCTCTCAACAGGCTTTACAGGTAAGTGACAAATTGTTTAATGAATTGATAAATAATGGCTATTTTTTCTGGCATTTGTAAATAGCGGCGATCGCTAAAGATGTATAGGCAATGCCTATTTTTGAGATAGCCTGCTAAAAAAAGCGGGCGAACAGGTTTCTGACGGCAGCAAACGATTGTTTTGCCACAAAGGGAAGCAAAAATCAGGGGGAGAATATCCCCTTATTGTAAAGGGGATAGAAATATCAAGAGCAAAAGCGCTTCGCTTAACTGCACGGTTTAAACGTGCGCGATGTTGAAGCCGGATTGTTAACCAGTTTTTCTGCAGAGCGGCGCGGGCGGCTGACCAGCTCTCCCCCGCAGTTCGGGCAACGGAGCGCCATTTTTGTTGCGCACTCACGGCAAAAGGTACATTCAAAAGAACAGATCACCGCATCGGCTGAATCGCCGGGTAAATCGGTGTTGCAACACTCACATCCCGGTCTTAACTCCAACATATCAACCTCTTCTTCACGGGCCATACTTCGTTGATTAGTGTGCAGCAATAGCAGTTTTATTAAGCTTGCGAAAGTCATTTTTAAGGTTCACATACCTTCAGCGACAACGCTTTAAAATAAAAAAGCCCGCCGAAGCGAGCCTGTAATTTGCATGGCCGAATGTTCAGGATTGCAATGTTGCCAGTCGTGCGGCAAAGCCGACAAACAGCAGGCCAATTAAAGAGTTGCCGAGCTTCGCAAGCCGCTTTTTGGTCTTAACCAACTGCGTCACATAAGAGCCAGAAACAATCAAAAAACTGAAATAACAAACGCTGATCATCTCTAATGTCACGCCGAGGATGAAGAACGACATCCCCGGGCTGGAGTAATGGATATCTATAAACTGCACAAAAAACGAGACATAAAAGAGAATCGCTTTGGGATTTGTCAGGCTCAAAATCAGCGATCGTTTGAAGATATCCCCTTTCTGAACCTCGTGTTCCGGGTTCGCACTGGCCCGACGGAACAGCGTGCTGTAAAGCATTTTAAGCCCAAGCCAGAGCAGGTAAATCGCGCCGAGATAACGAACAATGTTGAACAAGACGGGTGTGGTTTTAATCAGCGTTGCCACCCCGGCATAGGCCAGAAACATCAAAATGGCATCACCCAGAAAGACGCCCGCCGCCGCGACATAACCCCTTTTAAGCCCCCCGGCAATGCTGTTTTTCAATACGAAAAAGGTATTGGGCCCGGGAACCAGGATGATGAAAATGGCACCAATGAAATAGGACCAGAAGCTGATCACACCGTATTCGGCAAACACATATCCTCCTTGAGATACCTTCAGGCGCTGCACTGGGCGCGTATGCTACACAAAGCGTAGCCATAAAAAAAGCCCGCCGCAGCGAGCTTCCTGAGAAGACGGTGTTGTTTCATCAATGATGTAACATTTCGTCGACGACCTCTTCCTTTTTCAGCTGATAAGGGTAGTAGGTCGGCCAGTTGTCCATCTCTTCAAGCAGGGCTGCCTGCGAGGTGTTTCCCATGAAAATATGGTAGTGGGCAGATTTACGGGGCCCAATAGTGTGATCGCTAAACTGCACATACTTCGGGGCCTTACTGGTGGCATCCTTACATTCGAACAGGTAACGCACGCCCTTTTTACCAGAGACATACGTTAAAATTTTATAACCCGCATAATCGTATTTGCAGCTGCTGACGTTATCGCCGACGTGAAACTCCATCACCCCATTCTCAATACCAATGGTGTCCACATCCGTTGCATACCCTTTGCGATAATAGGCTTTGATATCGTCAAAGGTTTTGCTCGAATCTTTTTCGGCCTTCTTTTTGAACACCGGATCAAGGTCACCGCTCACCAGATAAGGCAAGACGGACTGCCATACGCCGTCCCAGTCTGACAAATTTCTGTCTTTAACATCGTTATTATCAAACTCCCCTTCTGCGGCTTTCTGCTCTTTCTCAGTTAACGGCGCGCCATGAGAGTGGTGGCCATGAGAAAGCGCCTGTCCGCTAATCAGAACTGTACCCAGAGCAATAGCTAATTTTGCAAAGTGACGTACCACAATATGACCCTCTTTTATATTAATGAGTTGCAGATGTTATATTATAACATAACCAACATCAATACATTGCGAAGGGCATTTTGAGTACTGACTGCTGACTGGTAATTTGACCATTCCCTGCTATAAAAAGGTGGTCACGTTTCAACCACGACATCACGGTCAATGAGGTCATCTTTCATGTCTATCGCTAAAGCGCACAGCTTGAGTCAGGCTTATCAACTGCTCAATTCCGGTAAGCAAAAAGAAGTTGAACTGGCATTTGATGTGGATGCCGATACTTTTTTTCAGCTTTCAGCCGAATATTGTGATGAGGGCGCAAAAATAACCCGTCATGACAATCACTTCGTCATCAAGCTAAAAAGTATGGACATTCCTGCGCTTCACTGAGGAGACGAAACAAGAGCGGTCAGTCAGTGAGGTTTGGTCATCAGAAGGATATGCGAAATCAGGCTGCAAAATAATGTCCAACCCGCATTGCGCGGATTGGACACGGTAACTTACAAATATAAAGATACTTCGCCCTGTGGACGCGTTTTGAAGCGACGGTGGATCCACAAGTATTGTTCCGGGGCGCGCAGGATTTCGCGTTCAATCACTTTGTTAATGTAACTGGCCGCCTCATGTTCATCTTTCGCCGGGTAATCCGTCAACGCTCTGCCGATATGCAGTTGATACCCTGAGCGGTCCGCTTTACGCACCATGGTTACCGTCAGCATGCTGGCCCCGGAGAGACGCGAAAGAACGTATGTGCCGTTGGTGGTCGCGGCATTTGGTACGGAGAAGAATGGCGCAAATGTACTGCCCTTGCGACCGTAATCCTGATCCGGCGCGAACCATACCGCTTCGCCTTTCTTAAGCTCGCTAACGAGGCCCTTGAGATTACGCCTGTCGATCATGGATTTATTTGACCGCATACGCCCGCGGGTCTGCACCCACTCCATCAGTTCGTTATTATGCGGCCGATAGGTTGCCATCATGGGCTGGCACAGCCCCATGACACGGCCACCCAATTCAAGTGACATAAAGTGAACCCCGACCACCATCACGCCTTTGTGGTTTGCCTGGGCCTGCACCAGATTCTGGTAGCCCTCCACATCAAACCAGCGACGTACGCGGCTGTCTGACCAGAACCAGGCCATACCGGTTTCAAACAACCCCATGCCCAATGACATGAAGTTTTTTTCAATCATGGCCTCACGTATCTCGTTCGTCATGTCAGGGAAACATAATTCAAGATTACGGCGGGCAATACACTCGCGACGCTTCAGAAAACGGCGGGAAAGTTTACCAATGGTTTCGCCAAGACGAGATAAGACAGGATAGGGAAGTTGAACCAGCAGCCAGAGTAAACCCAGCCCAGCCCAGGTGACCCAGTGACGCGGGTGCAGAAACGCCAGTTTAAAAGAACTATGCATAATGATTAGCTTAAAGCCCAATAGGAGTAGCGCTTAAGGAAACAATGAATCCTGTCATTAGGTCTTAATGCGTTACAGCGTCTCACTCCAATAGATGTTGATGCTATGGGGGTGTTGAATTGTGCAATAATAACATGGCGGGACGACGCGGCGTGTAAAGAAAGATGAAGTTAGTATGAATTTTTACGACAGGTATAACCTGCCGTAACAGGATTATACAACCGCAGTGGTCAGGCGAGATGAGCAGCAAAGGCGGTCCTGTTCATCAAAGATATCAATCTGCCAGACCTGGTGGCGCGCCCCGGTATGGAGCGCGCGGCAAACGCCGCGCACACGTCCGGTTTTTACTGAGCGGATATGGTTCGCGTTCACCTCAACGCCTACCACTTTGTGCTCGCCCTCGGTACACAGATACCCGGCAACCGAGCCGAGGGTCTCCGCCAGTACCACGGAGGCCCCCCCGTGCAATAATCCAAAAGGTTGATGGGTCCGATTATCGACAGGCATGGTCGCTTCCAGCGCATCGTCAGTGATGCGCTCAAAACGAATGTCGAGCAACCCGACCATATTACCCTCGCCCATACTGTTCAGGGCTTCAAGCGTCACCGCACGTTTCCAGATCATCCTATAATCTCCAGTAAAGCCTGTAGGGGATGGCGTACCCCGTTACCTTCAACGCGCTTCACCTGACTACGGCAGGAATAACCTGCGGCAAGGCAACGACTGCGCGGCAGACGCTGCATCGCCTGATGCCAGGAAAGCTCATAGATACCGAGTGAATTAGCGTGGTTTTTCACCTCATGACCGTAAGTGCCCGCCATGCCGCAGCATCCCACGCTCACGTTTTCCAGCTTCGCCCCCAGACGGGCAAAAATGCCTGCCCACTGGCCGGGTGACGCAGGCAGTGCAGTGACTTCAGTGCAGTGGCCAAATAAATACCAGGACTCGCCGCTTACGTCGCGAGATTCGATGTTATTCATCGCAGTTGAGAGCCATTCATGCACCAGCAGAACATGGAAGTCACCGCGGGTGTCACCTAACACCTGCTTGTACTCATCGCGATAACAGAGCACCAGGGCAGGATCGACCCCCACCATCGGCATCCCCAACTGCGCGACTCTATTAAGGAAGTCGGAGGTTTTTTGCGCCGTTTTTGCGAAGCGATGCAGGAAGCCTTTAATGTGCTGTGCCTTGCCGTTGGGTGAGAACGGTAACACCACCGGCTGCAGCCCCAGTTTTTCAACCAGGCGAACAAAATCGGCCACAACCTGCGCATCGTAGTAACTGGTGAAGGGGTCCTGAACCACCAGCACGGTTTTGGCTTTCTGCTCATCGCTAAGCTGTTCAAGCTGCTCAAGCGTCAGGTTAGCCGTGGCATGCCCCACCATCTGGCGCTGCAACGAAGGTGCCGAGAGTAGCGGCAGATCCACCATGCCAATGTGTTTTTGCGACAGTGAACGTACCCACGGCTGACTCATAAAGAAGTTAAACGTTCTGGGCGCTCTCGCCATCAGCGGCGCATAGCTTTCGACCGTCGCCACCAGATGATCGCGAAGCGGTCGCAGATAACGGGTGTGATAGAGCTGCAGGAAACGCGAGCGGAAATCCGGCACGTCAATTTTGATCGGGCACTGTGTTGAGCAGGCTTTACAGGCAAGACAACCGGACATGGCTTCTTTCACTTCATGGGAGAAATCGTATTCTCCTTTACGCGCATGCCAGCTATTACGGGTACGTTCTATCAATGTCCGCAGGCTGGCTCGCCTTTCCGGCAGCTCTTTTTCGAGCTTGATCGGATCAACACCCCGATCGGCGAGCAAGCGCAACCATTCGCGTACCAGCGTAGCGCGGCCTTTCGGCGAGTGAATGCGGTTGCCGGAAATCTTCATCGACGGACACATCGGGCTTTTAGCATCAAAGTTGAAGCACAAGCCGTTGCCATTACACTCCATGGCGCCACGCCACGAGGTGCGCACCGAGATCGGTATTTGTCGGTCGAAGTGGCCGCGTTTGACGTCATCCACCTGTCGCATCGGCGCATCGATACCTTCAGGGGGGCAAATTTTGCCGGGGTTAAGGCGATTTTCCGGATCGAATGCCGCTTTCACTTTACGCAGTTCGGCGTAGAGCTCCTCACCAAAGAAAGCCGGGCTGTATTCGGCCCGAAAGCCCTTACCGTGTTCACCCCACAACAAGCCACCATATTTGGCGGTCAGTGCCACCACGTCATCGGAGATCGACTTCATCAGGATCTCTTGCTGCGGATCGCACATATCCAGCGCCGGGCGCACATGCAGCACGCCAGCATCCACATGCCCGAACATGCCATAACTCAGACCATGACTGTCCAGCAGGGCACGAAACTCGACGATATAGTCCGCAAGATGATCGGGAGGCACGCAGGTATCTTCAGCGAACGGAATGGGTTTAGCCGCCCCTTTGGCATTGCCCAGCAGGCCCACCGCTTTTTTACGCATTGCGTAAATGCGCTCAATGCCCGCCAGATCGTCACAACGTTGCCAGCCAATGACGCCCCCTTCCCCCTTCGCCATCAGCTCATCCAGCCGTGCGCAAAGTGAACTGACCTGGCTGGTGATGAGCTCAAGATCATCGCCAGCGAACTCAACAATGTTCAGGCCAAGCAGCGTTTTATCCGGTACGTCGGTAATCAGCTCTTTGACGGAATGCCAGACAATATCTTCCCGGGCCAGGTTGAGAACTTTTGAATCAACCGTTTCAACCGACAGGGCGCGGGCATCGACCATGAAAGGCGCATTACGCAGCGCGGAATCAAACGAATCATATTTGACGTTGACCAGTCGCCGCACCTTCGGCAGTGGAGTGATATCCAGCCGGGCTTCAGTGATAAACGCCAACGTGCCTTCCGATCCGGTCAACACGCGAGTCAAATCGAACTCCGTCATCTCATCATTGAAGACGTGACGCAAATCATAACCGGTCAAAAAACGGTTAAGTTTTGGGAATTTTTCAATGATCAGTTCGCGGTTTTCACGGCAACGTTCATAGACGGTCCGGTAAATCCGGCCCACTGTTGTGTTCGCTTTGCCTAACGTTTCTGCCAACGCAACCGGTACGGGTTGGGTATCGAGGATGTCGCCGCCCAGGAGCACCGCCCGAACACCCAGCACATGATCTGAGGTTTTCCCATAGACAAGAGAACCTTGACCGGAGGCATCGGTGTTGATCATGCCGCCAAGGGTAGCGCGGTTACTGGTGGATAATTCTGGCGCAAAGAAGTAGCCGTAGGGCTTGAGGTACTGGTTAAGCTGATCTTTTATCACCCCCGCTTCGACCCGCACCCACCCTTCTTCGGGGTTAATTTCCATGATGCGATTCATGTAGCGAGACATATCGACAATGATGCCCTGGTTCAGCGCCTGTCCGTTGGTGCCGGTACCGCCACCACGTGGGGTAAAGACCAACGACTGGAAACGCGCTTGCGCGGCGAGACGGGCAATTAAGGCGACATCAGAAGTGGAACGGGGAAAGACGACCGCATCCGGCAGCAGTTGATAAATACTGTTGTCCGTCGCCATAGTTAGCCTGTCGGCATAGCTCGTGACGGTGTCGCCTGTAAAACCTTGTTGCTCCAGTGCCTGTAAAAAATTCAGCACCAATTGAACGACGCCTGGTGCCTGAGAAATCTGTGGGATCATTACTCTTGACCCTGCCTGACTGTTAGAGTTGTGAATAGTTAATCGTTTGCTTGCAGCACCCAACGTTGTATCACATTTTTTTCTTATACGCCCACCAGAATTATGGGCGGAATTTGACTGTCCAAACGCACCGAAATCATCAATGATTGTCTTAAGTGATTTCACCTAACCCTCTTTAAGGTAAATACCTCTTATGGCCTTTCAACAGCAATCCAGGGATGTGCCGCAGGTCATGCTGTCTGTCCTGTTCCTGGCCCTTATGATCGTCGCTTGTTTGTGGATCGTTCAGCCCTTTATTCTTGGCTTCGCCTGGGCAGGTACGGTGGTCATTGCCACCTGGCCGGTGCTTATTCGCGTCCAGCGTATCCTTTTTGGACGGCGCTCCCTCGCCGTCCTGGCAATGACGATTATGCTCACGCTGCTGTTCATTATTCCGATCGCCTTGCTGGTTAATAGTCTCGTTGATACCAGCGGGCCGGTAATTGGCGCAATTACCTCCGGGGAACTGACGCCGCCGGACCTGGGCTGGCTCAACAGCATTCCCCTGTTCGGCGATAAATTGTACAGCGGTTGGCATAGTCTGCTTGATATGGGAGGAAGCGCCATTCTGGCGAAAGTGCGCCCGTACGTGGGTACGACGACCACATGGTTTGTTGGTCAGGCCGCCCATATTGGCCGTTTCATGCTCCATTGCGGTCTCATGTTGCTCTTCAGCGCCCTGCTTTACTGGCGTGGTGAGCGCGTGGCGGAAGGGATTCGCCACTTTGCCTTCCGGCTTGCCGCCCATCGCGGTGATGCCGCCGTGCTGCTGGCCGGGCAAGCGATCCGTGCGGTTGCACTGGGCGTAGTGGTCACCGCGTTAGTTCAGGCGGTGCTGGGCGGTATCGGTCTTGCGGTGAGCGGCATCCCCTATGCCACTCTCTTTACGGTGATTATGTTGATGACCTGCCTGGTGCAACTGGGGCCGCTGATTGTGCTGGTGCCGGCAGTTATCTGGCTTTACTGGAGTGGCGATTCCACTTGGGGTACCGTCTTGTTGGTCTGGAGTTGCGTGGTGGGTACACTGGATAACTTTATCCGCCCGATGCTGATTCGCATGGGTGCCGACCTGCCGCTGATTCTGATTCTTTCAGGGGTGATTGGCGGGTTGGTGGCATTTGGGATGATCGGCTTGTTTATTGGCCCCGTGCTGCTCGCCGTGAGCTGGCGACTCTTCTCCGCCTGGGTTAATGAGGTCCCGGTCCCCGGGCCTGTCAGCAATGACGTCCTCGAACCCGCTGCGCATAAAGACGAACTTCCGCACTAAGTCATGGCGGGGAAACCCGCCTTTCTTAAAGTAATATTAAGCGTCGCTAATCAATTCATTTCCCTTTGATGCCTGTTGACGCTGCTTTGCCGCCCTGCTGCCTCATATCCCTCGCAAATTCTTTACAGATGTTAAACTAATGAGACGAATCTGATCGACGCAAAAAATCGAGATGCCTACTATTAGGTCACGGTTATAAATCAACGCATTGATTTATAAGCATGGAAATCCCCTGAGTGAAACAACGAATTGCTGTGTGTAGTCTTTGCCCATCTCCCACGATGGGCTTTTTTTTCTGTGCAACGCGGGCGGTTTCATCAGGTGCCGTAATAGCATCCGACGTGCTCAACGCCATCTTATTTGCTGTTTTTCCTCGCTCACATCTCAATCTTCATCTGAGTCAGCGCAACTCCGCACTCATCCATAAAGGTGTTATAAGCCGTTTCGGTGTGCTCTTTTAATGCGTATTCTCCTGCTTCGCACAGGTGAGACAACAGCCGCTCATATTCATTTTCTGATGCTTTTATCTCAACCAACCGCGCAATAACGGCATGCAGGTTATCGACCTGATAGAAATGCATTTGACTATCCTCATTGTCCCGCACAGCCAGGGTAAAGCCCGTTATTTGGCAGAATCCTTCGCCGCACAATATCCGTTATCAACAACCGCCCCGATGGGCAAATAATCCATCACCAGATGCGCGGTTGAGGTATCTTCACCATGGCATGCTTTGATGTGTTCGTTGTAGGAAGCGCAACCGGTCAGACTGATGCAGGAAAGGAGTGTTAAAAGCAGTATCAGGCGTTTCATTTTGTACCCTTAATGCGACACTTAGCCTAAAGAGAGACTTTCCGCTTTATTCTTTCACACGTTGAAGAACAGAGATTAAAGTCTGTAATAAGTGCGGCAATTCTATTCTTTAAAATAACCACCTCTCTAAGTTAAGCGTGCTAAAACACAATTTGTACCATTCTGAAAAGGCTTTTGTGGTGTCGTTCAGGCATAAAAAAACCCCACCTCGAAGAGATGGGGTGAGTTTTATACAGACTTACTTATTCAGTTCAGCCAGGCTCAACCAGGTTTGCACCACGGTGTCCGGGTTCA
>DFPL01000205.1 GCA_002377245.1 Enterobacteriaceae bacterium UBA3516
TCACCCTAACCCTCTCCCAAAGAGGAGAGGGAACTGTTCGTGCTCGTATTATTTTATGGGGATCCCTCACCCCGGCGGGAGAGGAAGAAAGACTGAACCCCTCTCTCTTGGAGAGGGTTAGGGTGATGGAATAAACCCATCACAAAAGACACAGCCACCCAGGCCCTACAACCCGGCGGCGCAAACCTCAACCATAGAGGCAACCTTATGAAAAGCTCGACAAATGCAGCAAAACGCTGGCTTTACATCATGCCGATTGTTTTCATCACCTACAGTCTGGCCTACCTCGACCGCGCAAACTTCAGCTTCGCCTCCGCCGCGGGTATCAACGACGATCTGGGGATAACCAAAGGGGTCTCTTCCCTGCTGGGCGCGCTCTTTTTCCTCGGTTACTTTTTCTTTCAGATCCCCGGCGCGATTTATGCAGAACGCCGCAGCGTGCGCAAACTGATTTTCGTCTGCCTTATTCTCTGGGGTGGCTGCGCCTCCTTAACCGGGATGGTCACCAACATCCCGATGCTGGCCGCCATTCGTTTTATTCTCGGGGTGGTGGAAGCAGCGGTCATGCCCGCGATGCTGATTTACATCAGCAGTTGGTTTACCAAATCAGAACGCTCGCGGGCGAACACGTTCCTGATCCTCGGCAACCCGGTGACCGTACTGTGGATGTCGGTGGTGTCCGGTTACCTGATTCAGGCGCTCGGCTGGCGTGAAATGTTCATTATTGAAGGGGTTCCGGCCATCATCTGGGCCTTCGCATGGTGGATGCTGGTTCGTGATAAGCCCACGCAGGTAGGCTGGTTATCGGCAGATGAAAAATCGGCGCTGCAGACACAACTGGACCAGGAACAGCAGGGAATTAAAGCAGTACGTAACTACGGCGAAGCCTTCCGCTCGCGTAACGTTATCCTGCTGTGTATGCAATATTTTGCCTGGAGCATTGGTGTTTACGGTTTCGTACTGTGGCTGCCGTCAATTCTCCGCAACGGCGGGGCCAATCTCGGTATGGTCGAAGTGGGCTGGCTCTCCTCCGTTCCGTACCTGGCCGCAACCATTGCCATGATTCTGGCGTCCTGGGCTTCTGACAAACTGCAAAACCGTAAGTTATTCGTCTGGCCACTGCTGTTGATTGGTGGACTGGCCTTTATCGGCTCCTGGGCCGTGGGCGCCAACCACTTCTGGGTCTCCTACACCCTGCTGGTGATCGCCGGTGCCGCGATGTATGCCCCGTACGGTCCCTTCTTTGCCATTATTCCGGAAATGCTGCCGCGCAACGTGGCGGGTGGCGCGATGGCCCTCATTAATAGCATGGGGGCGCTGGGGTCCTTCTTTGGTTCCTGGTTTGTCGGCTACCTGAACGGCGCAACCGGCAGCCCGTCTGCCTCGGACATTTTTATGGGGGTGGCACTTTTTGCATCCGTGTGGCTTACTTTAATTGTAAAGCCGAGTCCTAAGCCCGCTAACGATAAAACGATTTCAACAGGTGCACGACACGCCTGAATCATACGAGGGAGAATTCATGAAGCCGTCCATCATCCTGTACAAAGCACTGCCTGAAGAGTTGCAACGTCGTCTGGAAGCACAGTTCACTATCACGCAGGTGCCGAACCTGCGTCCTGAAACGGTAGAACAGAACATTGATGCGTTTGCCAATGCTGAGGGGCTGCTGGGATCCAGTGAAAAGGTGGGAAGCGCCCTGCTGGAGAAGATGCCGAAGCTGCGTGCAGCATCGACCATCTCCGTCGGCTATGACGCTTTCGATATGGATGTGCTGAATGCGAAGAAAATTGTGTTGATGCACACCCCGACCGTGCTGACCGAAACCGTGGCCGATACCATCATGGCGCTGGTGCTCAGTTCCGCACGCCGCGTGGTGGAAGTGGCCGAACGCGTGAAGAAAGGCGAATGGACCAAAGGTATCGGCCCGGACTGGTTCGGTGTCGATGTCCACCATAAAACGCTGGGTATTGTCGGCATGGGCCGCATTGGCCTGGCGCTGGCCCAGCGCGCCCACTTTGGTTTCGGCATGCCGATTCTTTACAACGCACGCCGTCAGCATGAGGAAGCTGAAACCCGCTTCCAGGCGCGCTACTGCGACCTCGACACCCTGCTAAAAGCGTCTGACTTTGTGGTGGTCGTCCTGCCTTATACCGATGAGACGCACCACCTGATTAATGCAGAGAAATTTGCCCTCATGAAATCGTCCGCCATCTTCGTCAACGCCGGGCGCGGTCCGGTGGTTGATGAAAATGCGCTGATTGAGGCGCTGAAAAAGGGCGAAATTCATGCCGCCGGGCTGGATGTGTTTGAGAAGGAACCGCTGCCGGTCGACTCTCCGCTGCTGACCTTACCTAATGTGGTCGCACTGCCGCATATTGGTTCCGCCACGCATGAAACGCGATACGGTATGGCTGAATGCGCGGTCGACAACCTTATTGCCGCACTGAACGGCAAGGTCGAAAAAAACTGCGTTAACCCGCAGGTCACGAAGTAATCCCTTCCCTGTAGAAACAAAAAAGAGGCGAACCTGTCGCCTCTTTTTTATTACGGTCTTCGCGCTTACTGGGTCGCGTTTACCGTGGCCGTCCACGCCTGAGTAAATGCCTGATGCTGTGCCGCAAGCGGTCCAATCAGCGTGTTGTACTGGCTGGCCTGCTGCGAGGTCGGGAACTGAATGCCGTTCGCCACAAAGCTCACCTGCGTGCCCTGCTGCGCAATAAAATCACCCACCTGTACCAACTGCTGAGTGAAAATTTGTGCTGCCGGGATAAGCGGTTGCAAGGCATTAGCCGGGCTGCTCACCACTTTCGAGTAGATCTGATCAAAGACCGGCTTGAGATCGTCAGACTGTTTCAGGGCAGAATGCGCAGCATCCGCCTGCATTTTTGCATTCTGTAACTGCTGGCTTAACACGCCCAGAGAACCATTCGCCTGGCGCAGTGGCTCGCGTTGCGTCATATAATCCTGCGGCACACGAATCGCGTTCACGCTGTCGACAACCGGACGCAGACCGGAATCCATCGCCTGATTCACCTGCTGGGAATAGCCGTACAAGATCGCGTAATCGGACACGAACGGACCAAATTGTTTTTTCTGGTCAGCCGTCAGCGCGGGAAGACGTTCGCTACTACGCATTGCGGTATTCTGCAGGAAATCGATAAACGCTTTACGCTGATCGCCTTCTTTGTCAAAACACCCACTCAGGCCAACCACCATCAGTAACGCCGCAAGTGGCGCAAACCAGCGAGAACAGGACGTTCCTGTCGCCATTTTAAGCTCCTTAAACCCATAAAAAACACAGACTGGCACCCGCGTGCCCAACGCTGACAAGGATAGTCCAGGTCGGCCTCAGAGGATACCCTTTTCCTTGTATTCTTATTGACGTAACCGCAAACACAACGCTTACGTATTCACCGCGTTTCGTCATGCGACTTTTTGCTAACCATTTACAAAAAAATACTGACTTAACACAGATTGTGCGTAATCAAGCAATTAAGGTGTAGCGAAACGTTTGAATATGCATTCTGAAAGCATCAAAAGACCCTTAGCATGCAATATATCTCTTGCAGGGCCCTGCACACGGCGTTTTACCGACTATTCTTAGTCTTGCTGTATCTCTATCCGCTGTGTGATTTTGAGGAGTTCTCAATGGAATATAAAGATCCGATGTTTGAGCTGCTAAGCAGTCTGGAACAGATTGTTTTTAAAAAAGATGTAACGCAAGCGGTAACACTTACCCAGAAGCCGAATACATTCAATGAGTTGGAACAACTCCGCCGTGGCACTGGGTTAAAGTTAGACGACTTTGCTCGTGCGATGGGCGTGACCGTATCGATGGTCCAGGAATGGGAATCGAAACGCGTGCGTCCCTCAGCAACCGAAATGAAACTGATGCGCCTGATTCATTCCAATCCGACGCTCAGTAAGCAGTTGATGGACTAAAGTAGTATGCTCAGGCCCCCGCGATGTCGGGGGTTTATGTTTTCAGACTCTTGCTTCGCCAATAATCTCTGACTCGCGCCACTCAAGACTGTGCGTCAATTTTAACCCCCGCAAAAACGCCTCATCATGTGACACCACTAACAGGGCCCCCGGAAAGGTGGCTAATGCCGTCTCAATCGCGCTCGTCGACGCCAAATCCAGGTGGTTGGTCGGTTCATCAAGCAGTAACAACTGGGTGGCCTCGCGCCGCCAGAGCACACAGGCCAGCGCGGCTTTCAGACGCTCTCCCCCGCTGAGTGCCGACAGCGGCAACGTGACCTTGTCCGCACTCAGCTGCAACTGCGCCAGACGCGTACGTAGCGTGCCCTCTTCCAGAGGCGTGTCTTCAAGGCGGAGATGCGCAAGCACGGACAGTGAGAGATCGAGATGCGAAAGGTGCTGATCGAGATACGCCGTCGTGACCGGTACGTGACAGTGGCCGGCAAGCGGTGCCATTTCACCCATGATCACCTTCAGCAGCGTCGATTTTCCACAGCCGTTTGGCCCTCGCAGCGCCACCCGCATCGGCCCATCCATTCGCCAGCTGAGCGGCGCGCGGGGTACATGCGGCAACACTAGGTCTTCCATGACCAGCACCTGCTTGCCTTCCGCAATCCGACTTCCCGGCAGCGTAAAGAGTACCGGGGCCGCCGCCTCCACCCTCTCCCGCGCTTCGTTTATCGCCGTATTGAGCGCCTCGTTCTGCTCACGATGTTGATGACGGAAGGCACCAGGCCGCTCCTTTGCCGCCCCCTTGTATTTCACCCGCTCAAACGAGGCGATATTCAGCGTATCGACGGTACGTAATGTCTGGGCAGAGCGCCGCTGGCTGGCATCATGCTCTTTTTGCAGTCGAAGACGCGTGCGGCGGCGTTCAGTGGTGGCATGGTCCAGCGCCGCCTGTGCGGCCTGCTGTTCCGCATCACGCAGGCGCAGGTAATCCGCGTAATTGCCACCATAACTGCGCAATCCTGAGGGGGTAAGTTCAAGGATGCGTGGCAACAGCGCCAACAGTTCGCGATCGTGGGTCGCTACCAGGGTGCCGCCGCGTCTGCGGGTGAGTATGGCGTAAAACCACTCACGCCCCTGCCGATCAAGGTGATTGGTGGGTTCATCCAACAACAGATAATCCGGTTCGTGCATCAATGCAGCGCACAGCAGCGCCCGCATACGCTCGCCGCCGCTCAGCTGGGCGGCCAAATGTTCCGCGGCGAAGGGCGGTAGACTGGCGTCAGCAAAGGCGGCGTCCAGACGCTCCTGCAGATCCCAAAAACCGTCCATTCGCTCAATATCGTCGGCTTGATAATCGCCCTGTTCGATACGTTTGCGGGCGGCAAAGAGAGCGTCATAGCCGAGCAGTTCAGCCATGGTTGTTTCAGGTGTTACCGTCTGCTGTTGCGCGACATATACCAGCGAGCCGAAGCGCTCGATATGCCCGTGAGCAGGCGCATCCAGCCCTGCCAGCAAACGTAGCAGACAGGTTTTGCCACTGCCGTTACGGCCAACAAGACCACATAGCTCAGTCTCAAGCGTGAGCGTTAACGGGCCAAAAAGGGTGTCGCCCGTCGCAAACTGACAGGTGAGCTGATGCAATATAAAAGAGGGGGATTGGGCGCAATGAGCCATAAGCACTCCTGATTGAAATCAATACCTCCCTGCCCGCACTCAGTGCGTTGCAAGGCGTGAAATTCATCAGTCGTGTTTGTTCATTTTTGGTGTGCGCTCCAGAATGACGAGGGCTTCGTCGGGGCAAAGGATAGCCGCAGACCGGTCAGGATTTCAAGGTTAAATTTCGGCCAGTTTATTAATTTAAAAAAAAGCCCCACTTTATGGGGCCGTCTTCAATAATGAATAATATAAAAAGGATGCATTGAGAATACCCGACACCGAAAGAATGGCGGGGATCGCTCCCCGCCATAATCCCTTACCGTTTAATATCGCAGGCTAAAAACACCGCTAACTCCGTGTCATGATGTTTAAATTTAAGTTCACATAATGAATCGTGAACCATCCATATAGATAATAGAACAGTGAAACATATCACTATTAAACTACACAACAACGACTTTCGCGGCATCCTTTGCCTCTTTAGTTGATTTTCAACGAGTAAGAGGCTACCTTTATGGGGTCTAGGCATAGAGGGCCTCACTTTGATTTATAGTCAGGTGGGGCTTTTCTCTGTCTGCCTTTCAGCAAATGCCTGAGACAAACAGTCTCAAGCACCCGGCAGCATTCTAACGTAAATAACGCCACTACCGATGTTGATAGATTCTTAAATTAATTCTGCATAATCAATAACAACTTACCAATATATTTACACGAGTATTATTAAAGGAACACTTAATATTAATTTCAGATAATAAAAAACCCGCCGGGAGGCAGGTTTTTTTAATTAACGTAACCGTTACTTACTGCAACAGCGAAATATCCGCGACCTGCAGGAACAATTCACGCAGTTTGGCGAGCAGCGTCAGACGGTTCAGACGAACATCTTTCTCTTCCGCATTGACCATCACGTTTTCGAAGAACTCATCTACCGGCTCGCGCAGTGCTGCCAGCTCAATCAGGGCTTCCTGATAGCGACCTTCAGCAAAGTACGGCTGCAACTTGTCACGTAATACAACCAGGTTGCCGGCCAGTTTAATCTCTGCCGCTTCTTTCAGCACGGAAGCATGCACAATGTCGTTCAGCGTTTCATCTGATTTCGCCAGGATGTTCGACACACGCTTGTTGGCTGCGGCCAGCGCAGAGGCCTCTTCCAGAGTGCGGAAGTGGGACACGGCCTTCATACGCGCATCGAAATCTGCCGGACGAGTCGGACGACGCGCCAGCACCGCCTGGATGGTATCGACGGTGTAACCTTCGTCCTGGTACCAGGCGCGGAAGCGACCAAGCATAAAGTCGATAACGTCATCCACAACCTTCGCGTTGGTCAGCTTGTCGCCGTACAGACGCACCGCTTCTTCGGTCAGCGTTTGCAGATCCAGATTCAGGTTCTTCTCAACGATGATACGCAGCACGCCCAGCGCAGCACGACGCAGCGCAAACGGGTCTTTATCGCCTTTCGGATGCTGACCGATACCGAAGATACCCGCGAGGGTGTCCATCTTGTCGGCAATCGCCACGGCACAGGCGACCGGATTAGACGGCAGCGCATCACCCGCAAAGCGCGGCTGATACTGCTCGTTCAGCGCCACAGCCACATCTTCTGCTTCGCCGTCATGGCGAGCATAGTGCATGCCCATCACGCCCTGAGTGTCGGTGAATTCGAAGACCATGTTGGTCATCAGGTCACATTTAGACAGCAGGCCCGCGCGGGTCGCATGGTTAACGTCAGCACCAATCTGACCGGCAATCCAGCCCGCCAGCGCCTGAATACGGTCGGTCTTGTCGCGCAGCGTACCCAGTTGCTGTTGGAACAGCACGGTTTGCAGACGTGGAAGATTATCTTCCAGACGTTTTTTACGGTCGGTGTTGAAGAAGAACTCAGCATCAGCCAGACGCGGACGCACAACCTTCTCGTTACCGGAGATAATCTGAATCGGATCTTTAGATTCGATGTTGGCAACGAAGATAAAGTTCGGCAGCAACTTGCCGTCGTTGGCGTAAACCGGGAAGTACTTCTGGTCGCCTTTCATGGTGTAGACCAGCGCTTCAGACGGAACCGCGAGGAATTTTTCTTCGAATTTCGCCGTCAGCACCACCGGCCATTCCACCAGCGAGGTGACTTCTTCCAGCAGGCTTTCGCTCAGGTCAGCGTTACCGCCAATCTTACGCGCCGCTTCTTCAGCATCGGCTTTGATTTTCGCTTTACGCTCAGCGTAATCCGCAATCACTTTGCCACGCTGACGCAGAATCTCAGGATACTGGTCGGCGTTGTCGATGGTGAATTCCGGCTCGCCCATAAAGCGATGGCCGCGAATGACGCGATCGGACTGAATGCCCAGAATGGTTGCCGGAATGAGTTTGTCACCCAGCAGCAAAGTGACGGTGTGCACCGGGCGCACAAAGTGGACGTCGCTTGCGCCCCAGCGCATCAGTTTAGGCACTGGCAGCTTAGCCAGCGAAGAGGCAATCATGTTCGGCAGCAGCGCTTCGGCACTTTCGCCTTTCACGTGCGCACGGTACAGCAGCCATTCGCCTTTGTCGGTCACCAGACGCTCAGCCTGGTCAACAGTGATACCACAACCGCGCGCCCAACCTTCTGCTGCTTTGCTCGGTTGACCGCTGGCATCGAACGCCTGGGCAATGGCCGGGCCGCGTTTTTCCACTTCGCGGTCTGGCTGAGAAGCGGACAGGTTAGCCACTTTCAGTGCCAGACGACGCGGGGCCGCAAACCATTCAACGTTGCCATGCGCAAGGCCAGCCGCGTCCAGTTCTGCCGTCACGTTGGCAGCAAAAGATTCCGCCAGGTTACGCAGGGCTTTTGGTGGCAGCTCTTCGGTGCCGATTTCCACCAGGAAAGTATTCTCAGACATGGCCGCCTCTTATTTATTCTTGTTGCACATCGGGAAGCCGAGGGCTTCACGGGAAGCATAATAAGCTTCAGCTACCGCTTTGGTCAGGGTACGAATGCGCAGGATATAACGCTGACGTTCGGTGACGGAGATGGCTTTACGCGCATCCAGCAGGTTAAAGCTGTGGGCAGCCTTCAGAATGCGCTCATAAGCAGGCAGCGGCAGCGGATTTTCCAGCGCCAGCAACTGCTGGGCTTCTTTCTCATACTGCTCAAAGCAGGAGAAGAGGAAATCCACATCGGCGTATTCGAAGTTATAAGTGGACTGTTCCACTTCATTCTGATGGAACACGTCGCCGTAGGTAGTTTTACCCAGCGGGCCGTCGCTCCAGACCAGATCGTAAACGCTGTCTACGCCCTGGATGTACATGGCCAGACGTTCCAGACCGTAAGTGATCTCGCCGGTCACCGGTTTACACTCCAGGCCACCAACCTGCTGGAAGTAAGTAAACTGCGTGACTTCCATGCCGTTCAGCCACACTTCCCAGCCCAGACCCCAGGCACCCAGCGTTGGGTTTTCCCAGTTGTCTTCAACGAAGCGAATGTCGTGGATGGTAGGGTCCATACCCAGCTCTTTCAGCGAACCCAGGTACAGCTCCTGAATGTTGTCCGGGGAGGGCTTAATGACCACCTGGAACTGATAGTA
>DFPL01000117.1 GCA_002377245.1 Enterobacteriaceae bacterium UBA3516
AGCAGCACCATCAGCAGCTGACGCTCAATCTCCTGAATCACATCCATCATGCGCTTGATAACCTGACCGGTAAGGTCCTGGAAATCCTGCGCCATCATGATGTCCAGCAACTGGGCGTTAGTGAAGCTGGTGTGGCCCGGTACGTCACCCAGATATTTACGGGTATCGGTGACCAGTTCACGGGCGTCGCTCAGTTCGATGGGATTTTCAAACCATTCATCCCAACGTTTTGACAGCGTTTTCGCCCCTTTTTCCAGCGCATCCTGATGCGGCTGTGACGCTTCAACGCTGTTCAGCGCGCGCTCAGCAGCCTGCGCCGTCATCTGTACCACGTAATCAAGACGATCGCGGGCATCGGGAATGGCTTCTGCCGCTTCCGCAATCGCCTGGTCGAGACCTAACTCGCGCAGGCTGTCACGCAGCATACGGGTCAGGCTGCCGATCCGGGCAATGATGTCGGTAGGTGAATGCTCTTCCACAGGTTTAATAGAAGGTTGAATCATCGTCCAGTCCTCACATGCCGAGTTTCTCGAAGATCTTACCGAGTTTCTCTTCCAGGGTTGCAGCAGTGAACGGTTTCACTACATAGCCACTCGCACCAGCCTGTGCCGCTGCGATAATGTTCTCTTTCTTGGCTTCCGCCGTTACCATCAGGACCGGTAACGTCGCCATGTTGCCGGAAGCACGGATGGTTTTAAGTAGCTCAAGGCCATCCATGTTCGGCATGTTCCAGTCGGAGATCACAAAGCCAAAGCCGCCGGCCTGAAGTTTATTCAGCGCGTCAACGCCGTCTTCAGCTTCCTCAACGTTGTTGAACCCCAGCTCTTTTAACAGGTTGCGCACGATACGACGCATCGTGGAGAAATCATCAACAACCAGAAATTTGAGCTCTTTATCCGCCATAAAACTTCACTCCTCGTTAAATACGTATTGCCTGTCCGGCACTGATTTTCGCCAGCATTTGCTGGCTAACCTGACTGAGATCGACCACTTCGCTCACGCCACCCATATTGATGGCCTCGCGCGGCATGCCGAACACCACACAACTTGCTTCATTCTGCGCGATGGTCCAGGCACCGGCCTGGTGCATCGCTAACATTCCTGCCGCCCCATCATTGCCCATCCCGGTGAGGATAACGCCGACGGCGTTTCGCCCCGCATGTTTGGCGACCGAATGGAAAAGCACATCCACGGCGGGACGATGCCGGTTCACCGGCGGGCCGTCGTGAATTTTAATTTGGTAGTTCGCGCCACTACGCGCGAGCTCCATATGTTTATCGCCGGGGGCAATATAAGCATGCCCTGGCAATACACGCTCACCGTCTTCTGCCTCTTTCACGCTGATTTGACAGAGTTTGTTCAGACGCTCAGCAAAAGAGCGGGTAAAGCCCGGCGGCATATGCTGCGTAATCAGAATACCCGGACTTGAGAGCGGCAATGGCTGGAGTACATGGCGAATTGCCTCTGTTCCTCCGGTTGACGCCCCAATAGCCAGCAGTTTTTCAGAACTCAGCAGCGGGCCGGCTTTCATCAGGGTAACGGGTGCGGCAGTGGGATGATGAGCAGCCAGACGCGCACGTGACGCAGTGCGCACCTTCTCGGCTATCATCTCGCTGTAGGCCAGCATCCCTTCACGAATCCCCAACTGCGGTTTGGTCACAAAGTCGATGGCACCCAGTTCGAGCGCGCGCAATGTGACTTCTGAACCCTTTCCCGTCAAGGAGGAGACCATGACCACTGGCATAGGCCGCAGACGCATCAACTTTTCGAGGAAATCCAGCCCGTCCATACGAGGCATCTCCACATCCAGCGTCAGCACGTCCGGGTTATATTTTTTAATTAAATCCCGGGCAACCAATGGATCCGGTGCGGTAGCCACCATCTCCATATCGCTGTGACTGTTGATAATTTCGGTCATGATTTGACGCATCAGCGCGGAATCATCGACAGACATTACCCTGATTTTACTCATGCTTTTTCCTTACTCAGCGCATAAACAGTTTGGCCACGCAGGCTAAACTCACGCACGAGGTTGCTGAAATTCTCCGAATGCCCGGCAAAGAGTAATCCGTCAGGCTTAAGCAATGGTGCGAAACGATGCAGAATGTCCTGCTGCGTCGTTTTATCAAAGTAAATCATTACATTACGGCAAAATATGGCGTCGAACGGCCCCGGTACGTTGTACTGTTTATCGAGCAGGTTCATCGGCATAAATTCGACATAATTTGCCAGCTCCTGGCGCACGCGGACTAAACCGGCATGCGGCCCGGTGCCACGCATGAAATAACGCTGGAGCTGCTGAGGCGACAGCGTTTTCAGCTCATCCTGGCGATAAACACCGTTGCGCGCTTTTTCCAGCACCTCGGTATCGATATCGCTGGCAATCACCTTAAAGCGACCCGGCGCCATACCCAATGCATCCGCGAGGGTAATCGCGATGGAGTAAGGTTCTTCGCCCGTAGATGCTGCCGCACTCCAGATACGGTACTCACCGCTGCGCTTACGGGCATGCTCTGCCAGCACCGGGAAGTGGTGTGCTTCGCGGAAGAAGGCCGTAAGGTTAGTGGTCAGGGAATTGATAAACGCCTGCCACTCTGCGCTGTTCTGGTTGGCTTCCAGCATGCTCAGATAACGACCGAAATCGTCCAGTCCCAGCGTGCGTAAACGACGCACCAGGCGGTTGTACACCATGTCCCTTTTATGGTCGGCGAGTACGATCCCGGCTCGCTGATAAATCAACTGACAAATTCGACGAAAATGCGCGTCAGACAGCGCGAGGCGCTGAGTCATCTGTTGCAATATGGATGACGTTTGCCCACTGGGCAGCGATGAAGTCATAGCGCGTTCTCAACCTGGTTTATGATGCAACAGGCACGCCGTTTGGCGGTGCCACTTCGGGTGACGAAACTGGGTCTTCAAGTTTAAATACGGCAACCAGCGACGTCAGATTGTCCGCCTGATGGGCGAGTTGATCGGTTGCCGCAGCCGCTTCTTCGACTAACGAAGCGTTCTGTTGCGTCACCTGATCCATCTGACTGACGGCCAGCGCCACCTGCTCAATGCCACGGCGTTGTTCATCCGAAGCAGAGGCAATTTCCCCCATGATGTCGTTCACCTGCGTCACTGAGCGGACGATCTCCATCATGGTTTGCGCGGACGTATCCACCAGCGTTGACCCTTGCTGCACACGCGAGACCGAGTCTTCTATCAACCCTTTTATTTCTTTTGCCGCCTGTGCACTTCGACTGGCAAGGTTACGGACCTCACCAGCCACCACGGCGAAGCCGCGGCCCTG
>DFPL01000120.1 GCA_002377245.1 Enterobacteriaceae bacterium UBA3516
TTCCAGGATACCAACAACATTCAGTACGCGTGGATCCGCCTGCTGGCAGGGGACACCGGCAAAGTGATGATTGTTGGTGATGATGACCAGTCCATTTACGGCTGGCGTGGCGCACAAGTGGAGAATATTCAACGCTTCCTGAAGGATTTTCCCGGTGCCGAAACCATCCGTCTTGAGCAGAACTATCGCTCGACCAGCAATATCCTCAGTGCGGCAAACGCCCTGATCGAAAATAACAACGGTCGTCTGGGCAAAAAACTGTGGACCGAAGGCATTGAGGGAGAGCCGATTTCGCTCTACTGCGCCTTCAACGAACTCGACGAAGCCCGCTTTGTCGTCAACCGGATTAAAACCTGGCAGGACAACGGTGGTGCGCTCGAGAAGTGCGCCATTCTCTATCGCAGCAACGCCCAGTCGCGTGTACTGGAAGAGGCGTTATTGCAGGCCAGCATGCCGTACCGTATTTATGGGGGGATGCGCTTCTTCGAACGTCAGGAAATCAAAGATGCGCTCTCCTATTTGCGTCTTATTGCTAACCGTAATGATGATGCGGCGTTTGAACGTGTGGTCAACACGCCAACGCGTGGGATTGGCGATCGTACGCTGGATGTGGTGCGGCAGGCCTCCCGCGACCGCAAGCTAACGCTGTGGCAGGCTACCCGTGAGTTATTGCAGGAAAAAGCGCTGGCCGGACGCGCAGCCAGTGCGCTGCAGCGTTTTATGGAGCTGATTGACGCTCTGGCTCAGGAAACGGCCGAAATGCCGCTGCACGTACAGACCGATCGGGTGATCAAAGATTCAGGTCTGCGCATGATGTATGAGCAGGAAAAAGGCGAGAAAGGCCAGACGCGTATCGAGAACTTAGAGGAACTGGTGACGGCAACGCGTCAGTTCAGCTACAACGAAGAAGATGAAGATCTGATGCCGCTGCAGGCGTTCCTCTCCCATGCCGCGCTGGAAGCGGGGGAAGGACAGGCTGATACCTGGCAGGATGCGGTGCAACTGATGACGCTGCATTCGGCGAAAGGTCTGGAGTTCCCGCAGGTGTTTATCGTCGGTATGGAAGAAGGGATGTTCCCGAGCCAGATGTCGCTGGATGAAGGCGGGCGTCTGGAGGAGGAGCGCCGTCTGGCTTACGTCGGCGTGACCCGTGCCATGCAGAAACTGACGCTCACCTACGCGGAAACCCGTCGCTTGTACGGCAAAGAGGTGTATCACCGCCCGTCGCGCTTTGTGGGCGAACTGCCGGAAGCCTGCGTGGAAGAGGTACGTTTACGCGCCACCGTTAGCCGCCCGGTCAACCACCAGCGCATGGGAACACCGATGGCAGAAAACGACACCGGCTACAAGCTGGGGCAGCGGGTCCGCCACGCGAAGTTCGGCGAGGGCACCATTGTGAACCTGGAAGGCAGCGGCGAACACAGCCGCTTGCAGGTGGCGTTCCAGGGGCAGGGCATCAAATGGCTTGTCGCTGCCTACGCTCGGCTTGAGACAGTCTAACATTCAGAAAAATATCATCTTTTTGTAATAATCTGCTAGCCTTATACGCTGAGGGGGAAATATTACCCCTTAGCGTTCCGTTGCGAGTTGACGCCTAATTTTTGCTGGCGTAACATGCGCGCACGATCACGCTAAGAGGACATTCGCCTTGGACACACCCAGTACATACTGGCTCAATTCCCTGTCATCCAGGAACAACTCCTAAGGCTATCTCCTCATGCTGATGGCCTTAGTGGTTGTCAGCGATCTGTTTTATTCCCGTCGCGCTGAGTCAGGCTGTTTAATGGTCTGAAACGCCTCATGTTTCTTGTGTGCCCAACCGAACTGTCCAGACATTTTTGTATTGGGAGTCCCGGTCATGCTGAGCGCATTTCAACTCGAAAATAATCGTTTAACCCGCCTCGAGGCTGATGAAATCAAGCACCTCGCCAGCTCTGTATGGGTTGATTTGGTCGAGCCGGACGATGACGAACGACAACGCGTGCAAACGGAACTTGGCCAGAATCTGGCAACACGCCCTGAACTGGAAGACATCGAAGCATCTGCACGTTTTTTTGAAGATGAAGACGGTCTGCACATTCACTCCTTCTTCTTTTATGAAGATGCGGAAGATCACGCTGGCAACTCCACCGTGGCATTTACTATCCGTGAAGGCCGCCTGTTTACCCTGCGTGAGCGTGAACTGCCGGCATTTCGCCTCTACCGTATGCGAGCGCGTAGCCAGGCCATGGTAGATGGCAACGCCTACGAATTGCTGCTCGATCTCTTTGAAACCAAAATTGAGCAGTTGGCCGATGAGATCGAGAATATTTATAGCGATCTGGAAAAGCTGAGCCGGGTGATCATGGAAGGGCATCAGGGTGATGAGTACGATGAAGCCCTCTCCACGCTGGCGGAACAAGAAGATATCGGCTGGAAAGTTCGTCTGTGTCTGATGGATACCCAGCGCGCACTGAACTTCCTTGTGCGTAAAGCGCGTTTACCGGGCGGTCAACTCGAACAGGCGCGTGAAATCCTGCGCGATATCGAATCCCTGCTGCCGCACAACGAATCCCTGTTCCAGAAAGTGAACTTCCTGATGCAGGCGGCGATGGGCTTTATCAATATCGAGCAGAACCGCATCATCAAGATCTTCTCGGTGGTCTCCGTGGTGTTCCTGCCGCCGACGCTTGTGGCATCAAGCTATGGTATGAACTTTGAGTTTATGCCTGAGCTGCATCTGAGCTTTGGCTATCCCGCAGCCATTGTTCTGATGATGCTTGCCGGTCTGGCACCGTATCTCTATTTCAAACGGCGTAACTGGCTGTAAGTCGATATATAAAAAGGTTCAGCAATAACGCTGAACCTTTCTGTTTTACAGGCTCCAGGTCTGTATACCCTTAACCTTTAATTCGTAAAACCATATATTCGCCCGCGAGGCGGTATAGATATTAACGACAAAGGCCAGGAAACGCAGGTCGGTTGCCGCAATAATCACTGCAACTACAATATTTAGTAGTAAGATCAGAATTGATTTTTTCCACAATCCCAATATCAGCAAATAAATAACTGAAAAGAAATAGGCGAAGAAGTTCATCGATACTTTAATCTTTTGACCAAAGGTCATTGTTTTAAAGGCTTCTCTCCACGCTGGGGTCGCACCCCAAAAAGCAGGTAATCCATTCTTATCAAAGAAAGCGAAACGAAACTTCCATTTCTCACTTAATGACGGATCGTTCCGGTAATCATAGTCGTTAGCGACGCTCATGTTTCTCTCCATAAAGGGTTATTTTTTGCAGGGTTAATCTGCGGGTTTGTCATGTGTAGGGGCGAGAAGTAAGAGTAAAAAAACGAGAAAGTCGAAGCCGTTGCAGAGTTTGATCGCGATGCTTTCACATTCTGCGCCAAAGAAGAACCCAAGCACGGCAGAGGCACTGTAAATCGTTATCGAGGTAATAATCACATAGCGTGCTTTTAATCCACTGTCTCGACTACGCTGCGCATTAATATTTACCTTCAGGTAGGTATATAACAGCATGCACAACAGGAGAATGACAGGGCGCTCATCCAGATTGAAGGCGAGGGACAGATAGATAACGTGTAAAAGAATATAGATAAGGATATACGGCCCGCGCATCAGCCGTGTTTTGCCGGAGGGCAAAAAAATCCTGCTCATCATTTCGCATTCATCCTGAACAGTGAAAATGAAAGAGCTTAAAACATAGCATTGAGATTTGAAATATGCGAAGCAGAAATTGAAGTATATCGAATAAGCGAAGGCGAGACTCCCGCTTGCTTATTTAATTTCTCGAACAAAGATAATAGGCGAGAGCTTTATGGCGTCTGGACGCGCGTCGAATGTCGGTCAATAAGAGTAAAGCCGATGTCGTCATTGACGATATCATGATCGCCGTTTTTCAGGCGACGTAGCAGGGCGGCCGCGGCCAACTGACCCAGTCGTTTGCCATCAATGCGTACCGTCGACAGAGGCGGGAAAGTATGCGCAGCGAAGCTCATATCGCCAAAACCAAATACCGAAACCTGTTCCGGCACCTTCAGGTGGCGGCTCGCGGCTTCGGTGAGAACGCCGTGGGCGAGGGTATCGGAAGTACATACAACGACACGCGGCGCACTGTCCGTTTCAAGGATGCGTGTTAAGCCCTCGCGCCCTTGCTCCAACGCTGGAAGCTCCGTAAAGCTATGATGCACAACATCAGTGATACCATGGGACTGTAAGGTCTCCAGAAACGCCTGCGCTCGCACTTTACCGCGTGGGTCATCAACGGAGAGCAGCGCGAAATGACGGTATCCCTGACCAAATAAATGATGAGCCACACGGCGCCCCACCTCTTCGTGCGAAAATCCCACCAGCATATCAATAGGCGAATCACTCACATCCCAGGTTTCCACCACCGGCACGCCCGTTGCGCGCAGACGCTTGCGGCTGGGTTCGGTGTGCACCGTCCCGGTGAGAATAATGCCGTCCGGGCGGCGGCTGAGGATCACGTCCAGCAGCTCCTGCTCCTGTTTGGCTTCATACCCCGAGATACCGAGCAGCACCTGATAACCGTTAGCGGCCAGTTGTTCAGCAATCGCCTGAAACGTATCCGAAAAAAGGGGGTTGGTGAGCATCGGCACCAGTACCGCCACCAGGCGGCTGCGGTTAGATGCCAGCGCACCCGCATTTTGATTAGGCACAAAACCCGTCTCTTCAATGACTTTCAGCACCCGGTTGCGCGTAGATTCTTTGACCTGCTCCGGCTGGTTCAGCACGCGGGACACCGTGATGGGCGCCACGTTAGCCATTTTCGCTACATCTGCGATGCGCAGTCCTGAAACAGTCTGTTTACGCCCTGGCATACGCTGTCCACCACTGAAAGACGGTTAGTTTAATGAGGTTTATCTTATCGACCACGACGCTGGGTATACAGTGCATCGACAACAAAAACAGCCAATGCCACCCAAATAAAGGCAAAGGTCACCATTTTGTCGGCGCCCGGATGTTCGTCGTAGAAGCCCACCGCCAGCAGAAACATCAGCGTTGGGCCGATGTACTGGAAGAATCCGAGCGTGGACAGACGCAGACGCGTTGCCGCACCGGTAAAGCAAAGCAGGGGAACCGTGGTGACGACACCCGCTGCCATCAATAGCATGTTAAGTGACCAGGTGTTTTGCATCATATGGCTGGTTTCACTGTTGGCGATGCCGAACAACCAGATTGCCGCCACGGGAAGCAGCCAGAGCGTTTCAACCAGCATGCCGGTTTGCGCATCCACGGCAATTTTCTTACGGATGAGACCATAAAAGGCGAAGCTAAAGGCCAGACCCAGTGAGATGACAGGCAGCGAACCGAAGGCCCACAATTGCACCAGTACGCCGGTCGCCGCCAGCACCACCGCGACCCACTGCATGCGACGAAAACGCTCACCGAGGAAGATCATCCCCAGCAAAATGTTCACCAGCGGATTGATGAAATAGCCGAGGCTCGCTTCCAGCAAATGATGATTATTCACCGACCAGATAAACAGCAGCCAGTTTCCCCCCACCAGGGTGGCTGACAAGGCTAACAGAAAGATTTTTTTCGGGGTCTTCAGCAGCTGTTTGACCTGCCGCCACTGCCGGCTGACGCTTATCAGCGCAATCATGAAGAAAAAAGACCAGATGATGCGGTGAGTCAGAATTTCATCGGCAGGAACAAACCAAATGACTTTGAAATAGGCCGGCGCGATACCCCAAATAAAATAAGCCGCGAGGGCGAGTAACACCCCTTGTCGCGTCTGCTTTGCATCCATGTCAGTGAACTCGTTGCTGAAAAAGTGACGTTACTTTACCTGATTTTGTGACTTAACCCACCATATAGGTCGCGGTTGCGCTTGCGATATAGACCTGTTCTTCGTTATGTAACTCCACGCGGGCAACAGCCACTTTGTTTCCTGCGCGCAGTAAACTGCTGCTGGCGGTAAAACGGTTTCCACGGCCCGGGCGTAAATAATCCACACGTAAATCAATGGTTCCCATACGCGATAAGCGGGTACGCAGTTCATCTTCAGTGAGCGTGTCATGGCGGGTGAGCGTACTGCCGACGCAGACCAGTCCGGCGGCGACATCCAGCGCGGAGGCAATTACCCCGCCATGAAGAATGCTCTGTGCCCAGTTGCCGACCATCATCGGCTGATTATTGAAACTGAGCTGGGCGAACTCTTTTTCATAGCGAATGAGTTCCAGACCCAGTGCACGATTAAACGGCATGTGATAAACAAAGATCTCACCCACCAGTTTGAGCGCGGCATCGGCTGTGAGGATGGCTGACATAGGGGCTTTATCCATAAAGTTAATGAAATGTTGATTTTATGCCTCTAAATTGTTGATTGCCAGTTTCAGAAAGGATACCTGCGCAGTAGTTCAATAAATCTGTAGAATAGGTGGCGTTAAAATATTCAGTTCAACAACATTGTTCAGGGGAAAGAGAGCCGATGCGGACGTTTCTGGGTTGGTTTGCGGCAGTGTGCATGCTGCCATTTGCAGCATTTGCGCAGGAAGCGACAGTAAAAGAAGTTCATGATGCACCCGTGGTACGCGGCAGTATTATCGCGAATATGCTGCAAGAGCATGATAATCCGTTCACGCTCTATCCGTATGAATCGAACTACCTGCTTTATACCTATACGAGCGACATGAACAAAGAGGCCATCCGCACATATAGCTGGTCTGACGAAGCGCGCAAGGATGAAGTGAAATTCCAGCTCAGCCTGGCGTTCCCGCTCTGGCGCGGCATTGTTGGTCCGAATTCTGTACTGGGTGCGTCCTATACACAAAAATCCTGGTGGCAGCTTTCGAACACCGATGAACCCGCTTCCTCGCCGTTCCGCGAAACCAACTATGAACCGCAGCTATTTCTCGGTTTCGCCACCGACTACAGCCTCGCTGGCTGGACGCTGCGCGATATGGAGTTTGGTTTCAACCATGATTCTAACGGCCGCTCCGACCCGACTTCGCGTAGCTGGAACCGCCTCTACACGCGTTTGATGGCGCAAAACGGCAACTGGCTGGTAGAGGTGAAACCCTGGTACGTGGTGGGGAACACTGACGATAACCCGGATATCACCAAGTATATGGGCTACTACCAGGCGCGAATCGGTTATCAGTATGGAGAGACCATCTTCAGCGTGAAAGGGCAATATAACTGGAACACCGGCTACGGTGGCGCAGAACTGGGCGTTAGCTATCCAATCACCAAACATGTCCGTTTCTACACCCAGGTGTACAGTGGTTATGGCGAGTCGTTGATTGACTACAATTTCAATCAGACACGCGTCGGTGTTGGCGTAATGCTCAACGATCTGTTTTAAGCATTGCAGTTTGACGAGCAGGCGCTGAAAATAGCGCCTGTTTTTTTTGCGGGTGAATGGGGTACATGTGGCGCAGGCGGAAGTATTGAATCTGGAATCGGCAGCTTTACAGGTTTTACGTGAAACCTTTGGCTACCAGCAGTTCCGTCCGGGCCAGCTGGATATTATCGACACGGCGCTCGCCGGCCGTGACTGCCTGGTGGTCATGCCCACCGGTGGCGGGAAATCACTGTGTTATCAAATTCCGGCGCTGATCCTCCCGGGGTTAACCGTGGTGGTCTCACCGCTGATTTCCCTGATGAAAGACCAGGTCGATCAGCTCCTTGCCAACGGCGTGGCGGCGGCGTGCCTGAACTCAACGCAAAACCGCGAGCAGCAGCTTGAAGTGATGGCGGGGTGCCGCTCCGGGCACATCCGTCTGCTCTACATCGCTCCTGAGCGGCTGATGCTCGACAATTTCCTTGAACAACTTCGCCACTGGAACCTTACCCTGTTAGCGGTGGATGAAGCGCACTGTATTTCTCAGTGGGGCCATGATTTCCGCCCGGAATACGCGGCGCTGGGGCAGTTGCGCCAGTATCTGCCTGCGGTTCCCTTTATGGCGCTGACCGCCACCGCGGATGACACCACGCGTGCCGATATCGTGCGTCTGCTGGGGCTTAACGACCCGCTGATTCAAATCAACAGCTTCGATCGCCCGAACATTCGCTACATGCTGATGGAGAAGTTCAAGCCCCTCGATCAGCTTCTGCGCTATGTGCACGACCAGCGCGGTAAATCCGGGATCATTTACTGCAATAGCCGCGCGAAGGTGGAAGATACCGCAGCCCGCCTGCAAAGCCGGGGCTTTAGCGCAGCGGCCTACCATGCCGGGCTGGAGAATGATGTGCGCGCCAGCGTGCAGGAAAAATTCCAGCGCGATGACCTGCAGATTGTGGTGGCCACCGTGGCGTTCGGCATGGGCATCAACAAACCCAACGTGCGCTTTGTGGTCCACTTCGATATTCCGCGCAATATCGAATCCTACTATCAGGAAACCGGTCGCGCCGGGCGTGACGGGTTACCCGCCGAAGCCATGCTGTTCTATGCCCCGGAAGACATGGCCTGGCTGCGCCGTTGCCTGGAAGAAAAACCCGCCGGGCAGCTACAAGACATTGAGCGCCATAAGCTTAATGCCATGGGGGCCTTTGCCGAGGCGCAAACCTGCCGTCGTCTGGTGCTGCTCAATTACTTTGGCGAAGGGCGCCAGGCGTCCTGCGGCAACTGCGATATCTGCCTTGATCCACCGAAACGCTATGACGGGCTCACCGATGCGCAAATTGCCCTTTCCACCATTGGTCGGGTTAATCAGCGGTTCGGGATGGGCTATGTGGTCGAGGTGATCCGTGGCGCGAATAACCAACGTATCCGTGAGCTTGGCCACGATAAGCTCAAAGTGTACGGGATGGGGCGGGATAAAAGCCATGAGCACTGGGTAAGCGTGATTCGACAACTTATCCATTTGGGGCTGGTTACGCAGAATATTGCGCAACACTCGTGCTTACAGATGACGGATGCCGCGCGTCCCGTACTGCGGGGTGAAGTGCCTTTACAACTGGCCGTACCGCGCATGGTGGCGATTAAATCCAGGGTGATGCAAAAGGCCGCCGTCGGCAACTATGACCGTAAGCTCTTCGCCAAACTGCGTAAACTGCGCAAAGCGATTGCCGATGAAAACAACGTGCCGCCATATGTGGTCTTCAACGATGCGACCCTGATTGAAATGGCGGAACAGATGCCCATCTCGCCCGGTGAAATGCTCGGCGTGAACGGGGTCGGTGTACGCAAGCTTGAGCGTTTCGGCCAGGAATTTATGGCGCTGATCCGTGCTCATGTTGATGGTGATGACGAGTAGCCAGCCCGGCCGAAAAATGCCAGGATAGTTACCTACTTTATTATTTCCCCGCGAGTTAACCATGTTAATGCTGTTTCTCACCGTCGCCCTGGTGCACATTGTGGCGTTAATGAGTCCAGGCCCGGACTTTTTCTTTGTGTCGCAAACCGCCGTCAGCCGCTCCCGTAAAGAGGCGATGATGGGTGTGCTGGGTATTACCACGGGCGTCATGGTATGGGCAGGTGTTGCCTTGCTCGGTCTGAATCTGATTCTGGAGAAAATGGCCTGGCTGCACAGCATCATTATGGTCGGCGGTGGCCTCTATCTGTGCTGGATGGGCTACCAGATGCTGCGGGGGGCACTGAAAAAAGAAGAGAAAAATGCCGAAGCGCCTGCGGTAGCGCTGGCGACCAGTGGCCGCAGCTTTATGAAAGGCTTGCTGACCAATCTCGCCAACCCGAAAGCCATTATCTACTTCGGCTCGGTATTCTCTCTGTTTGTGGGCGACAACGTAGGCGCTCACGCGCGCTGGGGCATCTTCGTGCTGATCTCACTGGAAACCTTCGCCTGGTTTACCGTGGTGGCAAGCCTGTTTGCCTTACCGGCGATGCGTCGCGGTTATCAGCGTCTGGCAAAGTGGATTGACGGTTTTGCCGGTGCGCTGTTCGCCGGTTTCGGCATTCATCTCATCATTTCGCGCTAACTGAAAGACCGGGTGACGTCTGCCATCCGGTCATCTCCTCAGGCATGTCTTGCCGATGCCAGCAGGGCGCCCACCAGCATAAACAACGAACCAAACACCTTATTTAGCGCCTTCATTTGATGCGGCCCTTTGATCCATCCCGCAATACGCTGTGCCAGGGTCGCGTAACCAATCATCACGATGATATCGACGACGATGGTGGTCACGCCCAGCACCACGTACTGCATGAGCTGGGGCTGATGCGGCACGATAAATTGCGGGAACAGGGCAGCCAGAAAGACGATGCTCTTCGGGTTGGTCAGGTTCACAAAGACCGCACGTTTAAACAGGCGCGTGCGTGACTGGGTCTGCGCAAGGGTATTCAGATCGATCGCCCCGGCGGCACGCCATTGTTGAATACCGAGCCAAATCAGGTAGGCGGCCCCCGCCCATTTCAGCACCTCAAACGCCAGCACCGAGCGGGAGAACAGGGTGCCCAGGCCCACGCCGACCAGCACAATATGAATGCCGAGGCCAGTTTGTAGTCCGGCAATGGACGCCGCTGCGCCGCGATAGCCATGGCTTATCGAGGTGGTCATGGTGTTAATCGCCCCGGAACCGGGCGACAGGCTGAGGATAATGGACGTCAGCAGATAGGCGAACCACCACTCGAAGGTCATGAGAAACTCCCTGGTTGTCTGTTTTTATGCCACAATACGCTATTGTCCGCAGACGTTGCTATAGGTCACAAAAAACGTTTTTTTCTCGTGAGTGAGGGCGTACCCAATGTTCCGGCGAAACAAGGAGTGGGAAACCAGAGAAAGCGCGTTCGCAGCCTTTGCTACCGGCCCGTTAACCGATTTCTGGCGTCAGCGTGAAGAGGCAGAGTTTATCGGTGTGGATAACGTCCCGGTGCGTTTTGTTCGTTTTCATGCTGCCACGAATGACCGGGTGATTGTGGTCTGCCCGGGCCGTATTGAAAGCTATGTGAAGTATGCTGAACTGGCATATGACCTCTTCCATCTTGGATATGACGTGCTCATTATCGACCATCGCGGTCAGGGGCGTTCCGGCCGCTTGCTGGAAGACTCCCACCGCGGGCATGTGGTCAATTTCAGTGATTACGTTGATGATCTGCTGGCATTCTGGGAGCAGGAAGTGGCCCCCGGCCCCTGGCGTAAACGCTATATTCTGGCGCATTCCATGGGCGGCGCGATTGCCACGCTTTTTGTGCAGCGCCACCCGCAAGCAAACTGTGATGCCATTGCCCTGTGCGCGCCGATGTTCGGCATCATCATTCATCTGCCGGACTGGATGGTCCGTCCGCTGCTTGACTGGGCGGAAGGTTACCCGCGTATTCGCGAAAATTACGCAATTGGAACCGGCCGCTGGCATGCGCTGCCGTTTGCGATAAACACGCTGACCCATAGTCGGGAACGCTATCGACGCAATCTGCGTTTTTATGCCGATGAGCCCCAGCTACGCGTCGGCGGGCCGACCTGGCACTGGGTGCGGGAAGGCATTCTGGCGGGTGAAGAGGTGCTGGCAGGGGCGGCATCCGACACATCGCCGATGTTAATTATTCAGGCAGAGGAGGAGCGTGTTGTGGATAACCGCATGCACGATCGCTTCTGTGATATTCGCGCCGCAGCGGGGCACCCTTGTGAAGGGGGCAAGCCGTTTGTCATAAAGGGCGCGTACCATGAGATCCTCTTTGAAGAGGACGCCATGCGCTCAGTCGCGCTCAGCGCCATCGTCGACTTCTTCGATCGGCATAACTAATGAATTATTGAGGTATAAGGTTCTTATGTATCAGGTTGTTGCATCTGATTTAGATGGCACATTGCTCTCCCCCGATCACACACTCTCCCCGTATGCGAAAGAAACGCTGAAGCTGCTCACCGAGCGCGGAGTCAACTTCGTCTTCGCCACCGGGCGTCATCATGTGGATGTCGGGCAAATCCGCGACAACCTGGAGATCAAGGCTTATATGATCACCTCGAACGGTGCGCGCGTACACGATACCGACGGCAATCTGGTGTTCACCCATAACCTGGACCGTGACATCGCCAGCGACCTGTTTGGCGTCGTGCATAACAACCCGGATATCGTCACCAACGTCTACCGTGATGACGAGTGGTTTATGAACCGCCACCGCCCGGACGAAATGCGTTTCTTTAAAGAGGCGATTTTCCAGTACTCTCTTTACGAGCCAGGCCTGCTGGAGCCGGAAGGGATCAGCAAAGTCTTCTTTACCTGCGAGACCCACGAACAACTGCTGCCGCTGGAGCAGGCCATCAATGCCCGCTGGGGCGATCGCGTTAACGTCAGCTTCTCTACGCTGACCTGCCTGGAAGTGATGGCAGGTGGGGTGTCGAAGGGACATGCGCTGGAAGCGGTGTCGGCAGCATTGGGCTACAGCCTGAAAGAGTGCATCTCCTTTGGTGATGGCATGAACGATGCCGAAATGCTCTCCATGGCGGGCAAGGGGTGCATCATGGGTAACGCGCACCAGCGCCTGAAAGATTTGCACCCGGAGCTGGAAGTGATCGGTACCAACGCGGATAACGCCGTTCCCCACTATCTGCGCAAATTGTTCCTGGACTGATTTTAAGATCATTTATTGACCAGTCGTCAACCAAAGACTCCGCTACAATGGATGTTCCTTATTCAGAGAGACATTCATTGTGGCGCTTCTCATCATCACCACGATCCTGTGGGCCTTCTCCTTTAGTCTGATTGGCGAGTATCTTGCCGGGCACGTTGACAGCTATTTTTCGGTGCTGATGCGCGTCGGGCTGGCGGCACTGGTCTTTTTACCTTTCCTGCGCACGCGTGGGCTGCCGTTTAAAACCCTCGGCTTGTATATGCTGGTGGGGGCGTTACAGCTGGGTATCATGTACCTGTTCAGCTTCCGGGCGTACCTCTACCTCACGGTCACGGAGTTTTTACTCTTCACCGTCTTTACCCCGCTCTACATCACGCTGATTTATGACCTGCTCAGTAAGCGCAAGCTGCGTTGGGGCTACGCGCTAAGTGCGCTGCTGGCGGTCGTGGGGGCGGCGATTATTCGTTATGACAAAGTCAGCGACCACTTCTGGACTGGCCTGATGTTTGTACAGCTCGCCAACATTAGTTTTGCTATCGGCATGGTGGGCTATAAGCGCCTGATGGAAACCCGTCCGATGCCGCAGCACAACGCCTTTGCCTGGTTCTACCTCGGGGCGTTTGTGGTGGCGGTGACCGCCTGGTTTGCGCTGGGAAATCCACAAAAACTGCCGACCACGAATCTGCAATGGGGGGTGCTTATCTGGCTCGGCGTCGTTGCTTCAGGTTTGGGTTACTTTATGTGGAACTACGGGGCAACGCAGGTGGATGCTGGTACGCTTGGCATCATGAACAATGTGCACGTTCCGGCCGGGCTGCTGGTTAACCTTGCCATCTGGCAGGAGCAGCCGCACTGGCCGAGCTTTATTATTGGGGCTGCGGTGATAATGGCCTCGCTGTGGGTCCATCGACAGTGGGTCGCTCCGCGCTCCGAACAAACGGCAAATGGTCGCAAGCGTGGTTCCGCGCTGAGCGAATAAACGCCTCGGTAATGGGTTGACGCTGCTCACCATCGCGCGTGGCGGCGTACAACCGGCTCCATAACCCCTCACCCAGGGTCTTTGTGACCACCAGACCCTGGCGTTCAAAACTCTCTACCACCCAGTGCGGCAGCGCGGCGATCCCCATCCGTGCGGCTACCATCTGAATCAACAGCAACGTGTTATCCACGCTTTTTAACGATGGGCTAATGCCAGCCGGCTGCAGGAAGTGACGCCAGATATCCAACCGACTGCGTTGCACCGGATAAATAAGCAAGGTTTCGGCGGCGATATCTTCCGGCGTGATCCGTGCACGGGTGGCCAGAGGATGGTCAGGGGAGAGCACCAGACGTACTTCAAAATCAAACATCGGCGAATAGAACAGACCGCTGCGCGGCAGAATGTCCGATGTCATGACCAGATCCAGCTCACCCTGCTGTAGCGCAGGCTGCGGGTCAAAGGTCACGCCGGATTTAAAATCCATCTCCACCTGCGGCCACTGGGTATGAAAACGCTCCAGCGCCGGGGTTAACCACTGAATACAGCTATGGCATTCAATGGCAATGCGCAGGCGCGTTTGCTGGGGTTCGTTGCAGGCCTGCAATGCGCTGGTGATTTGTGGCAGCACCTGGTTTGCCAGTTGCAGCAAGATCTCACCCTGCGGCGTAAAGCGCAGGGGCTGACTTTTACGCACAAAAAGCCGGAAGCCAAGGCGTTGTTCCAGATCGCTGAACTGGTGGGAAAGTGCGGACTGCGTCTGGTGCAGCGTGGCCGCCGCCGCCGCGAGCGATCCGCAGTTCCGTAACGCTTGCAGCGTTTTCAGATGTTTAATTTCGATCATGAAAGTCCTTCACTTCGGCGTGAACAATTTGCGCTTGAGGAATATACAGTAACCGCCAAATATAGATGTGTAAACATCTGGACGGCTAAAATCCTTCGTCTTTTAAATTTATGGCGCGTTGGCTGCGTTTACTTACCCCGCTCACTTACTTCAGTAAGCTCCCGGAGATAAGCAAACTTACCGCCTTCCCTGAATTCAAAATCCATCGGATTGACAATGACTTAGAGGAAGCTCATATGACAGTTTTAAACCACACCCTCGGTTTTCCTCGCGTTGGCCTGCGCCGCGAGTTGAAAAAAGCGCAAGAAGGTTACTGGGCGGGAAACATTTCCCGTGATGAACTGCTGGCGGTCGGGCGTGAACTGCGCGCCCGTCACTGGGATCAGCAAAAAGCAGCGGGTATCGATCTCTTGCCGGTCGGTGATTTCGCCTGGTACGACCATGTTCTGACCACCAGCCTGCTGCTCGGCAACGTCCCGGCTCGTCATCAGAACAGAGACGGCTCCATTGATATCGATACGCTTTTTCGTATGGGGCGCGGTCGGGCACCGAGCGGCGAACCCGCGGCGGCGGCAGAAATGACCAAATGGTTCAACACCAATTATCACTATATGGTGCCGGAGTTCGTTAAGGGCCAGCAGTTCAAACTGACCTGGACCCAGCTTCTGGATGAAGTGGACGAAGCGCTGGCGTTGGGCCACAAGGTCAAGCCCGTGCTGTTGGGGCCGGTCACTTACCTGTGGCTGGGTAAAGTCAAAGGTGAGGCGTTTGATCGCCTGAGCCTGCTGCACGATATTCTGCCGGTCTACCAGCAGGTGCTGGCGGAGCTCGCCGCACGCGGCGTCGAGTGGGTACAAATCGACGAACCGGCGCTGGTGCTGGAACTGCCGCAGGCATGGCTGAACGCCTTTAAACCAGCATACGATGCGTTAACCGGGCAGGTGAAGCTGCTGTTGACCACCTATTTCGAGGGCGTCACACCGAACCTCGACACCATTACGGCACTGCCGGTACAGGGTCTGCACGTTGATTTTGTTCACGGAAAGGATGACGTTGCCAGGCTACACGAGCGCCTGCCCTCTGACTGGTTGCTCTCGGCAGGGCTGGTCAACGGCCGCAACGTCTGGCGTGCCGATCTCAGCGAAAAATATGCACAAATTGCAGCGATCAACGGCCAACGTCCGCTATGGGTGGCCTCTTCCTGTTCGCTGTTGCATAGCCCCATCGATCTGAGTGTAGAAACACGCCTCGATGCCGAGGTAAAGAGCTGGTTTGCCTTCGCGCTGCAGAAGTGTGAAGAGCTTGCACTGCTGCGCGATGCCCTGAACAGCGGCGACACCGCAGCCATTGAAGCGTGGAGCGCACCGATTCAGGCGCGTCGTCATTCCACCCGTGTGCATAACACGGCTGTTACCCGCCGCCTGGCGGCGATAACCGGGCAGGACAGCCAGCGCAACAGTCCCTACGCCGTGCGCGCAAAAGCCCAGCGTGCGCGCTTTAAGCTGCCTGCCTGGCCCACCACCACCATCGGTTCGTTCCCGCAAACCACCGAAATTCGTGGCCTGCGTCTGGACTTCAAAAAAGGCAATCTTGACGCCAGCCACTATCGCACCGGCATTGCTGAACACGTCAAACAGGCGATTGTGGAGCAGGAACGGCTGGGGCTGGATGTACTGGTGCATGGCGAAGCCGAACGCAATGACATGGTCGAGTATTTCGGTGAGCATCTGGAGGGATTCGTCTTCACCCAGAATGGCTGGGTGCAGAGCTATGGCTCCCGCTGCGTGAAGCCGCCGGTGGTGATTGGCGACGTCAGCCGCCCGGAAGCCATTACCGTGGAGTGGGCGAAGTACGCCCAGTCTCTGACCGACAAGCCGGTAAAAGGGATGCTGACCGGCCCGGTGACGATCCTGTGCTGGTCCTTCCCGCGTGAAGATGTGAGTCGCGAAACCATCGCCAAACAGATAGCGCTGGCGCTGCGTGACGAAGTGGCGGATCTGGAAGCGGCCGGTATCGGCATCATTCAAATTGATGAGCCGGCCCTGCGTGAAGGCCTGCCGCTGCGCCGCAGCGACTGGGAGGCGTATCTGGCCTGGGGCGTCGAAGCCTTCCGCATCAATGCCGCCGTGGCGAAAGATGACACCCAGATTCACACCCACATGTGTTATTGCGAGTTTAACGACATCATGGATTCCATCGCGGCGCTGGATGCGGACGTGATCACTATTGAAACATCGCGCTCAGATATGGAGCTGCTGGAGTCGTTCGAAGCCTTCGACTACCCGAACGATATCGGGCCGGGGGTCTATGACATCCACTCACCGAACGTCCCAAGCGTAGAGTGGATTGAAGCCCTGCTGGCAAAAGCCGCCAAGCGTATCCCGGCTGAGCGTCTGTGGGTGAACCCGGACTGCGGCCTGAAAACCCGTGGCTGGCCGGAAACTCGCGCCGCGCTGGCAAACATGGTCAAAGCAGCCCAGAACCTGCGCCAGGGGTAACATTTAGCCCCATCCGGCATGGAGGGCGCGTTACGCGTCCTCCCGACACAACCATCGTGTCTGCCGTCGCGCCAGTAATTCTCTTTGCTGCGGCGTGGGCGCCCGGTCGCTGACCACATAGTGAAAATCGCCGATATCGCCGTTGCGGCACATCGCCCGGCGGCCAAACTTGGTGCTGTCTACCACCAGCACGTTGATTTCGGCGCTGGCGACCAGCGCCAGGCGGGCCACCACTTCCTCGTCGTTAAAATCATACAGCTCACCCTCTTCGCCAATGCCGCCTACGGATACCACGCCAACGTCGACCCGATAACGGCGAAAAAAAGTCAGCGCATCACTGCCGATCACATCCAGATCGCGTTTACGCACACGCCCACCTGCCACCGTCAGTTCGCAGCCCGCTAACTGGCTGAGCGGCGTGGCGGCATGCAGATTATTGGTACAGATTGCCAGTTGGCTATCCACGGGCAGGGCGCGGGCCACCATCTCAACGGTGGTGCCGGTACCGAGAAAGCAGCTTTCCGCGTCGCTCAGTAGCTGAACGACGCGCTCGCCAATCCAGCGTTTGCCGATGACGTTGACGATCTCACGCTGCTGATAGCCAATATTTTCGCGTGCGAAAGGGGCGACCATCCCGTGACGGCGTAGCAGCAGGCCTTGTGCCGTGAGCTCACGCAGGTCGCTGCGCACGGTTTGCAGCGAAACGCCGAAGTAATGGGCGAGCTGTTCAATACTGCTCTCACCCTGTTCAGTCACGAGAGAGACAATCTCGCTGCGGCGGGCTTCCGGGGTCATATTTGCATCCTGCTGAAGACATTTGGCACATGCTAGCCCGCGAATATGAAATTATTACTACGAAAAAATCAGGTCATATTTCTGTCAGATTCCCTTGTTTTAATCGTCACAACGAAAACCAAGGGGATGAAAACATGATTAAAACACCTGTACTGTCTGTGGTCTTTCTGGCCATGATGAGCGCGTCGGCCTTCGCCAAATCGACCCTCACGCTCTATACCAGCCAGCCTAACGAAGATGCACAAATGACGGTCAGTGCGTTTGAGCAGGCACACCCGGATGTGGAAGTGAAGTGGATACGTGACGGAACCACCAAGCTGATTGCCCGTCTGCAGGCGGAAATCGCCGCCGGAGGGGCCAGCCCGGACGTATTACTCATCGCCGATAGCGTCACGATGGAATCCCTGAAGCAAAAAAATCTGCTGGCGGCGTATAAGTCACCGCAGGCCAGCCGCTACGATGCCCAGTTGTACGACAAAGACGGTTACTACTACGGCACCAAACTCATCACCACGGGGATCGCTTATCACACCAAAGCCCCGGTGAAACCGGAATCCTGGCAGGATCTGCTCAAACCTGAGCTGAAAAACATGACCACGCTGCCCAGCCCGCTTTATTCCGGTGCGGCACAGATTCACCTCGCGACCCTGATGAACGACCCGCAGCCCGGCTGGCAGTATAACGAAAGACTGAAAGAA
>DFPL01000228.1 GCA_002377245.1 Enterobacteriaceae bacterium UBA3516
TTACATCCAGGTTAATCAGGTCGCTAAATCTATGACTGATAAGTCACATCAGTGCGTCATTGTTGGTATCGCCGGCGCATCGGCTTCGGGTAAAAGTCTCATTGCCAGTACGCTTTATCGCGAATTGCGCGAACAGGTCGGTGATGAGCACATCGGCGTTATTCCGGAAGACAGCTACTACAAAGATCAAAGCCATCTGTCGATGGAAGAGCGTGTGAAAACGAACTATGACCATCCCAGTTCGATGGATCATAGCCTGCTGTTCCAGCATCTACAGATGCTGAAAAGCGGTCAGGATATTGAACTGCCGGTCTACAGCTATGTTGAGCACACCCGCACGCCAGAAACCATTCATATTAAGCCCAAGAAAGTGATCATTCTTGAAGGCATTTTGCTGTTGACCGATGCGCGCCTGCGCGACGAGATGAATTTCTCGATATTTGTCGACACGCCGCTGGATATTTGTCTGATGCGCCGCATTAAGCGTGATGTGAACGAGCGTGGTCGTTCCATGGATTCGGTGATGGCCCAGTATCAGAAAACCGTCCGTCCGATGTTCCTGCAATTTATTGAACCCTCCAAGCAGTACGCCGACATTATTGTGCCGCGCGGGGGTAAAAACCGCATTGCCATCGACATACTGAAAGCCAAAATCAGCCAGTTTTTTGAATAATACATGTTAGGCTGTACCCTTAAGTTAATTTGCTTAGCCCCTGTTTTATCAGGGGCGTAATGCACGAAAGGAGAAAGTGCCATGCGTCTTTGTGATCGCGATATTGAAGCCTGGCTGGATCAGGGCCGTTTGTCGATTCAACCGCGACCGCCCGTAGAGCGCATTAATGGCGCGACGGTGGACGTTCGTCTGGGCAATAAATTCCGTACATTCCGCGGGCATACCGCTGCCTTTATCGATCTGAGCGGGCCTAAAGATGAAGTCAGCGCCGCCCTTGAACGCGTCATGAGTGACGAAATCGTTCTGCCCGAAGGCGATGCCTTCTTCCTGCACCCCGGTGAACTGGCGCTGGCGGTGACCTATGAATCCGTTACGCTGCCTTCAGATTTAGTCGGCTGGCTCGATGGGCGCTCCTCACTTGCCCGCCTGGGTCTGATGGTGCATGTCACCGCTCACCGTATCGATCCGGGTTGGTCTGGCTGTATCGTGCTGGAGTTCTATAATTCCGGCAAACTGCCGCTGGCGCTTCGTCCCGGCATGCTGATTGGCGCGCTGAGCTTTGAGCCATTGTCAGGCCCGGCCGATCGCCCTTACAACCGTCGCCAGGATGCGAAGTATCGCGATCAACAGGGCGCCGTAGCCAGTCGTATCGACAAAGACTGAGTGATTTCCCCCCACTGAGGCTGCCATGAGAAGAGTATTAACCACGCTGATGATTCTACTGGTCGTGCTGGTTGCAGGCCTGTCGGCGTTGGTCATAATGGTCAATCCCAACGATTTTCGTGCCTACATGGTGCGTCAGGTTGAAGCGCGCAGTGGCTACCAGCTTCAGCTTGATGGCCCCCTGCGTTGGCATGTCTGGCCGCAGCTCAGCATCCTGTCCGGGCGCATAACGTTAACCGCGCCGGGTGCGGCGCAACCGGTAGTGAAAGCCGACAATATGCGGCTCGACGTGGGGCTGTTACCTCTTCTCTCTCATCAATTGCAGGTCAAACAGGTGATGCTCAAGGGCGCCGTCATTCAACTGACGCCGCAAACGCGCGCCGCCGTGCAGCAAGATGCACCGGTTGCGCCCAAAGAGAACACTTTGCCGCAGGTGGCGGAAGATCGTGGCTGGTCCTGGGACATTGCCCGCCTGCAGGTGGCAGACAGCGTACTGGTTGTTCAGCATGAAGATGATGAGCAGGTGACCGTGCGCGATATTCGTCTGCAGATGGAACAGGATGCGCAGCACCAGGCGAGTGTCGGATTCGCCGGCCGTGTGAATCGCGATCAGCGTGATTTAACGCTCTCCCTGAAAGCGAAGGTGGACGCCAGCGATTACCCGCGCCATCTCAGCGCCTCCATCAGCGATCTGAAATGGCAGCTTCAGGGCGGGGACGTTCCCCCTCAGGGGATCAATGGCCTGGGGTCGTTGGCGGGGCAGTGGCAGGGTGACAGTCAACGCATTACCCTTGATGCCTTACAGCTGACGGCAAATGACAGCGCCTTTAGCGGCAAAGGCAGCGTGACGCTTGGCGGAAAACCCCAGTGGGCGCTCGATCTGCAGTTTGATACCCTGAACCTGGATAATCTGCTCATCGCTAAAGACAATCCCGCCACACAATCCACCAGTGCGCAGCAGGGGCAGAAATTACCCCCGCGATTGCCGCGTCCGGTCATCGCCAGCAGTACCGTACCGCCCGAATACACCAGCCTGCGTGATTTCTCGGCAAAGGTCTCTCTTACAGCCAAACGTATTCAGTGGCGTGGCATGCAGTTTGCCGACGTCGATGGACAATTTACCAACGCGGCCGGGCTGCTCACTATCCCGACGCTGGAAGGAAAGTTGGGAGAGGGGCATATTTCGCTGCCGGGCACCCTGGATGTGCGTACCGATCGTTCCCAGGCGCAGTTCCAGCCGCGTCTCGATAACGTTGAGATCGGCACCATTCTCACCGCCTTTGATTACCCTATCTCTCTGACCGGTAAACTGTCGATGGCCGGGGATTTCTCGGGTAATCGTGTTGATGCCGATGATTTCCGTCATAACTGGCAGGGTGATGCTCATGTGGAGATTAAAGACAGCCGCATGGAGGGACTTAACTTCCAGCAGCTGATTCAGCAGGCGGTCGCGCGCAGCAGCGACGTTGAAGTGCAGCAGAATTACGACAATGCTACCCGGCTGGACAGCTTCCGCACTGAGCTCTCCCTCGACGACGGCGTGATGACCATGCAAGACATGCAGGGCGCATCGCCACTGCTCACGCTCTCTGGTGAAGGGGAACTGGATCTGATCAAAGAGCAGGTCGACACGCGTTTCACGGTGCGCGTGCTTGAGGGCTGGAAAGGTGACGGTAAATTGGTGGAGTATCTGAAGAATACCGCTATTCCGTTAACGGTCTATGGCCAATGGCAGTCTCTCAACTACAGTCTGCAGGTGGATCAGATTTTGCGTAAACATCTGCAGGATGAGGCGAAACGCAAACTTAACGAGTGGGCGGATCGTAATAAAGACAGCCAGAACGGTAAGGATCTGAAAAAGCTGCTGAATAAGCTCTGATCAGCGCCGCATTTTTCCCCTCACCCCGACCCTCTCCCCAAAGAGGAGAGGGGGACCAGGCCAGTTCGTATTATTTTGTGGGCCCCCTCCCTGAAGAGGGCACCCTTACACTTCATAGTCGAGTTCGTTATCCGTATTAAGCGCAATAATCTGCACTTTCTGCACACGATGGCTCTCGACTTCCAGCGTTTTGAGCAAGTAATCGCCCACCTGTACCTCTTCTCCCGGCTTCGGAATTCGCTGCAAATACTCCATCAGCAGCCCTGCGATGGTGTGATATTCACGTTTGTCATCCAGCGGGAGCGGAACAAATTGCACCAGATCTTCCAGCGGCATATGACCGTTTGCCGTCCAGCTCCCGTCACTGTTTTTCTGAATATCGTGGCGGGCGTCTATCTCTTCCACTTCATTTGGCAAATTCCCGGCGATGGTTTCCATCACATCACTCAGGGTCACAATGCCTTCCACTGAACCAAACTCATCCACCACAAAGGCAAAGTGAGTGCGCGCGTTGCGGAACTGTTCAAGCGCCTGCAGCAAGGGTAAGCCTTCAGGAAAGACCAGAGGCTGGCGTATCAGCACTTTCAAATCCAGCGGCTCGCCACGCAGCGATTGCGCCAGCAGGTCGAGAATATGCACCACGCCGAGCAGGTCCTCTTCTTCATCCTGGCTCGTGACCACGATACGGGTGTGCTGATTCTTGTCCAGCAGCGCGCGGATCTCCGCTTCCGGCGCATTGAGATCGATATGCTCGATATCGTGCCGGGAGGTCATGATGCTGCTCACCGTGCGCTGGTTGAGATTAAGCACCCGCCCGATCATCCGCCGTTCCTGCGGATTGAAAATCTGACTGTCGTCGTGGTCAGCAAGCAGCGACGCCGCATCGGCGTCCAGTTCGGCATCCTCTTTTTTACCACTCAGCAAACGCATAACGGTTTCGGTTGTTCGCTGGCGCAGCGTCTGATTGGCCGACAGGAAGCGGCGACGGTTGAAATTCGCCAGTTGATTGAGCGATTCAATCATGACTGAGAAGCCAATCGCGGCGTACAGATAGCCTTTAGGAATATGGAAACCAAACCCGTCGGCAATCAGGCTGAAGCCAATCATCAGCAGGAAGCTCAGGCAGAGGATAACGATAGTCGGGTGGTTGTTTACAAAACGGGTGAGGGCCTTGCTGGCAAGCAGCATCAGGGAAATCGCAATGATAACTGCCGCCATCATCACCGCCAGATGGTCGACCATCCCGACAGCGGTTATGACGGAATCAAGCGAAAAGACCGCATCCAGCACTACGATTTGCGCGACCACGCTCCAGAATTTTGCCCCGCGCCGTTGCGTGGGGTTATCGCTATCTTTCCCTTCCAGTCGCTCGTTGAGCTCCACGGTGGCTTTAAAAAGCAGAAACAGGCCCCCTACCAGCATGATTAAATCACGGGCACTGAAACTGAGATCCCGGAAAGAGAAAAGCGGTTTGGTCAGCGTCACCAGCCAGGATATGGAGGCGAGGAGCACCAGACGCATCAGCATCGCCAGAATAAGTCCGGTGACACGAGCACGGTCGCGTTGTGCAGGCGGTAATTTCTCCGCCAGTATCGCGATAAAGACCAGGTTATCAATACCGAGCACCAGTTCGATCACGATGAGTGTGACCAGACCTGCCCAGATTGACGGATCGGCAATCCATTCCATCTTTTGCTTAACACCTTATGTAATATGACAATTGTCATAATGAGATCATGGATAAAGCTGGCCTAAATTGCAATGGCAGCCTACGATTTATCTTATATTTGCCCGCAGCGAAGAATATAAATTATTTCATTTCACCTTAATAAAAGTGAGATTATTAATTTAAATCCAGCCCATCAATTTTCGGATATTTCGCATTCGTATAGGTGAGTAAAGGGTTTGTCAATATCGAGAAATTCCTAAAAACGCGAATATTTGCGCTTAATATTAATCTTAAAAAGCTGTTAACCATAGGATGTTATCTTGCCTGTAATTCGCTTAGCTGCAACAATTCTCGCAGCATGATTCAAATATACCCGTAAAGTTATTTTAAATGCATTTTATCAGCGTTATTTCTTATGCCTGCCGAATCTTCCGTAATCAGGAAAATGCGTGAATAAACTGATGTGCGAGAGGTGTGAATCAATAAGTTACTGTTTCAACAGTAGATTGGTAGCTGGAAGCCAAGGGCGGTAGCATGCCTGACAGCGTGTCGAAACGTCTGGATTATTCTGTCAATAGCATGTGGTTGAATAAGCGGATTTTAGGATTGATACCAGTTAATTTAAGTTGTAATTAACTGCATTCTGATTTCGTAAAGGCTTGAGCGCTTATTTAAATACACAGGATAATTACTCTGCAAAAGTGATAATTAATCAATGATGAAATCCAAAACGAAATTGATACCTTTATTGGTGTCCATGACCTTGATGAGTGGCTGCACCGTACTTCCCGGTAGCAATATGTCTACGATGGGAAAGGATGTGATCAAACAGCAGGATGCTGATTTTGATTTAGACCGCATGGTGAATGTTTATCCACTGACTCCGCGTCTGGTTGAACAATTACGCCCACGCCCAAATGTTGCTCAACCCAATATGTCTTTAGATCAGGAAATATCCAACTACGATTATCGCGTTGGGCCTGGTGACGTATTGAGCGTTACCGTCTGGGACCACCCGGAATTGACCACGCCTGCGGGTCAATATCGCAGCTCAAGCGACACCGGTAACTGGGTACAACCCGATGGCAGCATGTTCTATCCCTACATTGGTCGTGTCCATGTCGCAGGAAAAACGCTCGCTGAAATCCGCAGTGATGTTACCAGCCGCTTAGCGACGTACATCGCTGACCCGCAGGTGGACGTTAACATCGCTGCCTTCCGCTCGCAGAAAGCCTATGTCTCGGGCCAGGTTGAAAAATCAGGCCAGCAGGCAATCACTAACGTACCGCTCACGGTGCTGGATGCTATCAACGCAGCCGGGGGGCTGACCGATACCGCCGACTGGCGCAACGTGGTTCTCACCCATAACGGTAAAGAGGAGCGGATCTCTCTGCAGGCGCTGATGCAAAACGGCGATCTCAGTCAGAACCGTTTGCTTTACCCCGGCGATATTCTCTTTGTGCCGCGTAACGACGACCTGAAAGTCTTCGTGATGGGTGAAGTGAAAAAACAGAGCACCCTCAAAATGGACTTCAGCGGCATGACGCTGACCGAAGCGCTCGGCCAGGCGGAAGGTATCGACCTGACCACCTCCAACGCCAGCGGTATCTTCGTGATTCGTCCGCTGAAAGGCGAGGGCAGTGCGAAGGGCAAGATTGCCAACATTTACCAGCTTGATATGTCCGACGCCACCTCTCTGGTGATGGCAACGGAATTCCGTCTCCAGCCTTACGACGTGGTTTACGTCACAACCGCACCGGTTGCCCGCTGGAATCGTCTCATCAATCAGTTGCTGCCAACCATCAATGGCGTTCGTTATATGACGGACACGGCACGCGACGTACATACCTGGTGATACGCGATGTTTAACAAAATTCTGGTGGTGTGTGTGGGGAACATTTGCCGTTCCCCGACGGCGGAGCGGCTGCTGCAAAAATATCAGCCGTCATTTACGGTAGCGTCTGCAGGATTGGGGGCGCTGTCAGGTAAAGGGGCTGACGCGCAGGCCGCGCGCGTGGCCCAGGACAATGGGCTCTCGCTTGAGGGCCATATCGCCCGGCAAATCTCCGGGAAGATGTGTCGGGAATACGACCTGATTCTGGTTATGGAAAAGCGGCATATCGCCGCATTGTGTGAAATCGCGCCCGAAATGCGCGGCAAAGTGATGCTGTTTGGTCACTGGGAGGGGGAACGGGAGATTCCCGACCCCTACCGTAAAAGCCGCGACGCTTTCGAGGCCGTTTACACCTTAATCGACCAGTCTGCCCGTCAATGGGCGCAGGCGCTTAACGCTCAGCAGGGATAACCATGACCGAAAAAACACACCATTCTGCCGCCCCGGCGGTGGGCAACGATGAAATTGATATTGGTCGATTGATTGGCACGGTGGTCGAAGCCCGCTGGTGGGTGCTGGGCATTACTTCGCTCTTCGCGGTCGGTGCCATCATCTATTGCCTGTTTGCTACCCCGATTTACAGTGCGGATGCGCTGGTGCAAATCGAGCAGGACACCGGCAACTCACTGGTACAAAACCTTAACAGTGCGCTCTCTAATAAACCCCCTGCCTCTGACGCTGAAATTCAGCTGATTCAGTCACGCATGGTGCTGGGCAAAACCGTTGATGATTTAGATCTGGACATTGCGGTCACGAAAAAGACCTTCCCGATTTTTGGCGCGGGCTGGGACCGTCTGATGGGGCGGCAAAATGAGACCGTGAAGGTGACGCAGTTTGTCGTACCAAAGAGCATGGTAGAGCAAACGTTCACCGTGACCGTACTCGGTCCGAAGCAGTACCAGCTCACCAGTGACGGCGGATTTAGCGCCAAAGGTGAAGTTGGTCAAACGCTGTCAAAAGACGGTCTGAGCATCATGGTGAGCAGTATTGCGGCAGGAACGGACAGTGAGTTCACGGTCACCAAGTTCTCCACGCTCGGCATGATCAACAATCTGCAAAATAGCCTCAGCGTCACGGAAAACGGCAAAGATACCGGCGTGTTGAGCCTGAGCTACACCGGCGAAGACCGCGAGCAGATTCGCGCCATTCTGAACAGCATCACCAAAAATTACCTTGAGCAGAATATTCAGCGTAAATCTGAAGAAGCCGCCAAGAGCCTGGCCTTCCTTGATAAACAGTTGCCGGAAGTGCGCGGTAAGCTGGATGTGGCTGAGAATAAACTCAACACCTACCGTCAGGAAAAAGACTCCGTCGATTTACCCCAGGAAGCAAAAGCCGTACTGGATTCAATGGTCAATATTGATGCGCAGCTCAATGAGCTGACCTTCAAAGAAGCGGAAATCTCCAAGCTCTATACCAAAGTGCACCCGGCCTATCGCACGCTGCTGGAAAAACGCAAAGCGCTGGAAGATGAAAAAACCAAGCTGAATAACCGCGTTACCGCGATGCCGAAAACGCAGCAGGAGATTGTCCGCCTGACGCGTGATGTGGAATCCGGTCAGCAGGTCTATATGCAGCTGCTCAACAAACAGCAGGAGCTGCGAATCACCGAAGCCAGTACCGTCGGCGATGTGCGTATCGTTGACCCGGCAATTACCCAACCGGGTGTGCTCAAGCCGAAGAAAGCGCTGATTGTGCTGGGCAGTATCATTCTTGGATTGATTCTGTCGGTTGTGGTCGTTCTGCTGCGTTCGTTGTTCAACCGCGGTATCGAAAGCCCGCAGGTGCTGGAAGAGCAGGGGATCAGCGTTTACGCCAGCATCCCGCTCTCGGAATGGCAGAAAGCGCGTGACAGTGTCAAAACCGTCAAAGGGGTTAAACGCTACAAGCAGAGCCAGTTGCTGGCGGTGGGTAACCCTACGGATCTCGCGATTGAAGCCGTGCGCAGTCTGCGTACCAGCCTGCACTTCGCCATGATGCAGGCCAATAACAATGTGCTGATGATGACCGGGGTCAGCCCATCAATCGGTAAGACCTTCGTCTGTGCCAACCTCGCGGCGGTAATCAGCCAGGCCAACAAACGTGTATTGATGATCGACTGTGATATGCGTAAAGGCTACTCCCATGAACTGTTGGGTACGGATAACGTCAACGGCCTGTCTGACATCCTCGTCGGTAAAGGGGCCATTGAAAGCTGCGCCAAGCAGACCTCCATTCCGCATTTCGATCTGGTGCCGCGTGGTCAGGTGCCACCGAACCCTTCCGAACTGCTGATGAGCGAACGTTTTGCGCAACTACTGGCCTGGGCGAGCAAGAATTATGACCTGGTGCTGATTGATACCCCGCCAATCCTCGCCGTGACCGATGCCGCTATCGTGGGCCGCCATGCGGGCACCACCCTGATGGTGGCGCGCTATGCGGTGAACACGGTGAAAGAGGTACAGACCAGTCTGAGTCGTTTCGAGCAAAACGGCATTCAGGTCAAAGGCGTCATCCTTAACTCCATCTTCCGTCGCGCGACCGGGTACCAGGATTACGGGTATTACGAGTACGAATACAAATCGGACAGTAAGTAACGTTTTCCCCTCACCCTAACCCTCTCCCAGTGGGAGAGGGAACATTCTCTCCCTCTCCCTTGAGGGAGAGGGCCGGGGTGAGGGGGAAATAGACCAATCGGGGAAAAAAATGACCACAGAACGTCCATTAATCTCGATCTATATGCCGACGTGGAATCGTCAGCAGCTTGCCATTCGCGCCATCAAATCGGTGCTGCGTCAGGATTATGACCACTGGGAAATGATTATTGTCGACGACTGCTCGGCAAACTTTGAGCAGTTGCAGCAGTTTGTAAACGACCTCGGTGACTCGCGTGTGCGCTATACCCGCAACCCCTTTAATTCTGGCGCGTGCGCGGTGCGAAATCAGGCCATCATGCAGGCGTCGGGGCAGTTTATTACCGGCATCGATGACGATGACGAATGGACGCACGATCGTCTGTCCGTCTTTTTAGCCGATCGCGATCGGTTGAAAACCCGCGCGTTCCTTTATGCCAACGATTATGTCTGCCAGGGTGAGGTTTACTCTCAGCCTGCCAGTCTGCCGCTGTACCCGAAGTCGCCGTTTTCCCGCAAATTGTTCTACAAGCGCAATATTGTCGGCAATCAGGTCTTTAGCTGGTCATGGCGTTTTAAAGAGTGCCTGTTCGACACGCAGCTGAAAGCCGCGCAGGATTACGACATCTTTTTACGTATGGTCGAGCAGTATGGCGAGCCGTGGAAAATCGAAAAAGCGACGCAGATCCTGCACATCAATCATGGTGAAATGCAGATCACCTCGTCGCCAAAAAAGTTCTCCGGCTACTTCCATTTTTACCGCAAACACAAAGCCAAATTCGACCGGGCCAGTAAGAAGTATCAGCTCTTCACGCTCTATCAGATCCGCAACAAGCGCATGAACTGGCGCACGTTACTCACCCTGTTATCGGTGCGTAACGGCAAACGTCTGGCCGATGGCCTGCGGGGGAAATGATGCGTCTGGAGGATTTTCGCGCCAATCAATGGAGTTTGCGCCCGTGCTGCATGGTCGCAGCCTACCGTATTGCCCATTTTTGCTCGGTATGGCGTAAGAAAAATGTGCTTAACAATCTCTGGGCCGCCCCGGTGCTGCTGGCCTACCGCTTTATTACCGAATGCCTGTTTGGTTACGAGATTCAGGCAGCAGCCACCATCGGGCGACGTTTTACCATTCACCATGGCTATGCGGTGGTGATTAATAAACACGTGGTGGCAGGGGATGATTTCACCATTCGTCACAGCGTCACTATAGGCAACCGTGGGGCAAAAAGTCTGGCCTGCCCGGTGATTGGCAATGGCGTTGAGTTAGGCGCCAACGTCGTGCTGCTGGGAGATATCACCATCGGTAACAACGTGGTTATCGGCGCAGGCAGCGTGGTGCTGGACAATGTGCCGGATAACGCGCTGGTGGTAGGTGAAAAAGCACGCGTGAAGGTGAGAGCATGAATATTTTACAGTTTAACGTACGCCTCGCAGAAGGCGGCGCGGCGGGTGTGGCGCTGGATCTGCACCAACGTGCGTTGCAACAAGGCATGCGCTCCCGCTTTGTTTACGGTTATGGCAAAGGGGGCAAGAAAAGCGTCAGCCATAATGATTACCCTAACGTCATCAAGCAGACACCACGCCTGACCTCAATGGCCAACCTGGCGCTGTTTCGTCTGTTCAATCGCGACGTTTTTGGCAACCTGAATAACCTCTACCGTACCGTCAGCCGAACGCCAGGCCCGGTGGTACTGCATTTTCACGTGATGCACAGCTACTGGCTGAACCTGGCCGACGTGGTGGCGTTCTGCCAGAAGCTGAACGCGCATAAACCGGACGTGACGTTTGTGTGGACGTTGCACGATCACTGGAGCGTGACCGGGCGCTGCGCCTTTACCGACGGCTGCGAAGGCTGGAAGCAGGGCTGTAAAAAATGTCCGACGCTGGCGAATTACCCGCCGGTCAAGGTTGACCGCGCGCATCAGCTGGTGGGCGAAAAACGCCATCTGTTTAATGAAATGATGGCACTCGGTTGCCAGTTTATCTCTCCAAGCCAGCACGTGGCGGACGCTTTTAACAGCCTCTACGGTGCCGGTCGTTGCAAGATCATTAATAACGGCATCGACGTCGCCACGGAAGCGATTCTGGCCGATCTGTCGCCCGTGACGGTGACCTGGGGTCGACCGAAAATTGCCGTGGTGGCGCACGATCTGCGCTATGACGGGAAAACCAATCAGAAACTGGTGCGCGATGTGATGGCTCTGGGTGAAAAGGTTGAGCTGCACACCTTCGGCAAGTTTTCACCGTTCGAAGGGCCTAACGTGGTGAACCACGGGTTTCTGACCGACAAGCGCAAATTAATGAGCGAATTGAATCAGATGGACGCGCTGCTCTTTACCTCCCGCGTCGATAACTACCCGCTTATCCTGTGTGAAGCGTTGTCCATTGGCGTGCCGGTTATCGCCACCCATAGCGATGCCGCTCGCGAAGTGCTGGTTAAGTCTGGCGGCAAAACCTTTGCTGAAGATGAGGTGCTCCCGCTGGTGCAAAAGCACAAAGCGGATATTGCCGAGGCGGTCTTTGCCACAACGCTTGAGGCTTTCAGCGCCCGCAGTCGGGTCGCTTACAGTGGGAAACAGATGCTGGAGGAATATGTCTCGTTCTATCAGAATCTGTAGTTATCTGCTGCTGCCGCTGATTTACCTGCTGGTGAACGTCAAACTTCTCCAGCTTGGCGAAAGCTTTCCGATAACCATCGTCACCTTTTTACCGCTGTTGCTGCTGCTGTACGTCGACAAGATTAACCTCAAGAAGCTGATGATCGCATTGGGGGCAGGGGCCGCGCTGACGATATTCAACTATCTGTTTGGCCAGTCTCTGAATGCCGGTAAGTATGTCACGTCGACCATGCTGTTTGTTTACATCGTCATCATTATTGGCATGGTCTGGAGTATTCGCTTTAAGACCATCTCACCCCATAACCATCGGAAGATTCTACGCTTCTTCTGGCTGGTGGTTGGGCTGGTGGTGATGCTGGCGGCGGCAGAAATGGCGCAAATTATCCTCAGCGGCGGCAGCAGTTTGATGGAGACAATTTCGAAATATCTGATTTACAGTAACAGCTATGTGCTGAATTTTATCAAATTTGGCGGTAAGCGAACCACTGCGCTTTATTTCGAACCGGCATTCTT
>DFPL01000304.1 GCA_002377245.1 Enterobacteriaceae bacterium UBA3516
CGTTCGATGTCCATTTCCGGATCATTCCATGGGCGCAGCAGTTCGCAGCGCTCCCACAAGGTGACCACTTCTTCAAAGTCTTGCTGGCGAAAAACGCGTATCTCCATGGTTTAATTGCCTCTTTTGACTATATTTCTGATGATTATGGCGTGAACGTCCCCTGCCGCCAATATCCGGCGAAGTCGAGTCGGGGAAATGGCATAATGTCACTCTGTCATGTATTGAAATGAAAAGTAAAACTTTTATTACTAAGGACTGTCGTAACGACCAGGACGATACGATATAACACCAGGGACTATGGATAATAAGACTGACGTATGAGCACTTCAAAACCGTTAAAAATATTCACCTCGCGCCGTCAGATGCTCAAAGCAGGCCTTGCCGCTCTGACGCTGACCGGCATGTCGCGCGCTATCGCAAAAGAAGACACAGCCCTTAAAACCCGCACGGGCCATAGCCCGGTAAAAGCCAAAAAAGCGGGGGGCAAGCGCATTGTCATGCTCGACCCCGGCCATGGCGGCATTGATACCGGCGCCATTGGCGGTAATGGTTCTAAAGAGAAACATGTGGTGCTGGCGATTGCCAAAAATGTTCGCACCATCCTCAGAAATAACGGCATTGATGCACGGCTTACGCGTAGCGGGGATACGTTCATCCCGTTATACGATCGGGTGGAAATTGCCCACCAGCACGGTGCCGACTTGTTTATGTCCATTCATGCTGATGGCTTTACTAACCCAAGCGCTGCGGGTGCATCGGTATTTGCGCTATCCAACCGTGGCGCCAGTAGCGCCATGGCGAAATACCTCTCCGATCGCGAGAACGCCGCCGATGATGTCGCGGGTAAAAAAGCCACTGATAAAGATCATCTGCTTCAGCAGGTTCTGTTCGATCTGGTTCAGACCGACACCATCAAAAACAGCCTGACGTTGGGCTCACACATTCTGCGCCAGATTAAGCCCGTTCACCGCCTGCACAGTCGCAATACAGAACAGGCCGCGTTTGTGGTGCTAAAATCACCGTCTATTCCCTCGGTGCTGGTTGAAACCTCCTTTATCACCAACCCGCAGGAAGAAAAATTGCTTGGCACAACGGCTTTCCGGCAAAAAATTGCCAGCGCCATCGCCTCCGGTGTGATCAGTTACTTTAACTGGTTCGATAATCATAAAGCCCATTCGACGAAACGCTGATGACCCTACCAGACACCCATGATGTAAAAGCCTTTCTGCTCAAACTGCAGGATGATATTTGCCAGAAGCTGTCCGCACTCGACGGTTCAGCCTTTGCTGAAGATAACTGGCAACGTGAAGCCGGCGGCGGTGGACGCAGCCGGGTGCTGCGCGACGGGGGAATCTTTGAACAAGCGGGGGTGAACTTCTCCCATGTCAGCGGAACGGCAATGCCCGCTTCCGCTACCGCCCATCGGCCTGAGCTGGCCGGGCGCAGTTTCGAAGCCATGGGCGTGTCTCTGGTGGTGCATCCGCGTAACCCCTATGTCCCCACCAGCCATGCCAACGTGCGTTTTTTCATCGCCGAAAAGCCGGGTGCTGACCCGGTCTGGTGGTTTGGCGGCGGGTTTGATATGACGCCGTTCTACGGTTTCGAAGAGGATGCCATTCACTGGCACCAGACCGCCCACGACCTGTGCCAGCCGTTCGGGGAGGATATCTACCCGCGCTACAAAAAATGGTGTGACGATTACTTTTACCTTAAGCACCGCGATGAGCAGCGTGGCATTGGCGGACTGTTCTTTGACGATCTGAACACGCCGGATTTCGAAACCTGTTTTGCCTTTATGCAGGCGGTGGGTAACGGCTATACCGAGGCTTATTTGCCGATTGTTGAACGTCGCAAAGCGATGCCCTACGGGGAGCGTGAGCGTGAGTTTCAGCTCTATCGTCGGGGCCGTTACGTGGAGTTCAATCTGGTGTGGGATCGTGGCACGCTGTTTGGCCTGCAAACCGGTGGACGCACCGAATCGATTTTAATGTCGATGCCGCCGCTTGTCCGCTGGGAGTATAACTACCAGCCAGAAGCAGGATCCCCGGAAGCCGCACTGCGCGAATTTATTCAGGTGAAAGAGTGGATTTAAGCCGACCTGTCGGCAATCCATTATCATTGATATAAATCTTACCTTGCAAAACAGGACACGCTGCCATGGACGATCGTATTCCTTGTAAGAATCCGCAATGCGCAAACCGCATCCTGCCAGCCACCGCCCTGCGCACCGAAGGGTTCTGCATGCCTTGCGTCAATGCGCGAAAAAGGCAGGAGCATGACGCGTTCATTAAGAAAAACAGGAAAACCATTAACGTCTTCGATGGAATAAACGATCCTGTTGAGATGTTAAAACGGGTACATGCGCCACGAGAACCCGATCCCCTGATTGCCTGGGTCCCCTGCCCTGTTCCCACTGACAAGCTTTATCAGCAGCTCTCAGCGGATGAATGCCTTCGTATGGCGGGTTACGCAGAGGAGTTGTTCGATAGCGGTTCACATGATCTCGCTCAGGAGATCTGTACCTGCCTTGCCGCTTTTACCGAGGCCCGTCTGGATAATGGTTTACGCAAATGGCTGCATGACGGCGACCTTGATTTCTATTCCGCCCTGCCTTTTCACCGTGCGCCGCCCGATGTACGCGATGAGCTGTTGCATCGCATTGAAAAGGATGATGAAAACCGCAACGTTCTTCTTATTGCGCTGGCCTGGATAGGTGATGAGGTGGTGGTTGAGCACTTTAAACGCTGGCGTGAGAAACCGCCATCGTGGTGCCAGACATTGTATGTCCCCCCGCACCACTACGCGCATCAGGCAGGCTGGGAACTGACCGAAGAGGGACGCAGACGCGATCTCTACTTCAGGCGCTGTACCCATCTGGTCAAACAGGTTCCCGCCGAGCCGGGCCTCTTTCGCGCCGTCACGGAACCCGGTACCCATTGCCCGCACTGCGCGATGCCGCTGATTCATCTTTTTGACGTTGCCCCTGCTGCTGTTGGCCTCAGCAACGATGAATGGCCGGGCCACATTCGTATTCTGACCTGCCAGTGCTGCACAGCTTATGAAACGGTATATGCGAAGGTGGATTCGCACGGACAACCGCAGTGGCTTGAACAAAATGTCCGCTCTGCACTGGCATCAGAGAACGCGGCTGATTGGATAAGACTTCCGGTCGAGAGCTTGCACCTCGGCGAAGCGCGCCTGCCGCTGTTTGCGGCCGATCCGTTTTTACCGACCACATTCTCGCAGCTCGGTGGTCATCCTGCATGGGTTCAGGATGCGGAGTACCCCTCATGTCCGGAATGCGCGAAGACGATGATGTTTCTGGCTCAGTTAAGCTATGAGGATATTGATGAATCTGCGGAGGGGATGTTGTACGGATTTATCTGCCCGACCTGCCGGACAACGGCAACGTCGTACCAGCAAACGTAAACCGCGATGCGTAGAGCCTGACTCATCAGGCTCTACCGTTTCTCAAAAGCGCTAATGCACCATCCGTGAGTGTCTTACAGCGGCTGCGTCTGCGCTTCCACCACCGCCAGTGCCACCATGTTGACGATACGTCTCACCGACGCGATAGGCGTCAGAACATGCACCGGCTTCGCCACCCCCATCAGCACTGGCCCAACGGTTACCCCTTCTGAACTGGAAACGCGCAGTAAGTTGTAACTAATACGGGCGGCTTCCACGTTGGGCATGATGAGAATGTTGGCCGACCCTTTCAGCGGACTGTCCGGCATACGCTCATGCCGAATACTTTCCACCAGCGCCGCATCCCCGTGCATCTCACCGTCAATCATCAGGTCAGGCGCACGCTCACGCACCAGTGCCAGCGTGTCACGCATCTTTGTTGCCGCCAGCGATTTTGATGAACCAAACTGAGAATGGGACAACAGCGCTACCTTCGGTTCAATACCAAAACGACGCACCGTCTCGGCCGCCAGGAGGGTGATTTCCGCCAGTTGTTCGGCGCTCGGATCTTCATTCACGTAGGTGTCAGCAATGAAGGTATTGCCGCTTGGCAGCAGCAGTGCGTTCATCGCCCCTGCTGCATGCACCCCTTCGCGATGACCGAAGATCTCCTGCACCACACTATAGTGCTCATGATAATCGCCGATGGTGCCGCAGATCATCGCATCCGCCTCGCCACGGTGCACCATAATCGCACCAATAACCGTGGTATCGCTGATCACCGCCCGCTGCGCCTGCTCTTGGGTTATGCCACGGCGCTTCATGATGCTGAAATACTCCGTCCAGTACTCCTTGAAACGTGGATCGGATTCATTGTTGACGATCTCAAAATCCACCTCAGGGCGAATTTGCAGCCCCAGTTTCTGGATGCGCATTTCGATAACCCCAGGACGGCCAATCAAAATCGGTTTTGCCAGGCCTAAGGAAACCAGCTCCTGAGTAGCATGCAGCACGCGCGGCTCCTCCCCTTCGGTCAGCACCACACGTTTGGGATCTTTGCGCGCCAGGGAGAAAATCGGTTTCATAAACAGGTTGGTTTTGTAGACAAACTCGGTCAGCTTGTCGACGTAGCCATCCATGTCTTTAATGGGCCGCGTCGCCACACCTGATTCCATCGCGGCTTTTGCGACCGCCGGTGCGATCTTCACGATCAGGCGCGGGTCAAAGGGTTTAGGGATCAAATAATCCGGGCCAAAGCTCAGATCCTGATCGCC
>DFPL01000086.1 GCA_002377245.1 Enterobacteriaceae bacterium UBA3516
AAAATTGCCGAGCTGAAAGCCTGGCGTGAGCGCGAAGGGCTAAGCTTTGAAATAGAAATTGATGGTTCCTGTAACAAAGCGACCTACCAGCGCCTGATGGAAGCCGGAGCCGATGTGTTTATCGTCGGCACCTCCGGTTTGTTTAACCAGGCAGAGCATATTGGCGACGCGTGGGCCGTTCTGGAAAAGCAGGTTCTGGCCGCGAAGAACGAGGTACATCCTCATGCACCAACAGCATAATGTGGTGGCAGGTGTGGACATGGGGGCAACCCATATCCGTCTTTGCCTGCAAACCGCGGAGGGCGACATTCTGCACTGCGAAAAACGTCGCACTGCAGAAACCATCGAACACGGCGTGGTAGCGGGCATAACCGGTCTGCTCCAGCAGCTTTTCCAGCAACACAACGCCCGTTGCTACGGACTGGTGATGGGGTTTCCGGCGCTGGTCGGTAAAGATAAGCGCACCATCATCTCCACGCCAAACCTGCCGTTGACGCCCGCGTCACTGGTGGGGCTGGCGGAACAGCTGGAAACCGCGCTCGGCTGTCCGGTGGAATTTTCCCGCGATGTGAACCTGCAACTCTCTTTTGATGTGCAGGAAAACGATCTGACGGACAAAGAAGTACTGGGGGCCTATCTCGGTACCGGCATGGGCTTCGCCATCTGGCTGAACGGCGCCCCCTGGACCGGTGCACATGGGGTGGCGGGCGAGCTGGGCCATATTCCGCAGGGCGATATGCAGCAACAGTGCGGCTGCGGTAATCCGGGCTGCCTGGAGACCGTCTGTTCCGGGCTGGCGCTGCGCCGCTGGTACGAACAACAGCCGCGTGACTATGAACTCGGTGACCTGTTTGTCCACGCGCAGGAAGAGCCTTTTGTGCAGGCGCTGTTAGACCATGCCGCACGGGCGATTGCCACCAGCATCAACCTGTTTGACCCGGACGCGGTGATCCTCGGCGGTGGCGTGATGGACATGCCCTCCTTCCCACGCGATGCGCTCATTGCCGCAACACGCACGCACGTCCGCCGTCCATTGCCCTGGGAAGCGGTGCGTTTCCTTGCCGCCTCCTCCTCGGCGTTCAACGGTGCGCAGGGTGCGGCCGCCCTTGCCCGCAGCCGTTTTACGCCGCAATCCGTCGCAGTGCCTGGGCCAGTTGTACACGGGTAAACGGTTTACGCAGTAGCTCCACGTCCGGCAGCGCAGGGTTGTGCGCCGGACGTAAATCCTGGCCGCTGATGAGTAACAGCGGCAGATGCGGGTAGTGCAGGCGGGCAAAGTTAATCACTTCCGCGCCGCTGAGCCGCCCCGGCAGCATCAAGTCGCTTACCACCATGCCAATCTCCTGCGACGCCGCCAGCAGTTGCAACGCCTGTTCCCCACACTCTGCTTCCAGGGTCAAGTACCCCAGCTCATGCAGTTGTTCACACAGGGTCTGGCGCACATCGGCTTCATCTTCCAGCACCAGAACCAGTTTCTCCGCGCGATCCTGTTCCTGGGCGGGCTCTTGTTCAACAGGCGCAGCGACCTGCACTGACGCGCGAGGGAGTTGCAAGCGCACCGTCGTCCCCTGCCCTGGCGCGCTCTCGATCTCCACCCGCCCCCCGGACTGGCGCACAAATCCGTAAACCATCGACAACCCCAGGCCACTGCCGCTGCCCGTCTGCTTGGTGGTAAAAAACGGCTCAAAGACCCTGGCTTTTACCTCCTGCGACATGCCGCAGCCACGGTCAATGACCTCCAGCGCCACCATGTCCTGCTTACGCCCATCGGTACGGGTGACGCGCTGATTCCAGGTACGGATCTTAATCACCCCACTCTGGCCGTCCATCGCGTCCCGCGCGTTCATCACCAGGTTGATAATGGCGTTTTCCAGTTGCCCGATATCAATCCATGCCGGCCAGGCGGGCTGCTGGGCCTCAATCTCCAGCGTCAGCGACGACGGGAGCGAGTGGTGCATCAGCTCGCTCAGATTCTCCAGCAACGGCTGCATCTCGACAGGGTGTGGATGCAGCGACTGCTTGCGCGAAAAAGCCAGCAGACGCTGGGTCAACAAGGCCCCGCGCTCGGCCGCTTTGCGTGCGCGGGAGATACGCGGCGCATCCGGCGACTGAGGACTCACCAGTTCAAGGCTGCCGATGATCACCGCCAGCAGGTTGTTGAAATCATGGGCCAGACCGCCGGTAAGCTGCCCCACGGCTTTCATCTTCTGGCTATGCAATAGCGCTTCCTCCAGCCCTTTGCGTTCGGTTCTGTCCAGCACCACGTTGACCATGCCGCGCCCCGGGACCGGGCTGAAACGCAGCTCAATGGTACGGCTGTCAGCAAGCCTTAACTCCTGGGCTTTGGGCATCAGGCGCGACAAATTGTCCTGCACATGGCCGGGCAGATCGCCCACCTGACGAAGCAGACTCTGGTAATGCAGCCCTCGCTGTAGCGCATCGGCGGCTAAACCCAGCAGCAGCGGGTATTGCGGGTTCCACACCACCAGGCAGCCGAGGTTATCGAACAGGGCAAAACCGTCGCGCATGGCGTGAAAGGTGGTCTCCAGTTGGGTGCTTTTCTCTTTCAGCAGTCGGGAGGTGTGTTCCAGCGAGGCGGTATTGCGGGCAAAAACGTTAAACGCTCGCGCCAGTTCGCCCAGCTCATCGCGCCGTTGCAGCGCCGGGACCGAAACATCGGCTTCCCCCCGCGCCAGCTGCGTCATCGCCCGGGAGATAGCCGTCAGGTTGGAGCCCAGATTGCGATAAATATACCAACCCGCGCAGCCGGTGATGATCAGCGCCAGCAGGGCAAAGGCACTGATAAAAATGATGATGGATCGCATTTCGCGGTGGCTTTGCGCGGTACGTTGTTCTGAAGCCCGCGCCACCTGTTCAACGTAATGATTGATATCGGTATTCAGGATAGCCACCAGCGCTTTGATATGAAACATCGACCAGTTGATGGCCATATCACTCTCTTCCAGTTGCCCGGAGAGCGGGCCGAGTTGCCCGAGCTCGGTTTTAAACGCCTGCACAATGCCGCTGACCAGCGGATTGGGCGTCTGCTGCGGCAGTTGCGTCATCACCGCCGTCAGTTGCTGCACCGTGGCCGTTGGAGAAGGCGTACGAATAGCGGCATCCAGCAGTCTGTCCATCTCACTGAGCAATCGGGGGTCAGGCAAGGTGCCGCCATCCCGCTGGTTGATGATCTGCACGTGGCGCAGATAGCTTTGGTTTTGATAGAGCGAACTGAGCAAGGTATTGCGCTCCAGGTGCCGGCGCTGACCACGCTCCAGCATCTGCGTTACGCTCTGTTCCAGCTCGTTGCTGCGCAGCGTAATTCGCTCGACAAGCTGAGGTTCAAGCCGTGCCAGCGGCGCCTGAGCCAGCTGCGCCAGCGAGCGCTGCAGCGCGGTCTGTGTGGCTTTCAGACGTTCCGCTTCCCCTTTGTACTCCAGCGCCCCGACAACTTGTGACAAGCGTACCGCCGCCGTGGCGACGTTTGCCGTATCCCGCGCCAGGTTCATGCTGCCAGTCATATCATCGAGGGTTTGTTGCTGTACCTGTTCCTGTATCTGGCTGGCGTGGCGAAAGCCGAGTACCGCTACGCCACAGACCATCAGGGTCACCGCCATCACCAGCAGGTTGAAGAACAGCAATCGCCCGCGGGCGCTGGCAAAGAACGAGTTGTGCCGATAGGGCATAGCGGGCTCCGGTGTCAGTTTCTCCCCTCACCCCGACCCTCTCCCAAAGGAGAGGGAGAAAACATCCCCCGGTGGGAGAGGGCCAGGGTGAGGGCAAAGCGTGCCATTGGTAACGTTAATAAATTGTGATCTTCGTTAACCATTCCACACTATACCCAAAATAATTCGCGTTGCAGGAAGGCGGCAAGGGAGAGAGTCCCCAGGAGCTTACTGTAGTAAGTGACTGGGGTGAACGAGCGAAGCCAACGCACATGCGGCGTGAAGTATGAAGGGTATATGACAAATATGAACGGCTCCTGACATTCTGCATTTATTTCATCGTGGTGGACTGCATGTATTGATAACCCTTGCAGGAGCAAGCGATGAGCGAAACGCCGGTTCTGGAGATGCGCAATATTGCCAAAGTGTTTGGCAAGTTTTACGCGCTAAAAGGGGTGGATCTGACGGTCTACGCGGGTGAAATCCATGCGTTAATGGGTGAAAACGGCGCAGGTAAAAGCACGCTCATGAAAATTCTCGCCGGGGCCTATACCGCCACCAGCGGTGAGATCCTGATTGACGGGCAGCCCTTTCACATTAAAGGGCCCAAAGACGCGCTGGCGGCAGGCATTACGCTTATCTACCAGGAGATGCAACTGGCCCCCAACCTGACCGTGGCGGAAAA
>DFPL01000350.1 GCA_002377245.1 Enterobacteriaceae bacterium UBA3516
ATGAAATGCTGCCGCAGCAACTCAGCCAGCCTACACTCTACTTGATTATTTGCGACTGCCCGATCGGTTGGACGCAGCGTGAAGTCCTTTTTTCGGGGAAGATCGGCGAGTTCAGCTTCAGTTTCGGGTGTCAGAAGCCGGCGCTAAATAAGCCTGTCCCGGCCTGTCTGGAAGAGCGTCGTCTGTTGATTCCCGGGCGCCGCTCTATGCTCGGCAGAAAGCTGTTGAACTGGTTTAATTCGCAGGGGCTCAACGTTGAGATTCTCGGTGAGTTTGATGACGCCGCACTGATGAAATCTTTTGGCGCAGCGCACAACGCCATATTTGTTGCCCCCACGCTGTATGCGCGGGACTTTTATTCTGACGACAGCATGCTGGAAATTGGGCGTGTGGAGAATGTGATGGAGGAGTATCACGCCATCTTCGCCGAACGTATGATTCAGCATCCCGCGGTGCAGCGCATCTGCAACCGTGATTACGCCTCCCTGTTTCGCGGCCTCTGACGTTTTACTCCACGTTTCGCTGAGCGACGAAGCATTCCGATCTCCATGCCGTAAATTTATCACCGTTAATTCATAGAGGTGATAAATCATGATAGCGGTACTTTTTGAAGCAGATGCAGTTGTTGAAAAACAGGCTCGATACCTCGAACTGGCAGCGCAGCTCAAGCCACTCCTGAGTGGGATTGATGGTTTTATTGATATAGAGCGTTTTCAGAGTCTGACCACGCCTGGCAAAATCCTCTCATTATCCTGGTGGCGTGACGAAGCCTCTATTCTTGAATGGAAGAAAAACCACTTTCATCATGCTGCTCAGATTGAAGGCCGGGAAGCCATTTTTGCGTATTATCGAATTCGTATCGCCCGCCTTGAGCGCGAATACTCATCGGAAAGTCGGGGGTAAGACGATGTACGATATTCACGTTATTCTGAAGAACGCACCGGGTGAACTGGAGAAATTGGGTAAGACACTGGGCAGCAATGGCATTGGCCTTGAAGGTGGTGGTGTTTTTACCACGGGAAACGAAGCCCATGCCCACTTTCTGGTTGCAGAGGGGGTAAGGGCGCAGGGGGTGCTCGAAACGGCGGGCTTTATGGTACGTAATGTGTCGCGTCCGCTGATCCGTAAACTGAAACAGGAAAGGCCGGGCGAGTTAGGGGAAATTGCAGCCGCACTGGCGTTACGCGGGGTAAATATCCTGGTACAGTATAGCGATCATGCTAATCAGCTCATTCTGGTGACCGACAACCAGGCGGCTGCCAGTGAGGCCACTGAACCCTGGGAGGTCACCGTTGACCGTGAATCATCCTGAGCCGCTTGCCGAAGACGATGCGCTTGAACGCTCCATCGCGGCGGTCGCTGCCGCGATGGCAGATCCTTCGCGGGTAAAAATGCTCTGTGCGCTCATGGATGGGCGCGCATGGACTGCCACTGAACTCAGCACCGTTGCCGATATCTCTGCCTCCACCGCCAGCGCCCATCTTAATAAGCTGCTGGCCCGGCAATTAGTTAGCTGCCTGAGCCAGGGGCGGCATCGCTATTTTCGTCTTGCCGGGCAGGACATTGCTCAGCTCATCGAACAAATGATGGGCGTCTCCTGGCGGCGGGTAAACCCTCCTGCAACCCGAACGCCTTTCGCCTTAAGGCGCGCACGAACCTGCTACGATCATCTTGCCGGTGAACTGGCGGTAAAAATCTTTGAGGCTTTGCGGAATAAAGGGTGGGTAACGGAAGAGGGGGATGCGCTGACTGAAGAGGGCGCGGCTTTCTTTACCGGCATCGGCTTGGCGGTGTCAGGAAAAACGACGAGGAAACGATGCTGCGCATGTCTCGACTGGAGTGAAAGACGTTTTCATCTTGGCGGGCAGGCGGGTGCGCTTTTGCTGCTGCACTTTGAACACAAAGGATGGATTCATCGAACGCCGGGCTTTCGGGAAGTGACGTTTACGGAAGAAGGGATGAGGGGACTACAGGTGTTATTCGCTATCAACCGCGAATAACAGACATAAAAAAACCCGCATTAAGCGGGTTCTTTTCACAAAGTACAACAAGCGGGCGATTAAGCCAGTTTGCTGATCTGTGCAGTCAGGTTAGCTTTATGACGTGCAGCTTTGTTTTTGTGGATCAGACCCTTAGCGGCCTGGCGATCCACGATCGGTTGCATATCGTCAAATGCTTTCTGTGCAGCAGCTTTGTCGCCAGCTTCAATCGCAGCGTACACTTTCTTGATGAAAGTACGCATCATAGAGCGACGGCTTGCGTTGTGTTTGCGAGCCTTTTCAGACTGAACGGCGCGCTTCTTAGCTGATTTGATATTAGCCAAGGTCCAACTCCCAAATATGATCTATATGGACAATTCAAAGGCCGAGGAATATGCCCTCTTAGCCTTCTTTTGTCAATGGATTTGTGCAAATAAGCGCCGTTAAAATACAACGCTCGTTACGTAGTGATGGCGCAGGATTCTACCAGCTTGCTGACCATGAATACAGCTTTTCCACGATAAAAATCGCTAACCTGGGCAGTTTTTCGTACCAATTGAGGCCAGCTTAATGAAATCCTTCCCCTTTCTGGCGGCTTCTGGCAATCGTCGGTTAACGTAGCACGCTGTACAAGGTATAATCCGACGATTTTCACTGTTTTGAGCCAGACATGAAGCTGATACGTGGCATACATAATCTCAGCCAGGCACCGAAAAAGTGTGTGCTGACTATTGGTAATTTTGACGGCGTGCATCGTGGTCATCAGGCGCTATTACAAGGGCTTAGCGAAGAAGGTCGCCAGCGCGGCTTGCCCGTCGTTGTCATGATCTTCGAACCGCAGCCGCTTGAGCTTTTTGCTGGTGACAAAGCCCCTGCGCGCCTGACCCGTTTGCGTGAAAAGCTACACCTGCTGGCAAAATCAGATGTGGACTACGTGCTATGCATCCGTTTTGATCGCCGTTTTGCGGCCTTAACGGCGCAAAATTTCGTCAGTGACCTGCTGGTTGACAAACTCGGCGTGCAATTTCTTGCCGTGGGGGATGACTTCCGCTTTGGCGCTGGTCGGCAAGGTGATTTCTTGTTATTACAGAAAGCCGGGCAAAAATACGGCTTCGACGTCACCAGCACCCAAACCTTTTGCAGCGGTGGTTCGCGCGTAAGCAGTACCGCGGTCCGCCAGGCGCTGGCTGACGATAATCTCCCGCTCGCTGAAGCATTATTGGGCCACCCGTTCAGTATTTCCGGGCGTGTCGTTCACGGCGATGCACTGGGGCGCACCATAGGTTTTCCGACGGCGAATTTACCGCTGCGTCGTCAGGTCTCCCCTGTTAAAGGGGTGTATGCGGTAGAAGTGGTGGGTTTAGGCGAAACATTGCTGCCTGGCGTGGCCAATATTGGTACGCGCCCAACGGTTGCAGGCGTACGCCAGCAGCTGGAAGTTCATATTCTGGACGTTGCAATGGACCTTTACGGACGCCATATAGATGTAATACTGCGTAAGAAAATACGCAACGAGCAGCGATTTGGCTCGCTGGATGAATTGAAAGCGCAAATCGCACGTGATGAGTCAACGGCCCGCGAGTTCTTTGGGCTATCAAAACCGGCTTAACTGCCTGACACGTAATAAATACGGAACCGAGAATCTGATGAGTGACTATAAATCTACCCTGAATTTGCCGGAAACAGGGTTCCCGATGCGTGGCGATCTCGCCAAACGCGAACCGGGAATGCTGGCGCGTTGGACCGATGATGACCTGTACGGCATCATTCGTGCAGCCAAAAAAGGCAAAAAAACCTTCATTCTGCATGATGGCCCTCCCTATGCGAATGGCAGCATTCATATTGGTCACTCTGTTAACAAGATTCTGAAAGACATTATTGTGAAGTCCAAAGGACTCGCAGGATATGACTCGCCTTACGTTCCCGGCTGGGACTGCCACGGTCTGCCGATTGAACTGAAAGTTGAGCAAGAATTTGGTAAACCGGGCGAGAAATTTACCGCTGCCGAATTCCGCGCTAAATGCCGCGAATACGCAGCGACCCAGGTTGACGGCCAGCGTACGGACTTTATCCGTCTGGGCGTGCTGGGTGACTGGTCACGTCCGTACCTGACCATGGATTTCAAAACGGAAGCCAACATTATTCGTGCGCTGGGTAAAATCATCGGCAACGGTCACCTGCATAAAGGTGCGAAGCCGGTTCACTGGTGCGTAGACTGCCGTTCTGCACTGGCAGAAGCGGAAGTCGAGTATTACGACAAAACCTCCCCGTCTATCGATGTGGCGTTTAACGCCGTCGATCAGGATGCGGTAAAAGCCAAATTTGGCGCCTCCAGCGTGAATGGCCCGATTGCGCTGGTCATCTGGACGACGACCCCATGGACGCTGCCAGCTAACCGTGCGATCTCCCTTTCTCCGGAGTTTGAATACGCGCTGGTACAGGTAGAGGGTCAGGCCGTTATCCTGGCGAAAGATCTGGTCGAAAGCGTTCTCAAACGCGCCAACATCAGCGAATACAGCGTACTGGGTACCGTTAAAGGCGCTGAGCTTGAGCTGATGCGCTTCAAGCACCCGTTCCTGGACTTTGACGTGCCTGCAATCCTTGGCGATCACGTCACCCTGGAAGCCGGTACCGGTGCGGTACATACCGCCGGTGGTCATGGCCCGGACGACTACACGATCAGCCAGAAATACGGTCTGGAAATTGCTAACCCGGTTGGCCCGGATGGCGCGTATCTGCCGGGGACTTTCCCGATTCTGGATGGTGTCAACGTCTTCAAAGCAAACGACATCATCGTCAACCTGCTGCGTGACAATGGTTCGCTGCTGCACGTTGAGAAAATGCAGCACAGCTATCCATGCTGCTGGCGTCACAAGTCACCGATCATCTTCCGCGCTACGCCGCAGTGGTTCGTGAGCATGGATCAGAAAGGCCTGCGCGCGCAGTCGCTGTCTGAGATCAAAGGCGTGCAGTGGATCCCGGACTGGGGTCAGGCACGTATCGAATCCATGGTGGCTAACCGTCCTGACTGGTGCATCTCCCGTCAGCGCACCTGGGGCGTTCCAATGTCTCTGTTCGTGCATAAAGAGACCCAGGAACTGCACCCGAACACCCTGGAACTGATGGAAGCCGTGGCCAAACGTGTCGAAGTTGACGGCATTCAGGCCTGGTGGGATCTGGATTCCCGCGACATCCTTGGTGACGATGCCGATAACTATGAGAAGGTGCCGGACACGCTGGACGTCTGGTTCGACTCCGGCTCCACGCACTCTTCCGTCGTGGATGTGCGCCCGGAATTCGCCGGCCACGCGGCTGATATGTATCTGGAAGGCTCCGACCAGCATCGTGGCTGGTTTATGTCCTCCCTGATGATTTCAACCGCAATGAAAGGCAAAGCGCCGTACCGCCAGGTGCTGACACACGGCTTTACCGTTGATGGTCAGGGCCGCAAAATGTCCAAATCCATCGGCAACACCGTGTCGCCGCAGGAAGTGATGAACAAACTGGGCGCGGATATTCTGCGTCTGTGGGTGGCCTCTACCGACTACACCGGCGAAATGGCGGTCTCTGATGAGATCCTTAAACGTGCAGCCGACAGCTATCGTCGTATCCGTAACACCGCGCGCTTCCTGCTGGCGAACCTGAATGGCTTCGATCCGGTAAAAGACATGGTGAAACCGGAAGAGATGGTTGTGCTGGATCGCTGGGCGGTGGGTTGCGCGCAAGCCGCGCAGGAAGACATCGTTAAAGCCTATGAGTCTTACGACTTCCACGAAGTGGTGCAGCGCCTGATGCGTTTCTGCTCCATCGAAATGGGCTCGTTCTATCTCGACATCATCAAAGACCGTCAGTACACCGCGAAAGCAGACAGCGTTGCGCGTCGTAGCTGCCAGACTGCCTTGTTCCACATTGCAGAAGCGCTGGTTCGCTGGATGGCGCCGATCATGTCCTTCACCGCTGATGAAATCTGGGGCTACCTGCCGGGTGAGCGTGAGCAGTATGTTTTCACCGGCGAGTGGTACGAAGGTCTGTTCGGTCTTGCCGATACCGAAGCCATGAACGATGCATTCTGGGACGAGCTGCTGAAAGTGCGCGGCGAAGTGAACAAGGTTATTGAGCAGGCACGTGCTGACAAGAAAGTGGGTGGCTCTCTGGAAGCGGCGGTCACGCTGTTTGCAGAACCCGAACTGGCTGCCAAACTGACCGCACTGGGCGACGAATTACGATTTGTCCTGTTGACCTCGGGTGCAAAAGTTGAAGATTATGCGGGTGCTTCCGCTGATGCCCAACAGAGCGAATTGCTCAAAGGACTGAAAGTGGCGTTAAGCAAAGCCGAAGGGGATAAGTGCCCGCGCTGCTGGCACTACACTCAGGACGTCGGCAAGGTGGCGGAACACGCAGAGATCTGCGGACGCTGTGTCAGCAACGTTGCCGGTGACGGCGAAAAACGTAAGTTTGCCTGATGAGTAAATCTGTCTGTTCAACAGGGCTGCGCTGGCTATGGCTGGTCGTGGCCGTGCTGATTATTGATCTCGGAAGTAAGTACCTGATCCTCCAGAATTTTGCTCTGGGGGACACGGTTTCTTTATTCCCGTCACTTAATCTGCACTATGCGCGTAACTATGGTGCGGCGTTCAGTTTCCTCGCCGATAGCGGTGGCTGGCAGCGTTGGTTCTTTGCCGGTATCGCTATCGGTATCTGTGTTGTGCTGGCGGTGCTGATGTACCGTTCAAAGGCGACGCAGAAGCTGAATAACATCGCGTATGCGCTGATCATTGGTGGGGCGTTGGGCAACTTGTTCGATCGCCTCTGGCATGGCTTTGTCGTCGATATGATCGATTTCTATATGGGCGACTGGCACTTTGCTACCTTTAATCTGGCTGATACTGCCATCTGCATTGGTGCCGCGCTGATCGTGCTGGAAGGGTTCTTACCTTCCAGAGAGAAGAAAGTCGCATAAAAAATGGCCGGGTGATGGCGTCATTGCCTCATCCGGCCAACCGTTTATCGACCTTTGCGTAAAACAAGTGAGCAAACCTGCATGTCAAAATCCATACAGAGTAATAGCGCGGTGCTGGTTCACTTCACGCTCAAGCTCGAAGATGGCTCCACCGCTGAGTCAACCCGCAATAACGGTAAACCGGCCCTGTTTCGCCTCGGAGACGGTTCGCTGTCTGAAGGGCTGGAGCAGCACCTGCTGGGGCTAAAAGAGGGCGAGAAAAAAGCGTTTTCGCTTGAGCCGGATGCCGCTTTTGGCACCCCGATGCCCGATCTTATTCAGTATTTTTCCCGCCGCGATTTCATGGACGCAGGTGAGCCAGAAATCGGCGCGATTATGCTCTTTACCTCCATGGATGGCAGTGAAATGCCTGGCGTGATCCGCGAAGTGAACGGCGACTCGATCACCGTTGACTTTAACCATCCGCTGGCAGGTCAAACCGTTCATTTTGATGTCGATGTACTGGAGATTGAACCGGTACTGGAGGGGTTGAATGCAGATCCTGTTGGCTAACCCGCGTGGTTTTTGCGCTGGGGTTGACCGTGCTATCAGCATTGTTGAAAACGCACTGGAGATCTACGGTGCGCCTATTTATGTTCGTCATGAAGTGGTACATAACCGCTATGTGGTCGACAGCCTGCGCGAACGCGGGGCTATTTTTATTGAGCAAATCAGCGAAGTGCCCGACGGTGCTATTCTGATTTTCTCTGCGCACGGCGTCTCTCAGGCAGTGCGCAATGAAGCCAAAAGCCGCGATCTCACGGTCTTCGATGCGACCTGTCCGCTGGTGACAAAAGTGCATATGGAAGTGGCGCGCGCCAGCCGTCGTGGTGAAGAAGCCATTCTGATCGGTCACGCCGGGCATCCGGAAGTGGAAGGCACGATGGGGCAGTACAGCAACGAGAAGGGCGGCATGTATCTGGTGGAGTCACCGGAAGATGTATCGACGCTTACCATCAAAGATGTCGGCAAACTCTCGTTCATGACCCAGACCACGCTATCGGTGGACGATACTTCTGATGTGATTGATGCGCTGCGTAACCGCTTCCCGAAAATTGTCGGCCCGCGCAAAGATGACATTTGCTATGCCACCACGAACCGTCAGGAGGCCGTCCGTGCGCTGGCATCACAGGCTGAAGTGGTGCTGGTGGTCGGATCAAAAAACTCCTCCAACTCCAATCGCCTGGCCGAACTGGCTCAGCGGATGGGCAAATCCGCCTATCTGATAGATGACGCATCCGATATCCAGGAAGCCTGGGTCAAAGAGATACAATGCGTGGGCGTGACCGCGGGTGCCTCTGCGCCAGACATTCTGGTGCAGAACGTGATTGCGCGTTTGCAGGAGTTGGGCGGCGGCGAAGCCATTCCGCTTGAAGGGCGTGAAGAGAACATTGTTTTCGAAGTGCCGAAAGAGCTACGCGTGGATGTTCGCGAAGTCGAATAACGTTTTCGCCCTGCCGATATGAGAAGATGCCAGACTGATGTCTGGCATTTTTTATGGAGGATTTATGCGCCTGCCGATTATTCTCGACACCGATCCCGGTATTGACGACGCCGCTGCCATCGCCGCCGCGCTTTTTGCCCCTGAGCTTGACCTCAAGCTGATGACCACGGTCGCGGGTAACGTCTCACTGGAAAAAACCACCCGCAACGCATTGCAATTGCTGCATTTCTGGAATGCCGATATTCCCGTCGCTCGGGGAGCTGCAACACCTCTGCTACGCGTGCTCCGTGATGCGGCGAGTGTGCACGGCGAATCGGGTATGGAAGGGTATGCATTCGTTGAACATCAGCGCCAGCCGTTAGCGAAACCGGCGTTTGAAGCCATTCGCGATGTGCTGATGGCTTCGCCAGAACCAGTGACGTTAGTTGCTATTGGTCCCTTAACCAACATTGCGCTGCTGCTGACGCACTATCCTGAGTGCCAGTTCAACATCCGTCGTCTGGTCATGATGGGAGGCTCAGCCGGGCGTGGCAACTTCACACCCAATGCAGAATTCAATATTGCTGTCGACCCGGAAGCCGCCGCACGGGTGTTCAATAGTGGGCTTGAGATTGTGATGTGCGGTCTGGATGTGACCAATCATGCCACGCTGACACCTGAATATCTGGCCTCTTTGCCGCAGCTGAATGAGACGGGAAAAATGCTGCATGCCGTGTTCAGTCACTACCGCAGCGGCAGCATGACAACCGGTCTACGGATGCATGATCTGTGCGCCATTGCCTGGCTGGTGCGTCCCTCATTGTTTACCCTGAAGCCCTGCTTTGTGGCGGTCGAAACGCAAGGTACCTGGACTGCAGGCACCACCGTGGTGGATATCGAAGGCAAGCTCGGTCAACCGGCTAATGCGCAGGTGGCGCTGGGGATTGATATTGATGCGTTTCGTGAATGGGTCGCCGACGTCATTGGTCTGGCACCTTAACGGGCATTTTCTCACTGAGATAATCGATCATGGCCCGCATTCGTGCGGGCATATGTTTTCCTGACGACCACAGCAGCCACAGCTCACCTGAATACGTACTGGTAAATTCCCATTCCGGCAGTACCTGAATCACCTCACCGCTCGCCAGTTTCTCCTGTGCGGTAAACAGAGGGAGGCTGCCAATACCCAGGTGATTCAACACCGCATCCAGCCGTACACCCGTGTGGTTCGCCGCATAGCGCCCACGGGTCTGTACGCTTTCGGCGTGACCATTTTTGCGAAATTTCCAACGTGCATCTGCGGGGTTTTCTCCAAGGCTAATGCAACTGTGATGACGAAGATCCTGCGGCCGCTCTGGCAGGCCATGCTGCTTAAGATATTCCGGCGTTGCACAAATAAGATGGCTGATGGGCATTAAGGGCCTGCCATACAGGCCGGGCGACGGGGAGCGGGTAATGCGCAACGCGAGATCGATACTCTCGTCAATCAAATCCATATAGCGATCTTCCAGGCGAAGCCGCACGTTGACCTGCGGATAGCGTTCCAGAAACTCCCTCATCAATGGATGAATAACACTCCGTCCTACGGCTTTCGGCACGCTGAGCGTCAGCGTACCCTGGGCGATATCCTGCACACTGCTGCCGGAATTCAACGCCTGCTTTGCCGCTTCCAGCATAGACAGCGCGTGGTGATAGACGCTATGCCCGGATTCACTAAGCCGCAGTTTACGCGTTGTACGGTGCAGGAGTTTGTTGCCTAGCGCCGCTTCCAGTCGCGATACACAGCGACTCATGGCGGAGGGTGTTGCGCCCGTCATGCGGGCCGCAGCAGAAAAACTGCCCTGATCAACGATCAGAACGAAGGTCGCAAGATCCGGGAGCAACGTGAGGTTCATTTGTGTCTGCCAGGCAAAGGTGCATTGAATTAATCACGGATTATCGTGTTCAGGAAAAATAATATACTGAAGGTAACGAGAGGAGAAAGCCAGTGACGAAACGAGATTACTACACCCGCGATGATACCTATGGTGAGGCACATATCCTGCGATGTATCGCCACCCATGACGGCTATTTTGATAGTGAACTGGATGCAACGCTGTTTCATCCTCAGGGGGGCGGGCAGCCTGCTGATAAAGGCTGGATTGGCAATGTGCCGGTGCTGAGCGTATTCAACGACGGGGAGACCGTATGGCACCGGACGTCCGAACCCGTGGCGACGGGGCCCGTTGCTATTCGTGTGGACAGCGAGTTACGCGCATTACATGCCCGCTGGCACTCCGCCGGGCATTTGATTGGTTATGCAGGAGAACTGCATGGTTGGCAGCCAGTAAAAGCCCATCACTGGCCGGGAGAAGGGCGCATTACTTTTACCGGAAACAGCGTGGGCGCTGCCCCTGACGCCAGCCTGATCGAGGCGCAAATTTCGGCATGGATCGAAGGCTCATTACCAAGAAAAATTGAATTTATTGACGGCAAACGCGAGGTGCGTTTTGGCGAATTACCCGCGTATGGCTGCGGCGGAACCCATTCGCAGACTACCGGCGAAATAGGGCATGTCACCCTCACCAGTGTAAAAATGAAAAAAGGACAGCTTGTGGTGAGCTACACCCTGAGCTAACGCTGCCCGTTTTCAGGCTTAAAACGCAACATGCGCACTCATGCCTTTTACTGATACTCCATGCTGTTTATCATTTAATTCTAATTATCGGTGTTTTCGGCTGGCAGGCCCAACGCGGGCTGGTTAATCTGGAAGCGATTTTCAGCATTTTATTAACAAAAGAGTACAACTATGCATGATGCACAAATCCGCGTAGCGATCGCGGGTGCCGGCGGTCGTATGGGCCGTCAGTTAATCCAGGCCACGCTGCAAATGGATGGCGTTCAACTTGGCGCAGCGCTGGAGCGCGACGGTTCTTCCCTGCTGGGTAGCGATGCGGGAGAACTGGCCGGCGTCGGTAAAACGGGTGTCACCGTGAGCAGTGACCTGCAGGCCGTAAAAGATGATTTTGATGTTTTTATCGATTTTACCCGTCCGGAAGGCACGCTGGCGCATCTGGATTTCTGCCGTAAGCATCAAAAAGGGATGGTGATTGGCACCACCGGCTTTGATGACGCAGGCAAGCAGGCTATCAGTGATGCCTCGAAAGAGATCGGCATTGTCTTTGCTGCCAACTTCAGCGTGGGCGTCAACGTCATGCTCAAGCTGCTGGAGAAAGCAGCCAAAGTGATGGGCAACTATACCGATATTGAAATCGTTGAAGCTCACCACCGTCATAAAGTGGATGCGCCTTCTGGCACGGCGCTGGCGATGGGGGAAGCGATTGCGCATGCGTTGGATAAAGATTTGAAAGAGTGCGCCGTGTATAGCCGCGAAGGTTATACCGGTGAACGCGTCCCTGGCACCATCGGTTTTGCGACCGTACGTGCAGGCGACATCATTGGTGAGCATACCGCGATGTTCGCCGACATAGGTGAGCGCGTAGAGATTAGCCATAAGGCTTCAAGCCGCATGACATTTGCAAACGGCGCCGTTAGATCGGCATTGTGGCTAAAATCAAAGCCAAATGGTCTTTTTGATATGCGAGATGTGCTCGATCTTAACAATTTATAGCATTTTTTACCCATCGTGATGTGGTTATTGCAGTCTTAATCTATTGATTGCATAGGGCAATATTTTATTGCCCTTTTATTTTAACTGTCTCATGTCTATTTAAATGTAAGTTCTTTGTTTAGTTCTGTTATCCCCCTCTTTTTTGTTGGTTAAACGTTAATTTTGACCAAATGGTCCACTTTTTCTGGTTCCAGGCCTTAGCAAATCATTTATGCCGCTGCGCAAGCGTTTACGTAGGTGAGGTAAACCGATCTTTTTCCGCTTAAAACCATGCTATTCTTTCCAGGGGCGCAAAAAGACATGAAAAATATGCGCGATAAGTTGACTTTTACCCTGCATGTCTCCAGAATGCCGCCGTTTGCAAAAAATTCGCGGCTACGCAGATTTGCATTGATTCAAGGTCCATATTTGAATTAATATGCAAATAAAGTGAGTGAATATTCTCTGGAGGGTGTTTTGATTAAGTCAGCGCTATTGGTTCTGGAAGACGGAACCCAGTTTTACGGTCGGGCCATAGGGGCAACAGGTTCGGCGGTTGGGGAAGTCGTTTTCAATACTTCAATGACCGGTTATCAAGAAATCCTCACTGATCCTTCCTATTCCCGCCAAATCGTCACTCTTACTTATCCTCATATTGGTAATGTCGGCACTAACGCCGCTGATGAAGAATCTTCTCAAGTTCATGCGCAAGGCCTGATTATTCGTGACCTGCCGCTGATTGCCAGTAACTACCGCAATACGGAAGACCTCTCTTCTTACCTGAAACGTCATAACATTGTGGCGATTGCCGATATCGATACCCGTAAGTTGACGCGTCTGCTGCGTGAGAAAGGCGCGCAGAACGGCTGCATCATTGCGGGTGATAACCTGGACGCGGCCCTGGCGCAGGAAAAGGCGAAAGCCTTCCCGGGCCTGAACGGCATGGATCTGGCGAAAGAAGTGACCACGGCTGAAACCTACAGCTGGACGCAGGGAAGCTGGACCCTTGCGGGCGACCTGCCGGAAGCCCAAAAAGAGAGCGAATTGCCGTTCCACGTGGTGGCTTATGACTACGGCGCAAAACGTAACATCCTGCGCATGTTGGTTGACCGCGGTTGCCGTCTGACCGTTGTGCCGGCAAAAACCCCGGCAGACGAAGCGCTGAAGATGAATCCTGATGGGATCTTCCTCTCCAACGGCCCGGGCGATCCGGCACCGTGCGACTACGCCATTTCTGCTATCAAAACGTTCCTTGAGACGGATATTCCGGTCTTCGGCATCTGCCTCGGCCATCAGCTGCTGGCGCTGGCGAGCGGTGCGAAGACCGTGAAGATGAAGTTTGGTCACCACGGTGGTAACCACCCGGTGAAAGATATCGACAATAACACGGTGATGATCACCGCGCAGAACCACGGTTTTGCGGTGGATGAAGCGTCTATGCCGGCAACGCTGCGCGTCACGCACAAGTCGCTGTTCGATGGCACCCTGCAGGGGATTCATCGTACCGACAAACCGGCATTCAGCTTCCAGGGGCACCCGGAAGCGAGCCCCGGCCCGCACGATGCCGCGCCGTTGTTCGACCACTTTATCGAATTGATTAAGCACTACCGTTCTTCAGCAAAATAATCAGGAGCAAACAAAATGCCAAAACGTACAGACATAAAAAGCATCCTGATTCTTGGCGCTGGCCCGATCGTTATCGGCCAGGCTTGTGAATTTGACTACTCCGGCGCGCAGGCGTGTAAAGCGCTGCGCGAAGAGGGTTACCGCGTCATTCTGGTGAACTCCAACCCGGCGACCATCATGACCGACCCGGAAATGGCCGATGCGACCTACATCGAGCCGATTCACTGGGAAGTGGTACGCAAGATTATCAAAAAAGAGCGCCCGGATGCGGTGCTGCCGAC
>DFPL01000352.1 GCA_002377245.1 Enterobacteriaceae bacterium UBA3516
TATCAATGCGCCAAAATGCCGGGCATGCAAAAAACCTCAATTCATATTGAGAAAAATTTGATTCGTGATTTGACGCATGTAACCAGGCATCCAGAATCGCTTTCATTTAAGCAAAGGGGTAAAAATGCAAAGTCCGTCACAAAATGATAAATCCTGAGGCTGAAATTAGTCCCTAAACTTATCCTCCCTGTTTTATAAGAGGTTTTATCCTTGCGCTTTATGGTTGTAACCCTGTGAACGCACCGAGTTACCCATTGGTAGTAGATGCGAAGTGTGATGCAGCTATTGAGGCAATTGACAAAAGCGAGTTAACAATGACAAAAGCAAACCCAAAAAAAGCATTGCCGATCCCCTCGCTGCGAAATATTCAGACGTTTATTGAAGTCGCTAATACCGGAAGTATTAATCAGGCGGCTGACTTTTTGAATATTACCGCTTCAGCGGTGAGTCATCAGGTTTCAAGTCTGGAGCAATTTATTGGTAAGAAACTTTTTATTCGCAGCGGCAAAGGCGTTTCGCTTACTCCTATTGGTGAGAAATATTTAAAAGAAGTATCCGGTGCGGTCAGTGTTATCGGGCGGGCAACCGATCAGGTCATTAATGATATTCATCATGAGCATTTACGTATTCATTCGGCCCCCAGTTTTGGGCTGTTATGGCTCATTCAACGTCTTAATAAATTCAGACAGGAATACCCTGATCTAAAAATCAGCCTGACCTGCTCGTATGAGAACCTACAGTTCTCGCGCGATAATCTGGATATCGATGTGCGTCACGGCCTGCCGGAGTGGCCGACGCTGAACGTGAAAACCATTAAGAATGAAAAGCTGATCCCTTTTGCTTCTCGCGACTATCTGGTGGGTAAGGCCATTAAGGTGCCTGCGGATCTGCTGCAATATGAACTCATTCACTCTGACAGTACGCTGGTGAACTGGAATACCTGGCTCGCCTGGTACGGCGTTGAGCATCACAATAAGAATTACTACTTCAGTTTTGACCGCTCCTACATGAGTATCGAAGCCGCCAGAATGGGGATGGGGATTATCCTCGAAAGTAACCTGCTGGCTGACGACTACCTGCGTCAGCACAATCTGGTGCCGGTGTTCAACGACGATCGCAGCATGGCGGTGGCCGCGCACCATTTTGTTCTGCCGCACGTCAATGAGCAGAAAGAGAAGGTAAAAGTCTTTCTCGCCTGGGTGGAAAAGGAGCTGAGCGCGTCGGGATTTGCGATGTGATCGGGGCTGTTCAAATAATCGCCGTCCATTAAGGATATCCGCAGAACACCGTTTGAGGGAAAAGGGAAACCTGAGCCTTTAAAATATAACCTGGCAGGAATTTGGTCTCGCCGTATCACTGAAGAGCATCGTCTGGTTTATTCCATTACCAACGATGCGCTTCTGATTGCAGCCTGTCGTTACCTTTATTAACACCACACCCGCGCCATTTTACCTTGTTTTCCCCCTCGCTTCTCTTAACTCTCTGACCGCCCTGACGCACTGTTCAACCACATTTTCAATGTCATGGTTGATATCAATGCGGGCCACGTCTGGCTCTTCGGGGCCGGGGCGTTCCAGTGCAGCAAACTGACTTTTGAGCAGCTCGACCGGCATAAAATGGCCTTCCCGTTTAGCCATTCTTCCGAGGATAGTGTCGTAGTCACCGTCCAGCCACAAGAAATGCACATTCGGGCTGCCCTCACGCAAAATATCACGGTAACGTTTTTTCAATGCCGAACAGACAATCAACCCGGTTTCATTTTTCTTATACAGGCTGTAGGACGCGTCATTTAACCGAGCCAGCCAGGGTAATCTGTCTTCATCGGTAAGAGGAATACGGGCAGCCATCTTATCAATATTTTTCGCGGGATGAAGATCGTCACCATCAATGAATTTTGCACCCAATAAAGATGCTGATTTATTACCAATTAATGATTTTCCGCTGCCGGAAACGCCCATCAAAATATAACTCTCACCGCTCATTATTTTTACCCTGTCAGTACGTTATGGCGCGGATAATACCCCGTCAGAGAGAGCAGGGTTATGCTTTTTTTAGCCTGGTAAAGCAGATTTATAAAGCCCATCACGTTATGCGTAACATTGCAGTGTAACAATTTTTATGCGTGACGCACCTCACAATTCTGCCTTGTCAAAACCGCTTAAATGCCCACCAGGCCACGTCCTGACCAGAGAGGAAACATGAAAATTAAAACACAATCCTGCGTTGTCGCGGGTAAGCAAACTGTTGACGTTAACGACCAGGAAATTGAATGGAATAATGAAGGTACGCTGGTGCAAATAACCCGTGGGGGTATTTGTGGTTCCGACTTGCATTATTATCAAGAAGGTAAGGTGGGTAATTTCACGGTTAAAGCACCGATGATTCTTGGCCATGAAGTTATTGGTAATGTTGTTCATACTGATTCAGAGAAATTAAAAGAAGGTCAGCCGGTTGCAGTAAATCCATCGAAACCTTGTGGACACTGTAAATATTGTCTGGCGAAAGAAGAGAATCAGTGTACTGAAATGCGTTTCTTTGGCAGTGCGATGTATTTCCCCCATGTCGATGGCGGTTTTACCCGCTTTAAAGTGGTCGATACCGCGCAGTGCATTCCGTATGCCGCTGATGCCAGTGAACAAGTGATGGCTTTTGCTGAACCGCTGGCCGTGGCAATCCATGCTGCGCACCAGGCGGGGGACTTGCAGGGTAAACGCGTCTTTATCTCCGGCGTAGGGCCGATTGGATGCCTGATTATCAGCGCAGTCAAAACCCTGGGCGCCGCAGAAATTGTCTGCGCGGATATCAGCCCGCGTTCGCTGGAGATGGCGCAGCAGATGGGTGCCGATACGCTTATCGACCCGCGCAGCGCAGACCTGACGCCGTGGAAAGCAGAAAAAGGCTACTTCGATGTCAGCTTTGAGGTTTCCGGCAATCCAGGCTCCATCACTACCTGTCTCGAAGTGACCCGGGCCAAAGGCGTGATGGTGCAGGTCGGAATGGGCGGCGCGGTTCCTGACTTCCCCATGATGATGCTTATCGCCAAAGAAATTGCCCTGAAAGGTTCTTTCCGTTTTACCTCTGAATTCAATACCGCCGTCTCCTGGCTTGCCACGGGCGTCGTCAATCCTCTGCCGTTATTAAGCGGTGAATATCCCTTCCATGAACTTGAACAGGCGCTGATATTTGCGGGTGATAAAACCCAGGCCGCCAAGGTTCAGCTCGTTTTTTGATGCGTTGCGATAAGGAATAACAGAATGAATGACCTCTTTTCACTGGCGGGCAAAAACGTCCTGATTACCGGTTCTGCACAGGGTATTGGCTATCTGCTGGCGACCGGGCTTGGAAAATATGGCGCACAAATCATTGTGAACGATATTAATCAGGAAAGAGCCGATGCAGCGGTCGACAAGCTGCGCGCCGCAGACATTCACGCCGTGGCGGCTCCTTTTAATGTCACAAAAAAAGACGAGATTGACGCGGCGATTGCGCGTATTGAAGCGCAAACCGGGCCGATTGATGTGCTGGTGAATAATGCCGGCATTCAACGTCGCCATCCGTTTACGGAGTTCCCGGAACAAGAGTGGAACGATGTGATTGCCGTTAACCAGACTGCGGTGTTCCTGGTGTCTCAGGCGGTCACTCGCCGCATGATTACACGTCAGGCTGGCAAGGTTATCAATATCTGTTCCATGCAGAGCGAGTTAGGCCGCGACACCATTACCCCGTATGCGGCGTCAAAAGGGGCAGTAAAAATGCTGACCCGCGGAATGTGCGTTGAGCTTGCGCGTTACAACATCCAGGTTAACGGCATTGCGCCGGGCTACTTCAAAACCGAGATGACCAAAGCCCTGGTGGAAGATGAAGCCTTCACCGGCTGGCTCTGCAAACGTACGCCAGCCGCACGCTGGGGCAACCCGGAAGAGCTGATTGGCGCGGCCGTGTTCCTCTCCTCAAAAGCCTCCGATTTTGTTAACGGACACTTGCTGTTCGTCGATGGCGGCATGCTGGTCGCGGTGTGACCTTCAGGTAAGACGATGCAGCGCTCCGGCGCTGCTGTTTCACACATAACAGAGAATCGATTATGCCATTACTGATTATCGCGGCAGGCGTAGCCCTGCTGCTGGTCTTAATGATTGGCTTTAAAGTTAACGGGTTTATTGCCCTGGTGCTGGTTGCTGCTGTGGTAGGGTTTGCTGAAGGAATGGATGCGCAAGCCGTGCTGCACTCCATTCAGGGCGGCATTGGCGGCACACTTGGCGGCCTGGCGATGATCCTCGGTTTCGGGGCTATGCTGGGGAAACTGATTTCTGATACCGGCGCAGCGCAGCGCATCGCGACAACGCTCATTGCGACGTTCGGTAAAGAACGCGTGCAATGGGCGCTGGTCATCACCGGGTTGGTCGTGGGCCTGGCGATGTTCTTCGAAGTGGGCTTCGTGCTTTTGCTGCCGCTGGTATTTACCGTGGTGGCCTCTTCCGGTTTGCCGCTGTTGTATGTGGGCGTTCCGATGGTCACGGCATTATCGGTGACGCATTGCTTCTTACCGCCTCACCCAGGCCCGACCGCCATCGCCACCATTTTCGAAGCAAACCTCGGTACAACATTGTTGTACGGCATGATCATCACCATCCCGACCGTCATCGTCGCAGGGCCGTTATTTTCTAAACTGCTGACCAAGTTTGAAAAAGCGCCACCGGAAGGATTATTCAACCCGCATATTTTTGCCGACCATGAAATGCCGGGCTTCTGGAACAGTATTTTTGCGGCAGTGATGCCAATTATTCTGATGGCGATTGCCGCCGTATGTGAAATCAATCTGCCGAAGACGAATGGAGTTCGCATTTTCTTCGAGTTCGTGGGTAACCCGGCGGTGGCGCTGTTTATCGCCATTGTGATCGCGGTGTTTACTCTGGGTCTGCGTAACGGACGAAACCTCGAAAAGGTGATGGACATGGTGGGGGAGTCCATTGGTGCGATCGCCATGATTGTCTTCATCATTGCCGGAGGCGGCGCCTTTAAACAGGTGCTGGTCGACAGTGGCGTGGGGAAATACATTGCGGAGATGATGGCCGGGACGACGCTCTCGCCGCTATTGATGTGCTGGACCGTGGCGGCCGTGCTGCGTATTGCGCTCGGTTCCGCTACCGTCGCGGCGATCACCACCGCAGGCGTGGTGTTACCGATTATTAATATCACCCATGCGGATCCGGCGTTAATGGTCTTGGCAACCGGTGCGGGTAGCGTGATTGCGTCACACGTTAACGATCCTGGATTCTGGTTGTTCAAAGGCTACTTTAATCTCAGCGTTGGTGAGACACTGCGCACCTGGACCGTGATGGAAACGCTAATCTCGGTGATGGGTTTGCTTGGCGTACTGTGTCTCAATGCCATCCTGCATTAAATTTGTGGCCTATTTTTAGCATCCACGGGGAAGCGTAAAATCCTCTTCCCCGTGGCAGAGAGGAACGATGAGAAACCACCGTATTTCGCTACAGGATATCGCTACGCTGGCGGGGGTCACCAAAATGACCGTCAGTCGTTATATCCGTTCCCCTAAAAAGGTGGCGAAAGCGACGGGGGAGCGGATTGCGTTGATCATGGAGGAGATTAACTACGTGCCAAATCGTGCGCCTGGCATGTTGCTCAATGCGCAAAGTTTCACGTTAGGTGTGCTGATACCCTCTTTCCAAAATCAGTTGTTCGCCGATATTCTTGCCGGTATTGAGTCCGTGACATCTGAGCATAATTATCAAACACTTATCGCTAATTATAATTACAATAAGGTCTCTGAAGAGGAGTCAGTGATTAACCTGCTCTCCTATAACATCGACGGTATTATTCTCTCAGAAAAACACCATACGCCGCGCACGGTAAAATTTCTTCGCTCCGCCAAAATTCCTATTGTTGAACTGATGGATGTGCAGGGCGGCAGAATGGACATGGACGTCGGGTTCAACAACCGCCAGGCGGCATTTGAAATGGTGGCGACCATGCTGGCTAAACGTCAGCGACGAAAAATTATCTATCTTGGGTCGAAAGATGACATGCGCGATGAGCAGCGTTTTCGCGGCTATGATGATGCGATGAGGCAGCATCATCTTGAGGCGCACCGCATCAACCCGCGTGCGATCTCCTCCATCCATCTTGGCGCACAGTTAATGCGCGAAGCCCTGCTTACCCACCCGGATCTCGATGGGGTTTTTTGTACCAATGATGATATTGCCATGGGCGCGCTGTTACATTGCCGTGAGCATCAGCTTGCCGTGCCGGAACAGATCTCCATCGCCGGTTTTCATGGCCTGGAAATGGGCAAACAGATGATCCCGAGTCTGGCGAGCGTTATTACTCCACGCTTTGATATTGGCCGGATGGCGGCGCAAATGCTGCTGAACAAACTCAGAAACGATGGCCTTAACCGCAACACGGTGGATTTGGGTTACCAGATCTACCATGGCAATACGCTATAGCGAGCCCTGCCTTCCCCAAACCCCTTCAAAACATTGTAAAAAAAATTTAATGCTTATTTGATTTAAGTGTTAACGATTTTTTACCGATATATGAAATATGAGCTGAATACATTGAACGCGTTGTTGGCCACAAGGATTCGGCCCAAGTGGGGAAACATGAAAGCAAGAAAGAAACTGACCGCCAGAACGCTGATGCTGGCGTCGATATTTGTCACTATCACTGCCGGGTTCCTGGTCACCATCGGGCTGCTGCTCTGGCAGTCTATGAATCAACAACAAGCCGTCGCACAAAAACACCTGCAACAAATCGCCCATACTGAGTCATTGCGTGTGCAGCAGCAGCTCGATACCGCGTTGACGGCCTCGCGCGATTTGGGGATCAGCGCCTGGTCTTTACATCAGTCGGGCCTCACCGACCGCCGTGGCCTCGACCAGTTACTCACCGATTTTCTGCGCCAGCATAATGACTTTCTGTCGATGTCGCTGACCTTCGAGGCCAACGCGTTTGACGGTAAAGACAGCGACTTTGCGGGCCAGCCAGAACAGGACCCGGCAGGGCGTTACGCCCGCTATGTGGATCGTGATAACGGCGGCAATCCGGCGCTGCACAACCTTGTGGATTATGAAACGCCCGGCAGCGGCGATTACTATGTGCTGCCGCGTCAGCGTCAGAAAGATGTCATTATCGAGCCCTATATCTACCCCTACAACGGCGTGGATGTGATGCTCACCTCCATTGCGTCACCGATTATCCGCGAGGGCAAATTCCAGGGTTCCGTCACCTCAGACTTCTCGCTGGAAACGCTGCAAAAGATGATTAGTGCAATCAAGCCCTGGGAAGGGGCAGGCTACGCACTGCTGCTCTCGGCGGATAACAAAGTCATTTCCAGCCCGGACAAAACCATGGCCGGTAAACCCTGGAGCGGGGCGATTACCGGGGAAGCGGTGACGCGCATCGATGACCCGCTGTTAAACGAGCCGGCGTTTGTGACCTGGCAATCCATTGAGGTGGGTAACAGCCAGACGCCGTGGAAGCTCGCCATTATCACCCCGGTCAGCGTAGTGATGGCAGAAGCTTGGAACTACCTGCGTAACGCCATCATTTTGATGATTCTGAGTATTATCATTGTCAGCGTGGTGGTGGCGCTGGTCTTCACCCGTAAAGTGGCGCGCCCGGTGGGCGGAGAGCCGTCGGAAGCCTCTGAAATCGCCCTCTCCGTGGCGCAGGGGGATTTGACTAACCCGATTCCGGTGCAAGCGGGAGACAACCACAGCATTTTCTATGCCCTGCACACTATGCAGTCTGAGCTCCAGCGTATCGTGGGCAGCATCAGTGATGCCAGCCATTCGGTACGCGCGGGCAGCAGTGAGATAGCGGCGGGGAATCTCGACCTGGCATCACGTACGGAAGAGCAGGCGGCGGCGATTGTAGAAACGGCAGCGAGCATGGAGCAAATTTCCGTGACCGTGAAAAACAACGCCGATAATGTCCTCAAGGCGACGCATCTGACCGAACAGGCCGCGCAAATTGCCGGGCAGGGTGAGACGCTGGTGGGAGAAGTGGTGGACATCATTGGCAAGATTGATGAGAGTGCCGGCAAGATCGGCGACATCAACAGCATCATTGATGGCATTGCCTTCCAGACCAATATCCTGGCGCTCAATGCCGCGGTTGAAGCGGCCCGTGCCGGTGAACAGGGCAGGGGTTTTGCGGTGGTGGCAGGCGAAGTGCGCAACCTGGCGCAGCGCAGCTCAAACGCGGCGAAGGAGATTTCCACATTGATTGACGAGTCCGCAGGGCGCGTCAGTAAGGGCGTGGCGTTGGTCAATGAAACCGGGACGATGATGAAGCAAATTATCGAATCGGTGATGAGCGTGCATCTGGTGATGAGCGAGATTGTGCAGGCGCTTGATGAGCAGACCAAAGGTGTCGGTCAGGTGAGCGTTGCGGTCAATCAGATGGACAGCGCAACGCAGCAGAATGCGTCCCTGGTGCAGGAAATTTCTGCGGCGGCGATGTCGCTGGAAGAGCAGGCGAAGAATCTCGAAGAGACGCTGGCGTTTTTCTCTAAGGCGCAGGGTAATTATATGAGTTAATTGAGTTTCTTCTTATCCTAACCCTTTCCGCAAGGGGCGAGGGACCGGTTTTCACCTTCTCCCTTTTAGGGAGAAGGTGAGGGTGAGGGGAAACANNTGAGGGAGAGGGCAGGGGTGAGGGTCACCTGGTCAGCCCCCTTCCACCCCATACTCCTTCATTTTGCGCCATAACGTAGTCGGGCTGATACCCAGAATAACCGCTGCTCTGGCGCGATCGCCGTCGGTTTGCCTCATCACTGAGCCGATCAGCGTTTGCTCCTGTTTTTTCAACAAATCTACTTCGCCTGTCAAAGGGACAACGGTTGCTTCCCTGGAAGGAGGTGAAAGGTGGCAGAGCGATTGCAAATCATCAACATCCACAACAGCATGATTAAAGAGTACGACCAGGCGGAAAACAGCGGCCTGTAGCTCACGAATGTTGCCTGGCCATGTGTAATTGTTGAGGAAGTTCACCGCTTCATCGGTGAAACTCAGCGACTTTTCCTGCTTTTCCAACAGAGATGCAATGATCAACATTACATCCCCTGTACGTTCTTTTAGCGCAGGTAATCGTAATTCAAGCACGTTGATGCGATACCATAGATCCTGGCGAAACTCACCTGCCGCGACCTGTGAGCCAAGGTCTTTATTGCTGGCGGTGATGAGGCGGAAATTAGCGCTGATTAACGCATCCCCTCCTACCCGGCTGAATCTCTTCTCCTGCAAAATGCGCAACAGCTTAATCTGCACGGCAAGTGGCGCTTCGCTGATCTCATCGATGAAGACCGTGCCATTCATCGCCATCTCAAAAATACCGGGTTTGCCACCCCGACGTGCATTGGTGAATGCGCCGTCGGCGTATCCGAACAGTTCGCTTTCAAGCAGAGTTTCTGGAATAGCAGCGCAGTTGATGGCGATAAAGGGCTCGGCGCTACGGGAACTGGCATGGTGAATACTCTGGGCAAACACCTCTTTGCCGGTGCCCGTATCGACAAGAATATTGACCGGAAGGTCATGGGCAGCATAAATGTTGGCCTGCGCAATCGCTGTCTCCATGACCGGGGAACGGCCAATAATGTCAGCAAAGGAATATGTGGTGGTAAACCCTTTGCTATCACTCTTTCTGACGGTTCGAGAGGCTGACCAACCTGTCTGCTCTGGCCTAATGCCCGTAATGATAGTGTAAAAACCGTGCTTGTTAGAAAAGTGCTTTACCGCGAGATGCACACTCTCGCCGTCAATCTCAAGCACATGTTCTTTAACGTCCAGTTCATTGATGATGCTTCCGAAAATTCCCTTAAATGCCTCTTTTTTGAAGATTTTTTCACCCACGTTGCATTGAAACAGTGAAAATCCCCGGGCGTTGATATTGATGATCTCTCCCGACTGGTCGAGGCACATCACGCCCTCTCTCGACTGGTTCAGCGCCGACCACGACATGGCAAGCTTTATATTCTCGCTGTTGATGTACTTCAGCATGCTGGCAGCAACATCGAGTGCCTGTTCAATGGAAATATTGTCTGTATCACCCATGATGACGTTGAGATCGTACTTTTTCGCCATTTCAGCTACCGTCAAACCACCGATAACCAACTGATAATCATTGTCTGCCAGGTTCTTCACCACATTTTCAATGTCATTGTGGTTGTATACCTGGCAAATTTTAAATGCGTCATCGGTCATGTTCTGGTAGTGGCGAAGCGCGTTGCAAAAATGGGGAAATCCTACCGCTGCAATCTTTTGCGACTTCTTACGGGCTTGCTGCAGAATACGAAAAATTCCATGCAGGTCATGGGCAATTCCAATAACGGGAATGTTCAGGTTACTTCGTAAGAGTGCCGCCGTTCCTCCTCGGCTAATGAGGATTTTTGTGCCGCCCTGAATCAACTGTTGCGCTTTTTCCACCACTTCAGAAGAAGGATATTCGTAAACGGGAATGTCGATTTTTCTTTCGATAAGCACATTGGATATGCGTTGCGTGATGGTATTTGATACCGAGAAGATGGCAATTTCATTGTTTTTCATAGGCAATCCAGGATTATCAGCGCATGCAGCCATCTTATCGTCATGGCCGTTACGCTACAAAGCGTGGCCGGGAAACAAAAAAGCCTGTGCATTTATCTTGCACAGGCAAAAGCCCTTAAAACACACCTCTTGCTCAAAAACGCTGGCGGCGATAGACAATTTGCCCATTACTGATGGTGGCGCAGTTATCAATATAACGATCCCCCTCAAGCACTGCGCCTTTGGTGTCTTCAAACACTATCTTGTCTTTCCGCAATTTCACGATGGCAACATCAGCCAGCGCTCCGGGTGCCAGAGTGCCAATCTGGCCCTGCATTTTCATCAGCCTTGCCGGCGTATAAGTGACCGCACGCACCACATCAAATAACGACATCCCCATGTTGAGATACTTCGACATGATAAACAGCAGGCTGAAGACTTTATCGGTACGTAGGCTGTTACGTAGTGTCAGGTCAGTACTAATGATATCCGGGTTAAAGCCCTGTTCCATGGCATTGCGAGCCACGCTAAAGTCAAAGTGCGCAACACCATTAGAGCAGTCGAAGATGACGCCGCGCTTTTTGGCGTCCTGAATGCCAGGGAACAGTTCGCCGTTTTCCTTAAGAATCGCATTCCCGGTTCCGTGGAAGCAGTGAGCGTAAATATCATCGGTCTTGAAGTGACTAATCAACTCGTCAGCGGGCAAGCGAGAGTCCGTAACGTGGACGCAAAGCGTCGTCTTCATCGCTCTGGCTAATTCCACGGTAGTGTAGAACGGATCGCCACTGAAGTTACGCCCGGTGGCAATATCCTGGCTGTAACGCAATTTCAGGCCCAGGATATTGTCACGGTTGTCGTCCAGCGTCTGGCGGATTTTCTCCACGTTGAAGTTGGCCGGATTTGTGTTTTCCAGATACCCTGTCGGTCCCCCGCCCAGCGTGGACAGTCCCACATTGACCACGTTCAGATAGCTTTTGATCCTCGTCTGGGCCGTATTGATCACACTGTTGCGAAAAAGTTTGTAATTGACCCAGCCGCTGCTGCCAGCATCCACCATGCTTGTCACACCGTTAGGTAAACAGATCACATCCGGGTTGACGCTAATCGCCGTGCCGCCGTGAAACACATGAGCATGGAAATCAATGAGTCCTGGCAGGACAATGCAGCCTGCTGCGTCGATAATGGTTTCCGCTTCTGCATTTTCAACCGTCTGCAAATCCACAATACGGTTGCCAGCAATACCAATATTCCGGTTCACATAAGTTGCGCTATCGAGATCGGCTACCAGGCCATTTTTAATCAGAATATCCAGTTTCATTTCGTTCTCTCCTTATCAGATACCGATCAGCTTCCAGTAAGGAATACCAATCAGGAAGAAGACCAGCACGTTGACCAGTACCATGATGGTGCCGAGCAACCAGAAGGTTTTTTGCGGCACATAACCGCTGGAGAAGGTAAATACCCCGGCACCATTCCCGTAGTGGGTGAGCAGTGCGCCGTATCCCGCCGAAAAGGCCAGCGACAGGGCGATGTACATCGGATGTGCCTGCGTGGTCATCCCGAGGGTAAAGAGCACCGGGTAGAACGAAACCACGAACGCACTGTTTGACACGAAGAAGTAACGCACCGCGAGGCTGATAAACACCAGCACGCCGAGTGCACTGATTTCACTCAGTTGTGACAGGTCGAGGTAGTTTTTGATCACATCCACCAGGTAGACATAGAAGCCTCCTTTGGAGAGCGCGACCGCACATCCGTAAAACGCGCCGTACCAGACGAAGGTCTGCCAGGCCGATTTTTCGCTGACGACATCGTTCCAGCTCAATACGCCGAACAGCAACAAGCAGGCAAGGAATGCGAGTCCGACCGGAATAAATTCAATACCAGTCAGCGAACCCGTCATCCAGCCAATAATCCCCAGAACGAAGAAGACGATCAGCAGTTTCTCTTCACGCTTTACCGGGCCCAGTTCCTGCAATCCCTTAGTGGCGATCTCGTTCACGTTGGTGATGGTTTTCAGCTCAGGCGCGTAGAGCTTGTAGAGGATCCACGGTGCAGCCAGCAGCACAATGCCAGCGGGCACAACGGCGGCTTTGAACCACACCATCCATTCGAGATTCACGTGCATGATCTCATTGGCGAGCGAGACGGTAATGGAGTTGGTAGCCATCCCTGTCAGGAACAGGCTGGAGGTGCCCATCGACACCACGTACATCAGGATCGTGAGATATGCGCCAATTTTACGGCTGCCTTCATCCGGCTTTGAACCCAACGCTTCGGCGATATTGCGGAAAATTGGGTAAGTGATGCCGCCGGAACGCGACATGTTAGACCCCGTTGCGGGCGCCAGGACGGTATCCGTGATCATCATCAGATAGCCCAGCGTCAGGGTATTTTTACCGTAGCGTTGCAGCAATAGGTAAGCGATACGCTTGCCCAGACCGGTAATTACAAAAGCCTTGCAGATAATAAAGGCGCTGATGATAAACCACACCATCGGGCTACCGAATCCAGCAAACAGCGGGCCCGGTTCAATCACCAGCGAGGCGAACCCGAGGATGATGAGCATAATCACGGCGTCGGTAAACGGGCGCAGAACTAGCCCGCACAGCATCGCCAGGTAGATACCGACCATTTCCCAGGTCTGGGCAGAAACGCCTTCCGGGTGAGGGATGACCCAAAAAAGAACGGGGAAAAAGATAATGGGTAAGAGTTTAAGATAAAGCATGTTTACATTACCTGTATTTGGCAGCTGCACACCCAGGTTCCGGCGTGCAGCTTTTCATTATTGGTATGAATTAGCGGTAGACGTCGTCGATAAACTCAACGCCTTTTTCGTCTAATGATTTTCTTACCCATGCGCGGTTGGCGGTGCCGTTTTTCGCCGCGTCTACTTTGCCTGCATCAAATTTTGAGTAGTCGGTAGCTTTGTCGAGCAGGGTGGCGGCATCGTTCAGCGGTACCACGATCACGCCATCTGCATCGCCCACAATCAGGTCGCCCGGACAGACCGCTACGCCGCCAACGGCAATCGGTGTGTTCACTTCGCCCGGACCTTCTTTAAACGGGCCTGCCGGGTTTGAGCCCGTGGCGAAAATAGGGAAGTCCAGTACCGACAGGGCATCGATGTCGCGGATCGGACCATCCAGCACGATACCGGCGATTTTTTTGGTGCAGTGGGCGTAAGCCACCATGATTTCACCCATCAGTGCACGGGAACGATCGCCTTCGTTAGAGACCACGATGACATCATTTTCCGTTGCCATATCCAGTGCGGCATGCAGCATCAGGTTGTCACCTGCGCGTGCTTTTACTGTAATGGCATAGCCGGCCATAATGGGTTTCTTGGGCGATGAAATACGCTTGATGCCGTTCCCCAGGACCGCAATGCGGTTCATGGTGTCGGCGATGTTTGCTGCGGGAAGCTTTTCATAATGTTTTAATAACTCAACGTCGAATGCCGGGCGTTTCGTGTAGATACGGTTTCCAATAGACATAATTTTCTCCTTAAAAACCCGGCACCGGCCAGGACGGTTTTTTACCTGATAACACTTCGTCGATGCCGATAGCGGAGTGCAATGAGGCGCGGTCGGTAGCTTCTTTGGTGGCGGCACCAATGTGCGGGGCGATCACGATGTTGCTCAGTGCAAAAATCGGATCTGCCGGGTCAAAGGGCTCTTTTTTCAGTACGTCGACACCCGCACCAGCAATGGCGTGGGTAGAGAGGGCGTGATACAAGGCTTTTTCATCGACCAGCTTGCCGCGTGCGGTGTTGATGAAATAGGCAGTGGGTTTCATCAATGCGAACTGTTTTTCGCCAACGAAGTCAGTGGTTTCCGCCGTTGTAGGGCAATGCAGCGAGACGAAATCGCTCTCTTTGAAGATTTGGTCAAAGTCGTTGATTAACTCAACACCTTCGGGTACCTGGTCCTGGGTTTTATACGGGTCATAGGCGATGACTTTCATGTTAAAGCCGTGCAGGGCTTTAATGGCCACGCGGGAACCGATGTTACCCACGCCCACCAGGCCCAGGGTTTTGCCGTCCAGCTCTACTTTTGGCGTACGCAATTTCGCCCAGTAGTAATCCTCAAGCATTTTCTCTTCAACCAGCTTGAAATTACGTGAGCAGTGGAGCATGTAAAAAATGGCCAGTTCGGCAACAGACATACTGTTGGCAATGGGTGCATTTAATACCGTGACGCCGTGACGTTTGGCCGATTCTAAATCTACGGTGTCATAACCTGCGCCATGACGGGCAACGACTTTTAATTTTTTCGCTGCTTCAAATACGCGATCGGACATTTTTGACAGGCGAACAATAATTCCATCGCAGTCAGGAATGTCACGAATGATATCCTCTTCTTCCATCCCCGAGCCGGTAATAAGCTCGTATCCACGGCTCTCAAGATATTCTCTCCCTTCCTTCATGATCTCCTGAGGAAGTAGTATTTTATAGGTCATATAACGCTCTCCAGTGTTGTTTGTGTCATTAAACTGCATGAGGCGTGCCAAACTTTCATTCTGGAAGTGTTTTTATGATTAACTATTTGTAATTAAAGTCTTTTTGTATTTTTATCAATAATTCAATGAGTGACTTTATTCACAAAAATAGGTTGTGTGTGATGCTTATTTATTTCAAAATGAAATGGTTTAATTTAAAAGTGAAATGGCGAATAGGCATGTATCACATTATTTATTAGGCGATATTTAAAAACCCTCTAATATTGACAGTCAGATATTGTTTGATAATTATATGGGTAAGCGTGGGGTTGTTTTTGGCGGGGTTTTAAATGACCATTGATTTAATGAACACCTTTATGGTAACGGTGCGTGCGGGAAATCTTACTTTGGCAGCGGGTATGCTTGGTGTTGATCAGGTCTGTATTTCATCACGTCTGCAAATGCTCGAAAATAATATTGGCTTTACGCTTATTCAGCGCGGAAAGAATATTCGATCAGTCATCTTGACCGAAAAGGGCAGGCAGTTTTTTGCACTGACGCCAAAAATTATGAAGTTACTGTATGAAATAGATGACATCAGATTGCCCGCTCGCCAGCGGTAAACGGGTTCAAAAATCTTAGCCTATATGCATTTGCTGTATCATCAATAGATAGTGTTGTGAACTTGCACTAACACCGTGTCAGCGAGACTGACGCTGAGCTCTAAGATCCTTATACTGCCAAAAAACATTACATTTATTCACTTTAGATAGAACAGGCAGGGTAAAGGATGGAAAGCGCGAATTTCCCTCGGGCAGCTTACGCAGCAAATGATATTGTCTGCACCGCTGTTTTCATTAATTGCGTTGGGGTATTGTCTCGGGCGTTTTGCCGGTTGGCCAGAATCGGCCAGCGCGGTATTTAACCGCTTCTGTTTTTCCGTTGCCTTGCCGTGCATGTTATTTAAGGTGATGAGTAAATTCTACCAAAGCCCCCCGGTCGATATGCGATTGCTGATTGCCTATTTCGGGAGCTGTCTGCTGGTCTATATCGTTGGGCGCATTGTCGCAAAAAGCGTGTTTGGCCTCGATGCTATCTCAGGATCGGTATTTGGCCTCGGTGGCATCTTCTCCAATAATGTGATGCTCGGCATTCCGGTGGCGGTGATTCTTCTCGGTCAGGGCAGCCTCGCCTCGGTCGCACTGGTGCTGGTGTTTAACAGCCTGATTCTGTGGACGCTGGTGACCGTCTCCGTGGAGTGGGCGCAGAGTGGCAGTTTTTCCCTGAAAGGGATCGGCAAAACGCTGGTGAATGTGCTGCGCAATCCGCTGATTATCGGGATCTTTTCTGGCTTTGCCTGGAGCGCAACGCACCATCCCTTGCCGCAGTTTATTGATGGCCCGGTGAGTATGCTCGGGCAAGTCGCCGCGCCCCTGACCCTGGTGACGCTGGGCATGAGTCTTTCGCATTACAAGATAAGCCAGGGGCTACGGGAAAGCGCCGCCATTTGCCTGATCAAACTGGTGCTAATGCCAGCGCTGATTTGGCTGCTGGCTTATGCTCTGCATCTGCCGCAGCAGGAGAGTCAGGTGGTGGTGTTACTGGGTTCGATGGCGGTAGGGATTAACGTCTATCTGATGGCGCAGAAATTCAATGTGCTGCAAGGGGCGACGGCTACCAGCATGCTGATTTCAACTCTTCTTTCAACCCTGACCACGCCGATGCTGATGATCATGATGAGCCGCTACTATCCGGCATGGCCGTGATTTTCCCGGCAGGGCACGCCGCGCGCCCTGCCAGAACGGGTTACAGAATGTCATCCACCACGCCGCCGTCAACGCGCAGCGCCGCGCCTGAGGTCGCCGATGCCTGAGTCGAGCAAACGTAAACCACCATGTTCGCCACTTCTTCCACCGTTGCCGCACGCTGAATAACGGAGCTGGGGCGGTTCGCCATCACAAACTCTTTAGCCAGCGTATCCAGCGATTTACCGGTTCTTTCTATTTCGTCCTGCATCATGGCGGCAAAACCATCGGAAAGGGTTGGGCCAGGCAGAACGCTGTTGACCGTGACGCCACTTCCGGCGACAAACTTGGCCAGCCCGCGCGCCAGCGAGAGCTGGGCCGTTTTGGTCACGCCGTAATGAATCATATCGGCAGGGATATTGCGTGCCGATTCGGAGGAGATAAAGACCACGCGACCCCAGCCTTTTTTCACCATTGCAGGCAGCAGCGCACGGGAGAGACGCACGCCAGACATCACGTTGGTTTGCCAGTAGTTTTCCCAGGTGGCGTCGTCGGTTTCATAAAAATCCTGCGGCCCGTAAATCCCGGCGTTGTTAACCAGAATGTCGGCGTCCGTCGCCGCACTCAGCAGTGTTTCTACCCCCTCTGCGGTACCTAAATCGGCGATGGCGGTACGCACTTTCGCCCCCGGCACGCGTTCATTCAGCGCCTTCAGCGCCTTGCTTACTGACCCTTCGCTGCGCCCGTTGAGAATCACCTCTGCGCCGCTTTCTGCCAGCCCCCTGGCAATAGCAAAACCAATACCGCCGGTCGACGCGGTGACCAGTGCAACCTTCCCGTTCAGATCAATGTTCATCCTCTGCTCCTTTTAGCGATCGCAAACCATTAAGCGTAGCAGTTTACGCAGGGGAATTTTTCAGGTGTCACCCGCGGTGATGCTGCCAGGCTATTGCTGTTTTCCTTGGTTATTGTTTTTTTTCAAAAACATTGAATTACGCTTATTCAGGATTTAGCTATCGATATGAAAATAGAAGAAATAGAGAATGTTGTTTTTAATTTTTAATTTTGTAGCATGGTGGCATAACGCGAAATAATTCGCGCACACATGGACATGCCAATGCTTGCGATAAAAACTCCGCAGACCTGGTTTCACCAGTCTGGTATTCGTCATGACGCAGGGAAATATATTGCGCCACTCACTCAACATATTTTAATTATTACCAGCGTAAAGGCGTGGGCGCAGGTGAATCCGGCGTTTGAAGAGAGTCTGCGTGCCAGTGGTATTCGCTGGCAGACCGAAATTATGACCGGATACTGTACGGAGGAAGGCGTGGCCCGCTACGTCCAACGGGCGAAAGCGCTGGGCATCAGCTTTATCGTGGGTGTAGGCGGTGGCAAGGTGCTGGATACCGCCAAAGCGGTGGCCGATCTGCTGGAGGGAGGCGAGTCGGTGACCATTCCGACCACCGCAGCAACCTGTGCGGCCTGGTCCCCGCTGGCGGTCTTCTACACCGCTGAAGGGGCACAAATCAGCAGCCAGGCATTGCGCACGCTGCCGCGACTGGTGCTGGTGGACAGTGAAATTATTGCCCGCAGCGACGTGCGTTATTTAAAAGCCGGTATCGTCGATGCACTGGCGAAATGGTATGAGTT
>DFPL01000355.1 GCA_002377245.1 Enterobacteriaceae bacterium UBA3516
GTGCATTACCAGCCACAACGCGACCTGCTACGCAACCACATTATTTTGGTCACCGGTGCCAGTGACGGCATCGGTAAAGAGGCCGCGCTGACCTACGCCGGTCACGGTGCCCGTCTCATTTTGATTGGACGTAATGAGCAAAAACTTCGCCTGGTCGCAGACCAGATTGTCAGGGAGGGTGGTCAGTCAGCCGCCGTGCATCTTCTCGACCTTGCAACCTGTACGCCGCAGGATTGCCATACCCTTGCTGAGCGTCTTGCTGCTCAGTATCCCCGCCTGGACGGCGTGTTGCACAACGCAGGAATGCTAGGCGACGTTTGTCCCATGGACGCGCAAAAACCTGACGTCTGGGATGCCGTAATGCAGGTGAACGTCAATGCCACTTTTTATCTTACCCAGGCCCTCCTTCCTTTATTACTGAAGGCAGAAAGCGGTTCACTGGTCTTTACCTCATCCAGCGTCGGCCGTCAGGGACGGGCAAACTGGGGCGCTTATGCAGCCTCAAAGTTTGCTACCGAAGGCATGATGCAGGTTCTCGCGGAAGAGTATCAAAACCGGCTGCGGGTCAATTGCATTAATCCTGGCGGTACGCGCACGGGGATGCGTGCCAACGCGTTTCCATCGGAAGACCCGCAGAAATTGAAAACACCGGCTGATATCATGCCGTTATATTTGTGGCTGATGGGTGATGACAGCCGCCGTAAAACAGGCATGACCTTTGACGCCCAACCAGGACGAAAACCGGGGATATCGCAATGAGTGAAGAACGTTACCAACAGCGCCAGCAACGGGTCAAAGACAGGGTGGATGCACGCGTCGCCGCCGCCCAGGATGAACGCGGCATTATTATTGTTTTTACCGGCAACGGTAAGGGGAAAACCACTGCTGCGTTTGGTACCGCCACCCGCGCAGTCGGACACAATAAAAAAGTCGGCGTTATACAGTTCATCAAAGGAACATGGCCAAACGGTGAGCGTAATCTGCTGGAACCGTTAGGGGTTGAATTCCAGGTGATGGCAACCGGTTTCACCTGGGAAACGCAAAATAAAGAGAGCGACACCGCAGCCTGTCTGGCGGTCTGGGAACACGCGAAGCGCATGTTGGCCGATCCGTCACTGGATATGGTACTGCTGGATGAGCTGACTTATATGGTGGCGTACGATTATCTGCCGCTGGAGTCGGTAATTGAAGCTCTGGAAAATCGCCCGTCAACGCAAACCGTGATTATTACCGGCCGTGGTTGCCACCGGGATATTCTGGAACTGGCCGATACGGTCAGCGAGTTGCGCCCGGTGAAACACGCGTTTGAGGCGGGTATTAAAGCGCAGATCGGTATTGATTACTGAATCTCGCCGGATGTCAGAGACAAAAAAAGGGCTTTCGCCCTTTTTTTATTGTCCGTTGCCGTTATTGCGACTGCTTGAACGGCGACCGCCAGGTGCCTGACGGCTACTGGTGACCTGAGTGTGGCGTTTCACCGCACGGCGAATCTGGTTCGCCTTCATGCGGCGGCGATCTTTTTCAACCGCCACTTTCGACGCGGTTTCCGGCGTCAGTCCAACCAGCTCACGTAGATAGTTGGTTTGCGCCAGATCCAGCTCAGTGTAGCCGCCGCGAGGCAGGCCTTTTGGCAGTGGAATATCACCGTAGCGCACGCGAATCAGGCGACTTACCTGCACGCCAACGGCTTCCCACAGACGACGAACCTCACGGTTACGCCCTTCGGTCAGGGTGACGTTATACCACTGGTTAATCCCTTCCCCACCGCTGAACTTGATGGTTTTAAACGCCGCCGGGCCATCTTCGAGCTGAACGCCACGACCCAAATCGCGCAGTTTCGCTTCATCAATCTGACCAAATACGCGCACCGCGTATTCGCGCTCAACTTCACGGCTTGGGTGCATCAGGCGGTTAGCCAGCTCACCGTCGGTTGTGAACAGCAACAGGCCACAGGTGTTCACGTCCAGACGCCCAACGGCAATCCAGCGCGCACCGCGCAGTTTTGGCAGACGATCGAACACGGTCGGGCGACCTTCCGGATCGTTGCGAGTGCAGAGTTCACCTTCCGGTTTGTAGTACGCCAGCACGCGGCAGATCTGCTCAACGGATTCCTTCACGGAAATAAGATGGCCGTCGATACGAATTTTCAGGGCCGGGGTCACTTCAACGCGGTCGCCAAGCGTGGCAATTTTGCCGTCAACACTCACGCGGCCCGCTTCAATAATGGTTTCGATTTCACGGCGGGAGCCGTGGCCAGCTCGCGCCAGCACTTTCTGTAACTTCTCGCTCATAGAGCTTTCCTCGGGTGTCGCCTTCACAGGCGTCGAATAAGGTCATCAGGTCGCGGCAGCGCCTGTGAAATGGCCGCGTAGTATACCGACTCGCAGGATTATAAGAAAGGCTTAACGTCGCCGACGCCTTCACGAATCACCACCGGTGAATCGTCTGTCAGATCCACTACCGTGGTCGGTTGCTGCCCGAGGTAGCCGCCGTGAATAATCAATTCGACAACTTTCTCCAGGCGATCTTTAATTTCGTCCGGGTCGGATTCGGTAAATTCACTGCCAGGCAGCATGAGCGAGGTCGACAACATCGGCTCTCCCAGTGCTTCAAGTAAATCCACCGCAATCGGGTTCGACGGCACGCGCAGACCGATCGTCTTACGTTTATCTTGTAATAACCGACGCGGGACTTCCTTAGTACCTTTGAGAATAAAGGTGTAATTTCCCGGCGTGTTATTTTTGATCAGGCGGAAAGCCACGTTGTCGACAAACGCATAGGTAGACAGTTCGGACAGGTCGCGGCACATCAGGGTGAAATTGTGCCCATCCGGTAACTGGCGGATGCGACAAATACGCTCCATCGCCCCTTTATCTTCAATTTTACATCCCAGCGCATAGCCGGAGTCGGTCGGGTAAACGATGACCCCACCTTTACGAACAATCTCCACCGCCTGGTTAATCAACCGTGGCTGGGGGTTATCCGGATGAATATAAAAAAACTGACTCATACTTCCCTCTCTGTAGCGTGTTGCGGCTGCTCCCATTTAAGCCAGACGCCCTCCACTTCCGCTGGAAGCCAGAGCTTGCGTCCCAGTTCAATCCACGGGCAGGGTTGGTGAAAATCTGACCCTTGTGAACCCAAAAGACCGAACTGTCGGGCGTACTCGCCAAGCTGCTTACGTTCGTTAGGAGCTTGCTGGCATTGGGCGACTTCCATCGCCTCACCGCCGCTTTGGGCAAAATGCGCCAGCAATCTTTTCAACCATTTCGCGGATAAATCATAGCGGCCCGGATGTGCCAGGACCGCCGTCCCGCCAGAATGATGAATAACTTCAATAGCATGTTCTATTGTACACCACTGCGGAGGAACGTAGCCGGTTTTCCCACGTGCCAGATATTTTTTGAAGACATCCGCCACCGAGTTGGCTTTGCCCCTTTCCACCAGAAAGCGAGCATAGTGGCCGCGAGTTATCGCCGCGCCTTTAGCCAGGCGTTGCGCGCCTTCCCAGGCACCGGGGATGTGCGCTTTTTCCAGGCGCTCAGCGATGAGCTGCGCGCGTAACTGGCGGCGTTCATGCTGCTGTGCAAGAAATTCGCGCAGTACCGGGTGGGTAATATCGACGTTCAGACCCACGATATGAATTTCGTGATTCTCCCAAACGGTCGAAATCTCAACGCCAGGTATTAAACGCAGGTTCAAACCGGCGCGGGCAATTTCTGCCTGCGCTGCGGGAATGCCGTCCGTGGTGTCATGATCGGTAATGGCCAGGGTGCCAACGCGCATTTCAACGGCGCGGTGTACCAAAGCCTCAGGGCTTAACAGGCCATCCGAAGCGAGCGTGTGGCTGTGCAGGTCGTGAATAATAGCGTAATTCGTGTCGCTCAAAAACGGCTCCAGTACAGGGTGAATCTGAATTTTCACGCTATCATAACGTTACATGATGATTTTCTGAAATCAGGGTTGACATTCCCTTCGCGAACCAGTTAACTAGTACGCAAGTTCACTCAACGAGGTATCGCTAATGAATACGCCTTTTCTGCTCAACAACCGCTGGTGGCGCACTCCCTGATCCGGGCTGTGTCTCCGTGCGTATTCAGCACACCGATACCTGGCCCGCCATTTGAGCGGGCTTTTTTATGGAACACAAAAAAATGAGAGCGATGATGCAAACGCACAAACCGACACTCGAATTACTGACCAGCAACGCCCTGTATCGGGAGAACCCGACCGCCTTATTTCATCAACTGTGCGGCGCTCGTCCCGCCACCTTGCTGCTGGAATCGGCTGACATCGACAGTAAAAACGATCTCAAAAGCCTGCTGCTGGTAGATAGTGCGCTGCGCATCACCGCGCTTGGTGACACTGTCACCATCGAGGCAATGAGCGCCAATGGCGCGTCACTGCTGCCTCTGCTGGATGCTGCGCTCCCTGCCGGTGTGGAAAATACCATCAAGCCAACGGGCCGCGAGCTGCGTTTCCCGCCAGTGAGTGCGCTGTTAGACGAAGATGCGCGCCTGTGTTCCCTTTCTGTTTTTGATGCCTTCCGTCTGCTCCAGGGTCTGGTCAATGTGCCGGAAGATGAGCGCGAGGCCATGTTCTTTGGCGGTTTGTTTGCCTATGACCTGGTAGCAGGTTTCGAAGATTTACCGGCGCTGAATCATGACAGACGCTGCCCGGACTACTGCTTCTACCTGGCGGAAAGCTTACTGGTTATCGATCATCAGAAACAGCAAACCCGCATTCAGGTCAGCGTCTTCTCAGAGAACCCGGAAGAGAAAGCGCGCCTTGCCCGGCGTGTTGAAACGTTGCGCCAGCAATTGAATGAGCCGCCGGTTGCACTGCCGGTAGAGTCTGTTGCTCACCTGCGCGTTGCATGTAATCAGAGCGATGAAGAATACGGTGCGGTGGTGCGTCAGATGCAGAAAGCCATTCGTGCAGGTGAGATTTTCCAGGTGGTGCCGTCCCGCCGCTTCACCCTGCCGTGCCCTTCTCCACTGGCAGCATATGAAGTGCTGAAAAAGAGTAACCCCAGCCCGTACATGTTCTTTATGCAGGATGCCGATTTTGCCCTGTTCGGTGCCTCGCCGGAAAGCTCGCTGAAGTACGATGCCACTTCACGTCAGATTGAGATCTACCCGATTGCCGGTACCCGTCCTCGTGGGCGCCATGCCGACGGCACTCTGGATCGCGACCTGGATAGCCGCATTGAACTGGACATGCGAACCGACCATAAAGAGCTGTCTGAACACCTGATGCTGG
>DFPL01000354.1 GCA_002377245.1 Enterobacteriaceae bacterium UBA3516
CTGGCGCTGCTGGCCTGGCGAGCGCCGGAACTGGTGGAGATCGGCATCGCCACCGATGCCATTTTCGCGGTGATTGTGATGACGCTGCTGGCGAGAAAGATCTGGCGCACCCACGGCACGCTGGATGTTAACAACCTCACGGCGCTGAAAGGATAACAACATGAGCCATGCATTGATGTTCACCGTGCTGCTGCTGACGCCGCTGGTGATTTCCGTTCTCTGCTTTGCCTGCCGCCTGCGGGGCGACGCCGCGCGGGGAGTGGTCACCGCCATACACTCCGTCGGTATCGCGGTGCTAATGATTGTCGCCCTGTGGACGGTGGCAGAAGCGGTCAAAGAGGGCGAAATTTTTGGCGCGCATCGCTGGCTGCATATCGACAGCCTCAGCGGTCTGTTTCTCTCCCTGCTCGGCATCATCGGTTTTCTGACCGGTCTCTACTCGATTGGCTACATGCGCCATGAAGTGGACCACGGCGAAATCACCGTCGGCACGCTGTGCAATTACTACGGCTTTTTCCACCTCTTTCTGTTCACCATGCTGTTGGTCGTCACCAGTAACAACCTGATTGTAATGTGGGCGGCCATAGAAGCCACGACCCTGAGTTCAGCGTTTCTGGTCGGCATTTATGGCCAACGCTCGTCGCTGGAAGCGGCGTGGAAATACATCATTATCTGCACCGTCGGCGTCGCGTTTGGGCTGTTTGGTACCGTGCTGGTGTACGCCAATGCCGCCAGTTTTATGGCTGAACCGGACCACGCCATCTTCTGGACAGAGGTACTTAAAGAGAGCAGCAAACTTGACCCGACGCTGATGGTGCTGGCGTTTGTCTTCGTGCTGATTGGCTTTGGCACCAAAACCGGGCTGTTTCCGATGCACGCCTGGCTACCGGATGCCCACAGTGAAGCGCCGAGTCCGGTGAGCGCCCTGCTCTCGGCGGTTCTGCTGAACTGCGCCCTACTGGTACTGATTCGCTACTACATCATCATTTGCCATGCCATTGGCAACAGCTTCCCCAATATGCTGCTGATGATCTTTGGCTTGCTCTCCGTGGCCGTGGCCGCATTTTTTATCCTCGTCCAGCAGGACATGAAACGTCTTCTGGCTTACTCCAGCGTGGAAAACATGGGGCTGGTGGCGGTAGCGCTCGGTATCGGCGGCCCGCTGGGGATTCTCGCCGCGCTGCTGCACACCCTCAACCATAGCCTCGCCAAAACGCTGTTGTTCTGTGGCTCTGGCAACGTGCTGTTGAAATACGGCACCCGCAACCTGGATGTGGTCTGCGGCATGCTGAGAGTGATGCCCTTTACCGCCGTGCTGCTCGGCGGCGGCGCGCTGGCGCTGGGCGGTATGCCGCCATTCAACATCTTCTTAAGCGAGTTTATGACGGTTACCGCAGGCCTGGCGGCGGATCATTTGCTCCTGACCATCGTGCTGCTGCTGTTGCTGACTATCGTGCTCGGTGGGCTGGTGCGTATGGTTGCCAAAGCCTTGTTTGCAGCCCCTCCGCAGGAGGTGGCCACCGGTGAGCTTGGCTGGCTGACCACCCTGCCGATGGTGATATTGCTGGCCATGATGCTGGTGATGGGCACCCACATTCCACAACCGGTCAGCAAGATGCTGGCAAATGCGTCCACCATTGTGATGTCCGGTAATGATGAACAATCCACCCAATTTAGCTGGCTATGGGCGTCCTTCGACACCACCGCCGCCACGGCTACACCCGCGCGGGTTCAGGGAGAGTTAAAGTGAGTTATTTAGAACGTGTCAATCTCGATGCCCCTCGTGGCCTGGCCTGTCTTGCGGCGTTAAACGCGCAATTTCCCGGCGCGATCCTTGAAGAAGAGCGACAAACCTTTGAGCAAACCACCATCACGGTGAAGCTCAATCTGCTGCCGGACATCGTGCACTATCTCTACTATCAACACGATGGCTGGCTGCCGGTACTTTTTGGTAACGATGAACGCACCCTTAACGGCCATTACGCGGTCTATTATGCGCTCTCAATCGAAGGGGCTGAAAAGTGCTGGATTGTGGTGAAAGCGCTGGTGGATGCCACCACCCGTGAGTTTCCCTCGGTCACCCCGAAGGTGCCGGCTGCCGTCTGGGGCGAGCGTGAAATCCGCGATATGTACGGGCTTATCCCGGTGGGTTTACCTGATCAACGTCGCCTGGTGTTGCCCGACGACTGGCCTGACGACCTTCACCCGCTGCGCAAAGACACCATGGATTACCGCCTGCGCCCTGAGCCAACAAACGAGACCGAAAACTACTCGTTTATCAACGAAGGCGGCAGTTCTGCCCGGATCGTGCCGATTGGCCCGTTGCACATCACCTCTGATGAACCCGGTCACTTCCGCCTGTTTGTCGACGGTGAACGCATTGTTGATGCCGATTATCGCCTGTTCTACGTGCACCGTGGCATGGAGAAACTGGCAGAAACCCGCATGGGCTACAACGAAGTCACCTTCCTCTCAGACCGCGTCTGCGGCATTTGCGGTTTCGCCCACAGCGTGGCTTACACCACCTCTGTTGAAAACGCGCTGGGCATTGTGGTGCCGCAGCGCGCCCATACCATCCGTTCGGTGTTGCTGGAAGTCGAGCGCCTGCACAGCCATCTGCTGAACATCGGGCTCTCCAGCCACTTCGTCGGCTTCGATACGGGCTTTATGCAGTTTTTCCGCATTCGTGAAAAATCGATGACCATGGCGGAACTGCTCACCGGTTCGCGTAAGACCTATGGCCTGAATCTGATTGGCGGCATTCGTCGCGACGTGCTCAAAGAGCAGCGCGTGAAGACGATCCAGCTCGTCAGAGAGATGCGGGCCGAGGTCACGCAACTGGTGGATATGCTGCTCTCCACGCCAAACATCGCCCAGCGTACGCAAGGTGTCGGCGTGCTGGACAGACAGGTTGCTCGCGATTACAGCCCGGTTGGCCCGCTGATTCGTGGTAGCGGCTTTAACCGCGATATGCGCTTTGATCACCCCTACGCCGACTACGGTAATCTGCCCAAAACGCTGTTTAGCTGGCCGGACGGCGATGTTTTCTCCCGCGTGATGGTGCGGGTGAAAGAGGTCTTCGACTCGCTGTCGATGATCGAATACGCCCTCGATAATCTGCCCAATACCCCGCTATTAACCGAAGGCTTTACCTACCAGCCGCACAAATTTGCCCTCGGTTACGTGGAAGCGCCGCGCGGGGAAGATGTGCACTGGAGCATGCTGGGCGACAACCAGAAACTGTTCCGCTGGCGCTGCCGCGCCGCCACCTACGCCAACTGGCCGGTGCTGCGCTATATGCTGCGCGGTAACACCGTCTCGGATGCGCCGCTTATCATCGGCAGCCTTGACCCGTGCTACTCATGCACCGACCGCGTCACCCTGGTGGACGTGCGTAAACGGAAATCCACCACCGTGCCGTACAAAGAGATTGAACGCTACGGTATTGAACGTCGCAACTCGCCGCTGAAATAAGGAAGATACGATGCTGAAATTGTTGAAGACCATCCTCAGGGCGGGCGATGTCACGGTGAAATACCCGTTTGCACCGCTGGAGGTGTGCCCCGGTTTTCGCGGCAGACCAGAGCTTAATGCACAACAGTGTATCGCCTGCGGTGCCTGCACCACCGCCTGCCCGGCCAATGCCCTGACCATGGAGACCCTGCCTGCGGATAATGCCCGCGTCTGGCAGCTTTTTATTGGCCGCTGCATCTACTGCGGCCGCTGTGAGGAGGTCTGCCCGACCCATGCCATTCGCCTGACTGAAGATTTTGAACTGGCGGTCACCCGTAAAGCCGATCTCTACGCGCGCGCCACCTTCCGCTTGCAGCACTGCGCTGAATGCCACCAGCCCTTTGCGCCCGAGAAGTCGGTCGCCCTCGCCGTTGAGCTGCTGGCGCTAAACCAGGCAAAACCGGAACTGATTGCGACGCTGCGCGCGCAGGCGGAGGTGTGCCCGGCCTGTAAACGCCGTGCCGCACTTGAACATCGCGGTAGCACCAACGTGCACTATTACCTTAAGGAGCCAGCATGAGCGAGGATTCCCGCACGCTAACGCAGCACGTCAGCCAGCCGATTTCGCTGGATGACCAGGCGCAGCAAATGAAGCAGGTGCTGCTGCGTGATATCAAACGTTCAGCCTACGTCTACCGCGTGGACTGCGGCGGCTGTAACGGCTGCGAAATCGAAATCTTCTCTGCCATTACGCCGCTGTTCGACGCTGAACGTTTTGGTATTAAGGTTGTGGCCTCCCCGCGCCACGCCGACATACTGCTGTTTACCGGTGCGGTAACGCGCGCGATGCGTATGCCTGCTCTGCGCGCCTGGCATGCGGCGCCTGACCATAAAATCGCGATTTCCTACGGGGCCTGTGGCGTCGGCGGCGGTATTTTTCACGATCTGTACTGCGTATGGGGCGGCAGCGATACCATCGTACCCATTGATGTCTGGATCCCCGGCTGTCCTCCCACTCCTGCCGCCACTATTCATGGGTTCGCGGTGGCGTTAGGACTGCTGGAGCAAAAACTGCACGCGATCGATTATCAGCAGGCAGACCATGAAGTTGCCACGGTACGCTGGCCGACGGTGCCGCTGGCCCTGCGCGTACACATTGAACGTCTGGCCCGTCAACTGGCCGGCTACCGGCAGGGGCGGGAAATTACCGACCGCTTCTTCGCGTTATTGACCGAAGGCGAGCCGGAGCAGCGGATTCCGCGACTGCACAACTGGCTGCAACAGGCCGCAGACCCGCGCCTGACGTCGATTGTGCAACAACTGATGGTTGAAATGGAGCGTCAGCATGGCGGAGTATGACGGTAAAGTGATGTTCTGGACGTTGCGACAAAAATTTGTTGATGACAGCGTCAACGTTGAAGAAAAAAGTCGCCAGGTGATGTATTACTCGCTGGCAATCGGTCACCATGTGGGGGTGATCGACTGCCTCAACGTGGTACTGGAGTGCCCTCTTAGCCAGTACGAAGCCTGGCTGGGTCTTCTGGAAGGTGAGGCTCAGCGTAAAATGCGTGGCTTGCTGACCTTTGGGGAAATTGTGATTGACGCCAGCCACGTCAATACACTGGCCCCCGCCTTTGCGCATCTGGCCGCGCATGCAGAAGCCCCCTGGCGCGGCTGGAGTGAACAAATGCTCCAGCATTTACAAGATATCGCGCAGGAACCCGCGATTTATCTGATGGTCCGTTTAGTGCGCTAATCCATAAGTATCATCAATCTCTTATCAATTAGTATGACAATTAATGCATACGTGAAGCGGGTAACACTACAAAAAACAGGGTTATAGTAGGATAATAGCTGGCCCGCTTGCGTACCGATGAGCAAAAATCACGCTAACACAACGGTTAAGGAGGTCGCTACATGCTGGCCCTTACTCGCTTTTGTCTGCTTTTGTGCGCCATTGATTCTGGAAGGATGCAGTACCCATGATTTTACAGCACTTGCTGGAACATAAAGACAATGCCTCCGTGCTACGGGCGTTCATCCCCCTACCGCCTCCCTTCAGCCCCGTCCAGTTTGTCGAATTACGCCTCGGTGATACCCAGTTTTATCGTTGTTTTGATGATGGCAGCGATGAGTTTTGCGGCCACGAATACGCTGGCGCGATCAGTGACAGCACTGCCCATGTGATTTTGCTTGCCGGTGAGACGCTGGCTGAACTGCGCTTTGTGCGTACCGACGGTGGTACCTTCTGCGACAAAGATAATACGATGTTTGCGTGGCTTGCCCGACTTGCCACACAGGGGCTGGAAGGCGACATCGCACGAGAGGGTCTGGAAACCAGCCTGACGACGCTCCAACAGGAGCGTGACCATGACCGGGTACTGGTGGCTATCACCAACACCGTGCTCTCGCATCTGGATATTGATGAGCTGGTTATCGACGTATCACGAGAAATACACCGTTTCTTTGGTGTAGATAACGTTAGCCTGGTACTGCGCGATGCCCTACGCTCCCGCCAGCTGATGTGGCACGCTACCGATTTCACCGCGGCGCAACCCGCCAGTCAGCATCATCCTTTACGCAGCGACAGCGCGCTGCTCGCGGGCGCGCTGAACGAAAATCATGCCTCTTTGCTGCAAAAGCAGGATGACCCAGAGCAATGGCAAAACGATCCGCTGCTTCAGGCGTTATCGGCGCAAGGCATGGACGCAGTATTTATCCTGCCGCTGGCCTTTAGCCACCAGTCGACGGGGGTGCTGGTGCTGGCGCATAGCGAAATGACGATATTCACGCCGCAAAATTGTCGATTACTTCGCCAGATTGCCGACAGAATTGGCATTGCCGTCGATAATGCTGAGGCCTATCGTAAAGTCACCCATCTGAAAGAGAATCTTAAAAACGAGAACAGCAAACTTAACGAGCAGATTCTTTCTAATCAGAGCTTTGGCGACATCATTTATCAAAGTGACGCCATGCGTGATGTGCTCCAGCAGGTGGATATTGTCGCCCTCAGTGACAGTACGGTTTTGATTCTCGGCGAGACCGGCACCGGGAAAGAAGTGATCGCCCGCGCGATTCATCAACTGAGCCTGCGCAAAGATAAGCCGCTGGTGAAGATTAACTGCGCTGCTATCCCCTCAAGCCTGCTGGAAAGTGAGCTTTTCGGTCACGATAAAGGCGCGTTCACCGGGGCCATCAATACCCATCGGGGGCGCTTTGAGATGGCCGACGGCGGCACGCTGTTCCTCGATGAAATCGGCGATATGCCCATTGAGCTGCAACCCAAATTACTGCGCGTGTTGCAGGAGAGAGAGATTGAACGCATCGGCGGCACTCGTACCATCCCGGTGAACGTGCGGGTCATTGCTGCTACCAACCGTGATTTGAAACAGATGGTGATTGACCGTGAGTTTCGTAACGATCTTTTCTATCGCCTGAACGTCTTCCCGCTGATGCTACCGCCGCTGCGCGACAGGCCGGACGATATTCCCCTGCTCGCCCGTTACTTCACCAAAAAATTGTCGCGCCGCCTGAACCGTTCCGTCGACACCATTCCTGCCGAGGCCATGCGCCAGCTCATGCGTTACGAATGGCCGGGGAACGTGCGTGAACTGGAAAACATCATCGAACGTGCGGTATTGCTCTCCCGGGATAACACCCTGAGCCTGCACCTGAACGCCCAGCCCACCAGCATGGTACAGCCGGTGGCGCACGATCCGTTTCCCTTCCCGCTGCCCAAAGTGGCGGAGATGATGCACACCGACCCGCCTGAAAATGATGAAGAAGAGCGTCAGCGCATTATTCAGGTTCTGCGAGAAACCAATGGCATTGTTGCGGGTCCGCGCGGTGCTGCGTCTAAACTCGGTATGAAACGCACGACCCTGCTGTCACGCATGCAGCGCCTGGGTATCGCCGTGCGGGAAGTACTGTAATTCCTTATTTCCCCGGCTGTTAATTGTGAGCCTGGTAACGCTTTAATCATCGATCCATCTCCCTGCCTGGTACGCACTATGCATATGTCTGCGCGAGAGTGAGTTCGCCTTATTCGCGTAGAAATCAGGAGATATTCATGGATACCAGCAATGCGTTTGATCTGCGGCTTCCCGCAGAAATGGCCAAAGTTGCCGAACAGGCAGGTTTATATAAAGTCAGCAAGAAAAAAGAATTGTCCTTCTTTCTCGCCGTGACGGCGGGGGTATTTATTTCGATTGCGTTCGTTTTTTATATCACCGTGACCAGTGGCCCCGCGCCGGCTACTGCCCTGGCAAAACTGGCAGGAGGCGTGTGCTTCTCTCTGGGGCTCATTCTGGTGGTGGTGTGCGGTGCCGATCTCTTTACCTCCACGGTGCTCACCGTGATGGCGAAAGCCAGCGGCCTGATAAGCTGGGGGCAGCTCATCATGAACTGGATCGTGGTCTATCTGGGTAACCTTGTCGGTGCACTGTTCTTTGTCGCGTTAATTTGGTTCGCCGGGCAATATATGAACGGCAACGGCCTGTGGGGCCTCAACGTATTACAAACCGCCGACCATAAAATGCATCACACGTTTATTGAAGCGGTGTGTCTTGGCACGCTCTGTAATTTAATGGTGTGTCTGGCGGTGTGGATGAGTTATTCCGGCCATACGCTGACGGATAAGATTATGGCGATGCTGCTGCCCATCGGCATGTTTGTCGCCAGCGGCTTTGAACATAGCATCGCTAATATGTTTCTTATTCCATTGGCTATTGTTATTCGCTATTTCGCCCCGGACAGTTTCTGGACGGCGGTGCATTCATCAGCGGAGAGTTTCCCGGCGTTAACCGTTGGCCATTTTATTACCGCCAATCTTATCCCGGTCACCCTCGGCAATATTATTGGCGGCGGCTTACTGGTGGGCGTGACCTACTGGATTATCTATTTACGTAATCAGAATAATGGGCACTGAGGAGAATGGTTTCCCTCTCCCTGAGGGCTGAGGAATCCCCATTGATATTACGTTTTACAGCGAT
>DFPL01000302.1 GCA_002377245.1 Enterobacteriaceae bacterium UBA3516
AACTTGAGGAATTATACTCCAGCCCAGACAAGGAAACAGGCTTTGTACGCGCATAGTTCACGTTGTTGGAAGTATGACGGGTATAACGACGAATCGAGAAAGAGGCACCAATATGTCCCATCAGCAGATTATACAAACACTGACGGAATGGATTGATGAGCATATCGACCAACCGTTGAACATTGATGTTGTTGCCAGAAAGTCAGGCTATTCTAAGTGGTATCTGCAGAGAATGTTCCGCACCGTGACCCATCAGACGTTGGGAGACTATATTCGTCAGCGTCGGCTGCTACTCGCGGCTGAAGCACTACGCACTACGCAGCGTCCGATCTTTGATATTGCAATGGATCTGGGATATGTCTCGCAGCAGACATTTTCGCGCGTGTTTCGTCGTGAATTTGATCGGACTCCCAGCGACTATCGCCATCATGCGTAGCTGCCGCCGGGACAATTACTTTAGTGGAGGTGGCTGCTTAACCCAGGCCATAAAGTCCTGCGGTGGTAGCGCCTTTGCAAAATGCCAGCCCTGACAGTATTGCACGCCGCGTTTTAGCAGCCAGGTGACTTGCTCACCCGTTTCAACCCCTTCAGCAATGATCTTCAGACGCAGACTGTGAGCCATCTCAATGATGTGCTCCGCAATAAGATGGCTGGTGCTATTGGTGGTCAGGGTGTCGATAAAAGACTTATCTATTTTCAGGATATCGACATTTAATGAGTACAGGTTATGTAAGTTGGAATAGCCAGTACCAAAATCGTCGATAGCGACCTCATAACCTGCCTGGCGAAATGCCTGAATTACCGGGGTAGTCTTGGGTACATCAATAAACCCACGTTCAGTTACTTCAATTTTAATTTGTTCAGCACGAACAGAATATTCCCGCGCTTTATTTGAGATAAGTGCAATAAGTCGTGAAGAGTGGAAATCCACTGCTGATAAATTGATCGAAATATAGATATCTGGCCATTTCGCCAGAAACTCACCTAAATCCTCAAAGACCTCATCAACCACATAATCGGTCACACGTTCGATCATCCCTTCTTTTTCTGCCAAAGGAATAAATTCCGCAGGACTCATTACCGGGCCATTAAAACCAGGCCAGCGTAATAATGCTTCAGCGCCGACGCATTGGCCATTCTTAATATCAATAATAGGTTGGTAATGAAGTTTGAGTTGATTTTTTATTAATGCTCGGTGAAGCAGACGACGTGGGGAGTTGAACTCCTGTCGTGTTCGGGACCACATTAATAACACGATAATGCTGCAGATCATGCCCAGCGGCAGCGTCAGCATTGCATGGTGATAAAGCGACTGGAAATAGCTGTCGCTGGAGGTCGAGACAATAATAGCTATCGGACGGCGGTCTGAATGAGCGATGGTGTAAAAACGTTTCTTTTGCTGGAAAGTCAGGTCGCTTTTACGAACCAGCGTCTGCATCGTTCGGAGATCGGCCTGCGCACTGACCGAGAAGAACATGCCAGTCACGGTATCATAGACACCAAAAGCCAGAGAGCGATCGTCTGACATCACTTCGCTAAACGAGAGGGGATTCACCACCGCAACATAATTACCCTGCTGCAAATAGACCATTTTATATCCAGGGTAAAAAGGCGTATCGCGGTAATAATAAATAGAGATATCTGGTTTGCGTTTATACTCAGGTGGCGAAATAGCATACGATTGCGCAGGCTGCATGGCAGTAGAACAGTAAAACTGCTCGCCGTGGGCATAAATTAAATCTGCAACATAGAGGCTACCGCGGATGATATTGAGCATATTATTACGATGCTCGGGGGAACAGATACGCCCCTGATATTTTTCTGCCGCATTGTAGGCTGAATCAACCTGCCCAATAACAATTTCAGTTTTATCTAAAGCCAGTTGAGCAAATGAACGCAACTGTGCCCCTGTTTCCTTTACTGCCCGGACATGTGCAAACCATAGCGACAGCATCACCGGTAGGAGCACTACCACGACGATCCCGACGAGTCTCAGCATCCTGCGACGCACGCTATGATTCATTTCCGCCTATATCCCTGCATTTAGTGTGCCTGCATGTAATGAAGGCAGGATGCTTTGATAAACAGGTGATTACGTTGCATGAATCATACGACATTAGCAACTTACTTTTTTCATTAAAAACCTAATATTTGGTTATGACGATAATATTTGCCCGTAAGGCAAACTAAAAGTATGCGTTGTGTTTATATTAAGGTAGATATTTATCCAAAGCTTATGAGGCTTTTTAGTTTGCGCAACATACAATCTTTGATTAAGTCAAACTCTCCACAGGATAAAAAAAGGACAGCCCCATAGGGTATTTTTTCAGCTATTGAGCCTCCCGGTATTTGGCTATCAGGAATAATGATAAGGCCGACTCTGAGATGACGCTTTTGCAGCCCTGGTGCCGTGGCGTTCAGTGTACAACGAATTCCATTCTGTCATTTATCGACAGCTGCATGTTCAGACGAAAATAATAAGACGCCTGGCTGTCGCAACCAACATATTACCTGCCATGCATGCTAATGACGACATCATGGTGAATGCGCCAAAAGCCATCGCTCGCTGCAGTGTGCAGGGAATGAGACCGCGTGGTTAGGGAAGTCAGTAAACCAGCGCTGAGGTTTAACGTAGCTGTATCCTCCATCCTGAAAGCCGTTTTAGCGATAAAAAATCCCGTTGGCCACGCTGGTGAATAAAAGAACAAATGTGATATAGTTCACATAATTCGAAACAGGAACACTGTTTCCCTTTTTCGGTTTTACTGCGGACTTTCGCATCGCCAGCCTCTGGTGTGCAGGGTTCAGGCCCGTCCGCCTGCGCGTTGATTCTTTTTGAGGATGGTTTCATGGCAACCTTAACCACCAGCGTTGTTCTGTTGCGCTGGCAGATTTTGAGTGCAGTGCTGATGTTTATGGCGAGTACGCTGAACATTCAGTTTCGTAAAGCGGATTATATCGGGCTGGCTGTTATCAGCAGCGGTCTCGGTATGGTTGCAGCCTGCTGGTTTGCCACCGGCTTGCTGGGCATCACGATGATGGACGCAGCAAACGTCTGGCACAATGTGGTGAATATCATGACGGAAATGTCTGCAAAAGCGCCACCTGAATGGCCGATGGTCATTACCTGATTAAAAAGCCCCTATGGCGCAGTTCACCTGCGCAAGCTGCAGATGTAAAAAAACCCTCATATGTGAGGGTTTTTTTATGCTTAACGGTGACTTCCCGATCGTTATCAGAACGGGATGTCGTCGTCAAAGTCCATAGGTGGTTCGTTGGACTGAGCCGGAGCAGACTGCTGCTGCGGACGGGACTGTGCACCGCCGCTGAACTGGTTGCCGCCCTGCGGCTGCTGAGGTTGACCCCAACCGCCCTGCTGGCCCTGACCACCACCCATGTTGCCACCAGCCGGAGCGCCACCGCCCTGACGGCCACCCAACATTTGCATGGTGCCGCCAACGTTGACGACCACTTCAGTGGTATATTTCTCAGCCCCGGACTGATCGGTCCATTTGCGAGTACGCAGTTGGCCTTCAATATCTACCTGAGAACCTTTACGCAGGTATTCACCCGCCACTTCAGCCAGTTTGCCGAACAGCACAACACGGTGCCACTCGGTCTGCTCTTTCATCTCGCCGGTCGCTTTATCGCGCCAGGATTCGGAGGTCGCCAGCGTAATGTTGGCCACTGCACCACCACTCGGCATATAGCGTACTTCCGGGTCCTGGCCCAGATTACCGACGAGAATCACCTTGTTTACGCCTCTGCTGGCCATGATCGTGTCTCCTGAAAACATTTCTAAATAGTGTAAGCGCGCGAGTGTACCATTTCCACGTGGTCTTTCGAAAGTTTCGAAGCATCTTCCAGAGTTCTCACGAACAGTACATTGTTGCACACTTAATCAGAATGTGCATTCCAATACTGTATATTCAAACAGGTTAAATTGTGTCATAATTAGCCGTTTCTGCCGGTTGTCCTTCAAACAAATCAGGCATTCCGAGTCATTACCGGGAAAGGTGAATGGATAAGATCGAAGTACGGGGCGCACGCACCCACAATCTCAAAAACATCAACCTCGTCATCCCCCGCGACAAGCTGATTGTCGTTACCGGGCTGTCAGGTTCAGGTAAATCTTCACTGGCTTTCGACACCCTGTATGCCGAAGGGCAGCGCCGTTATGTGGAATCGCTCTCCGCCTACGCCCGCCAGTTCCTGTCTCTGATGGAAAAACCGGACGTTGACCATATTGAAGGGCTGTCGCCTGCGATTTCCATTGAGCAGAAATCCACCTCGCACAACCCACGCTCCACGGTCGGCACCATCACCGAAATTCACGATTATCTGCGTCTGTTGTATGCGCGTGTGGGTGAGCCACGCTGCCCGGATCACGACGTGCCGCTGGCGGCGCAAACCGTCAGTCAGATGGTCGATAACGTGCTGGCCCTGCCGGAAGGGAAGCGTCTGATGTTGCTGGCGCCGGTTATCAAAGAACGTAAAGGCGAGCACACTAAGACCCTGGAAAATCTGGCAAGCCAGGGCTACATCCGCGCCCGTATCGATGGCGAAGTCTGCGATCTTTCCGATCCACCGTCGCTTGAGCTGCAAAAGAAACACACCATTGAAGTGGTTATCGATCGCTTCAAAGTCCGTGACGATCTCTCCCAGCGTCTTGCAGAATCCTTTGAAACCGCGCTGGAACTCTCCGGCGGTACGGCCATCGTTGCCGATATGGACGATACCAAAGCAGAAGAGATGCTGTTTTCAGCCAACTTTGCCTGCCCGATTTGTGGTTACAGCATGCGCGAGCTGGAACCACGCCTGTTCTCGTTCAACAACCCGGCTGGGGCTTGCCCGACCTGTGACGGTCTCGGCGTACAGCAGTATTTCGATCCGGACCGTGTTATCCAGAACCCGGAACTGTCGCTCGCTGGCGGCGCCATCCGCGGCTGGGATCGCCGTAACTTCTACTACTTCCAGATGCTTAAATCTCTGGCAGAGCATTACAAATTCGATGTCGACGCCCCCTGGGCCAGTTTGAGCGCAAACGTGCATAAAGTGGTGCTGTTCGGTTCAGGTAAAGAGAACATCGAGTTCAAATATATGAACGACCGCGGTGATACCTCGGTACGTCGCCACCCGTTCGAAGGCGTGCTGCATAATATGGAGCGCCGCTATAAAGAGACCGAATCATCGGCGGTGCGGGAAGAGCTGGCGAAATTTATTAGCAATCGTCCTTGCGCCAGTTGCGAAGGGACACGTCTGAACCGTGAAGCGCGCCACGTTTATGTTGAAAACACGCCGCTGCCGACCATTTCGGATATGAGCATCGGTCATGCGATGGACTTCTTCACCAATCTGAAGCTGTCCGGCCAGCGCGCTAAAATCGCTGAGAAAGTGCTGAAAGAGATTGGCGATCGCCTGAAGTTCCTCGTCAACGTCGGGCTGAACTACCTGACACTTTCCCGTTCGGCGGAAACCCTCTCCGGCGGTGAAGCGCAACGTATTCGCCTGGCAAGCCAGATTGGCGCGGGCCTGGTGGGGGTGATGTACGTTCTGGATGAACCCTCGATTGGCCTGCATCAGCGCGATAACGAGCGTCTGCTCGGTACACTGGTGCATCTGCGCAATCTCGGTAATACCGTGATCGTGGTCGAGCACGATGAAGACGCCATTCGCGCTGCCGACCACGTGATTGATATTGGCCCTGGTGCGGGCGTTCACGGTGGCCAGGTGGTCGCTGAAGGTACGCTGGACGATATCATGGCCGTGCCAGAATCCCTCACGGGCCAGTTCATGAGCGGTAAACGGCAGATTTCGGTGCCGAAAACGCGCGTCAAAGCCGACCCGGAAAAAGTGCTTAAGCTGACCGGCGCCCGGGGAAATAACCTGAAAGATGTCACCTTAACGCTGCCGGTTGGCCTGTTCACCTGCATCACCGGGGTGTCCGGTTCCGGTAAATCAACGCTGATTAACGATACCCTGTTCCCCCTCGCGCAAACCCAGCTGAACGGGGCTACGCTTGCGGAACCCGCGCCTTATCGTGACATCAAAGGCCTTGAGCATTTCGACAAGGTTATCGATATCGATCAGAGCCCGATTGGTCGCACACCACGTTCTAACCCGGCGACCTATACCGGCGTGTTCACACCCGTACGCGAACTTTTTGCTGGCGTACCGGAATCTCGCTCACGCGGCTACACGCCGGGGCGTTTCAGCTTTAACGTCCGTGGCGGACGCTGCGAAGCCTGTCAGGGCGATGGCGTTATCAAAGTTGAAATGCACTTCCTGCCAGACATTTATGTGCCGTGCGACCAGTGCAAAGGTAAACGCTATAACCGCGAAACGCTGGAGATTAAGTACAAGGGCAAGACCATTCATGAAGTGCTGGATATGACCATTGAAGAAGCCCGTGAGTTCTTCGATGCCGTACCAGCGCTGGCGCGTAAGCTGCAAACGCTGATGGACGTTGGCCTGACCTACATTCGTCTGGGTCAGTCGGCTACCACGCTCTCAGGTGGTGAAGCGCAGCGCGTTAAGCTGGCGCGTGAGTTGTCGAAACGCGGCACCGGGCAGACGCTCTATATTCTGGATGAGCCGACGACCGGTCTGCATTTTGCCGATATCCAGCAACTGCTGGAAGTGCTGCACCAGTTGCGCGATCAGGGCAACACGATTGTGGTCATTGAGCATAACCTTGACGTGATTAAAACCGCAGACTGGATTGTCGACCTGGGTCCCGAGGGCGGTAGCGGCGGGGGTGAGATCCTCGTCTCTGGCACCCCTGAAACCGTCGCCGAATGCGAAGCCTCGCACACGGCGCGATTCCTGAAGCCGATGCTCAAGTAATCAGACAGAGAGCTGCTGCCTGATTGGATCAGGTAGCAGCGACATGGCCTGTTTGTATGATGCATCCACCAGGTAGTAGATTTGCGAATCAGGCAATGAGCCGTCGAGATAGACCGTGCTCCAGTGGGCTTTATTAAGATGCCTGCTGGGGCGCACATCTTCATGCTGTTGACGTAGCAGATCGGCCAGCTCCGGGCTGGTTTTCAGTGACGCCGCCGGGCGCCCTTCCACCTCTTTCACCATGGCAAACAGCACGTCGGACACCTTGATCTGCGTGGCTTTCCAGTCATTATGCACGCTCTGTTCTGCCCCCGGTTTCGCCATGCAGTACTGCAGTAACTCCGAAATAGTCATCTCTATTCTCCTTGTAGCGTCGCAATGATTTTTCGCGAACCGCCGTGGATACGATGTTCTCCCAGCCAGATCCCCTGCCATGTTCCAAGCTGTACGCGCCCGTGAGAAACAGGCAGCATCAACGCCACGCCAAGCATGGAAGACTTAATGTGCGAGGGCATGTCATCCGGCCCTTCGTAGTCATGCTCATAGTGTGCATTCTCGGGAACTGCCTTGAGAAAATGCTGCTCCATGTCATGACGCACCGTCGGGTCGCAATTTTCATTGAGGGTGAGAGAAGCGGAAGTATGCTGGAGCAGCAGGTGTAACAACCCCGTCTGAATGCGGGACAAATCGCGGATTTGCCCCAGCACTTCGTCAGTGACTAAATGAAAACCGCGTGATTTAGCGCCCAACGTTAACGTTTGTTGATACCACATCTGCTACTCCCTTTTGAAAGACGAATCTTTTTAAGTGTGCAGCAAGTCGGCAAAAGGTAAAACCCGCCAGTGTAATTTTGTTTAAGTAATCAGCAATGACTCATCAATATTCAGAATTAACGATCACCTCTTCACCGAAAACGCCTGCCTGTGGCAAAGGTCGATAGGTGGAGTTTGACGCACGAAGGATGCGAACCGGACGCGCCTGAGCCGCTTTGGCAGCGCTAACATCGTTATCTGAATCGCCGTAGAAAATTTTGATCTGCTTATCTACCAGCCACTGCGTTTTGGTGTTCTGCCCTTCTTTGTCCCCGGCAAAAATGACCGGATTCATGTTAGCGGCAGGGATCAGGAAATCATCCTGCAAGGTTTTGGATACGGTTTCGGTCGCCGTCTGACTCCGCCCCGTCACAAAATAAATGCTGTCACCCCGTTTCACGTGCATCGCAATCAGTGCCCGTGCCACTTCTTTTGGAATGCTGAACTCATCCCAGCCGTTATTCATCTTTTCCCAGAACTCTGGGTTTTGCAGATAGGCTTCGCTGTCCGGGGAGTACGTTTTCTTACCGCGCCAGAAGCCCGGACTTGAGAAAAGCACCGTGTCGTCGATATCAAACCCTACCGCCATTGGCGGGCGATCCACGAGACTGTTTTCGATTTGGGCCACGGAAACCCAATGGATGGGCGCTTGCTCAGCCAGTTTGGCGACGTTGGTCCCTGGGGTGCTATCGGGGGATGGCGTGGAAGCGAGAGCAGAAACAGCGCTGAAAAGCGAAAACGACAAGCAGAGGGCCAATGTGATCTTTCGCATATTTATCCCTAAATATTCAGTTTGTTGTGCTTAGAATTTGAGCAACTGGTCAAAAAGTTATTCGACCATACCGCCTGAAGAGAGGTAAGGAAAGGCGTTTCTATAAACCGTGGGCATTTTCCTCCCTGACGGGAGGAAAATTTATGGCTATCACATGACGGCAGCAAAGGCCTGCGCAACACGGTGCACATTGCGGCTGTTGAGCCCGGCCACACACATGCGACCGCTGGCAATAAGGTAAACACCAAACTCATCGCGCAGACGATCCACCTGCGCTGCGCTCAGACCGGTGTAGCTGAACATGCCGCGCTGCTTCAGCAGATAGTCAAAATTGTGCCCCGGCACGGCTTCTTTCAGCACGTTAACCAGCTCCTGACGCATCGCCAGAATACGGGTGCGCATGGTTTCCACTTCCGCCAGCCATGAGGCTTTCAGCGTGGTATCACCTAATACCGTTGCCACCAGTTGGGCACCAAAATTCGGTGGGCTGGAGTAGTTACGGCGCACGGTGGCTTTCAGTTGACCCAGCACACGGGATGCGGCATCTGCATCTTCACACACTATCGACAGGCCACCGACACGCTCACCGTAGAGCGAGAAAATTTTGGAAAAAGAGTTGCTGACCAGCGCAGGTAAGCCGGCATCGGCAATCGCGCGGATAGCATAGGCGTCCTCTTCCATTCCGGCACCAAAGCCCTGGTACGCGATGTCGAGGAAGGGGATCAGGTTCCGCGCTTGCAGCACGGTGACCACCGCATCCCACTGATCGTTGGTCAGGTCAGCGCCGGTCGGGTTATGACAGCACGGATGCAGCAGCACAATACTTTGCTCCGGCAGCGTTTCCAGTTTTTCGAGCAGTGCCGTAAAACGCACACCATTGGTTTCACTGTCAAACCACGGGTAAGTGCTGACGTTAAAGCCGGCACCTTCAAAGATGGCCACGTGGTTTTCCCATGTTGGATCGCTGACCCAGACGCCGGAATTCGGGAAGTAACGTTTGAGGAAATCCGCCCCGACCTTCAGCGCACCGGAACCGCCGAGCGTCTGGATAGTCGCCACGCGTTTTTGCGCCAACACCGGGTGTTCAGCACCGAACAGCAGCGGCGCGATAGTATGGCGATAGGTATTTAACCCTTCCATCGGCAGATAGAGAGACGCGCCATGCGGCTGGGCATTCAGCCGGGCTTCGGCTTCGGCAACGGCCTGAAGGCGCGGAATGATGCCATCTTCGTTGTAATAAAGCCCAATGCTGAGGTTAACTTTGTCGCTTCGGGGATCGTCTTTGAAACGCTCCATCAGCGTCAGGATAGGGTCGCCCGCATAGGCGTCAACTTTCTGAAACACGAGGGGATTCTCCAGGTTTACAGTGGCAAGAAGGACACAATAAACCGGAAGCGGAGGAAGATCGAGAGGGATGTTTGCCCCTCATCGTCTGGTGCCCTCACCCGCCTCTCTCCCGCGGGGGCTGAGGGATCCCCACAAAAATATGCGAGCACGAACAGTCCCCTCGCCCCACCG
>DFPL01000303.1 GCA_002377245.1 Enterobacteriaceae bacterium UBA3516
TTATCGCGAGTCTGTTTATGTTATCCGGCTGTGTCGTTGCGGATATGGACTCGTCGAATTACAAATATGTGCCCTGGATACAGTTGTTTCAGAAACCGGAGGCATCGGGCCGCACCAATGAGGCTCAGCGTAAAGCCGATCTGTACAGCTGTGGTGTTGATCGCAAGGAGAATCTTGACGATCCGCAATGGAGCCTGAATACCACTAACCCTGGTGAGACGTACGAGCAGTCCATTAAGCGCAGGGATAAAGTGATAAGTTGTATGAAAAGCAAAGGCTATAAGGTTTACGGTTTTGACGAGTGCGGCCCACTGAAAAAACCTACCGGGTTATGCCCGAACTAACTGGCCAGTCAATCCCCTGCTAAACAGCAGGGGATTTTTTTTACGTAATGCTTCAGAAATAAGCTGTTGAAACTCATCATCACTGCCAAACAATAACAGGATAAAACATGGTAAAGATGCCAGGTGTTATCGCGAGTCTGTTTATGTTATCCGGCTGTGTCGTTGCGGATTTGGACTCGTCGAATTACAGGTATGTGCCCTGGGTACAGGTATTTCAAAAGCCGGAGGCATCCGGCAAGACCAATGTTGCCCAACGTAAAGCGGATTTGTACAGTTGTGGTGTGAGACGTGAGGATAATCTGGATGACCCAAACTGGAGCCTCAACACTGTTCATGCAGGAGAGACCGTCGAGCAAGCAAGTGACAGGAACGATAAGGTCAGAAGCTGTATGAAAAGCAAAGGCTACAAGGTTTACGGCTTTGACCAGTGCGGCCCGTTGAAAAAACCCACCGGGTTATGCCCGAACTGATGGTTTAAGGCAGCCCCCGGCGAACAGAACGCAACGCCCGATGGCGCAAGCTTATCGGGCCTACGGGTAACGCCAACGCTGGGTTTACGTAGGCCGGATAAGGCGAAGGCCGTCATCCGGCAACCGCCTAAAAGTATGTTGTAACTAATAACAAAAAAATCCGTAACCCCGAAGGATTACGGATCTCTTATTTGCTGCATGAATCAGAAATACTTACGCAGATACTCTGTCAGACACAACATCGCCATCGCCTGGCCGTATGGCATGGAAGTCAGCGGAATCTGGCGGTAGAACGCTAAATCGCTCCCCATCCCGGTACCAAAGGAGACCTGTAGCAGCTCCCCTTCTGCTGAGATGTTCTGCACCACCGCCTTGATGGCATTCTCGGCCACTTGCGCATATTCCGGCCCCACGTAGCGTTTGCGAACGGCTTTGAGAATGCCATAGGCAAACCCGGCAGTGGCGGAGGCCTCAAGATAGGAATTGGGATCGTCGAGCAGCGTATGCCACAGTCCGCTCTCATCCTGGCACTTCGCCAGCGCAGCAATCTGGGCATTTAGCACCTGCACCAGGTAACGGCGCACGGCGTTATTTTCCGGCAGATCCACCAGCTCCAGGAAGTCCGGGATGACGATGGTCAGCCAGCTGTTGCCCCGCGCCCAACGTGCCTGGGCGAAGTTGTGGTTGCCTTCGTAATTCCAGCCGTGGAACCACAGCCCTGTCTCCCTGTCCATCAGGTTCTGCACGTGCAGCAGGAACTGATAAACCGCTTCTTCTACGTAATCCGGGCGGTTCAACAGCTTACCGATTTTCGCCAGCGGCAGGACGGTCATCATCAGCGTGTCATCCCACATCTGCTGATGGTTCTCTTCCGCCAGCGTGATGTGCTGCATTCCGCCGTGCTCGGTGCGCGGCATTTCGTTCATCGCCCATTCGGCCCAGGTTTCCAGCCACGGTAAGTAGCTGGCGTTACCGGTTTCTTCGTAGCGATACGCCAGCGTCAGGAACGGTGCCATGGTGTTGACGTTTTTGGTGGTTGCACCCTCGGCAAAACGATCGGCAAACCAGCTATCGATAATATCGCGGACCGTGTCATCACCCGTCTGGCGATAATACTGGTACATCCCATACAGGCCAACGCCGTGCGTCCACTCCCAACCCGCCCATCCTTTGGTGTCAATCACGCGCCCATCGTCCAGCCGCAGCAGAAACTCGCCGGAGGTGTCGTGAATATTCACCAGGTTATGCGTCACCTTCTGGATTAACGCTTTCAGCTCATCACGGGCGATAAAACGCTCGGGCTGGCAAAGTAACGGGCTGTGTTTGACAGGCCATACCTTCATATTCTTAACCTCAGTTGTAAGTCGATTTCAGTGACGCGCGTTCTTTCAGTGACGGCGCGGCAGGCTTATTACGATTCAGATAGCCAATGTTGTTATTGCCCCACAGCGTGTCATACGGCATACCTGCCAGCATTTCGACGGTGGCACGTGCTTCAGGCGTTGCGGTTTCCGGCATGGCGCGACCAGAGGTCCGCATTTTTGCCGTCTCTTCACGCAGGATGCTGTGGGTTTTCAGGTTCAGTTTGAAGCGCAGGGAGACAAGGAAACCACAGCACAGAACGGCCACGGTTCCGACGCTCAGAATCAGCAGAATAGTGTGGCTCACTTCCGGTACCTGAGTTTTCTGCCCGGAGACGAAGCCGGACATCTGCATCACAATCCCCACCAGCATTACCGCACCGGCCTGAGATGCTTTACGGGTCAGGGTCATAATGCCCGCGAAGATCCCTTCACGACGCTGGCCGGTGACCACTTCATCAATATCCGCAATGTAGGTATAGGTGTTCCACGGTACGTAGTTGATACCACCACGGCCCAGGCCCGCGACAGCAGAAATCAGCAGCAGCAGCGCGTAAACATCACTCAGACCCGCCCAGTACAGCACCGCGTAAGAGACCGCACTCAGGCCGAACAGCACCACGACCATGCGGTAAGAAGGCGCAGGTCCAAAGCGAATGCACAGCGGGATCATGGCGATAACGGCAATGAACTGGAAGATAGCCATGGTGCCCAACAGGCTGGACGCCATAGAGGCTTCCTGCATCAGAACGAAGACCACGTAGTAGGTGAAGACGGCGTTAAAGACGTCCTGGGCAATATAACCCCCGAGGTACATGCCCAGGTGCTGACGGAAAATTTTAATACGCAGCGTCGAGCTTAATTCCACGAACAGACGGCTCATGCTTTGACCAAAGGTCAGGCTCTTTTTCTCTTCTTCTGCACGCAGCGCGGCTTCGGTCCAGTCTTCACGCGGACGCTCCCAGGTAAAGCACCAGACAAAGGTCAACATGATGGCGCACAGCACCGAGAAGACCAGGCTTGCATAGAAGAAGGAGATGGGGTTGTCTTTACCGAAGTGCGCTAACAGAATGCCCGGCAGGAAAGAGGCCAGAATGGCGGACATCTGCGCCATGGAGATACGTGCGCCGGAGAATTTGGTTTTCTGTTTAAAGTCATCGGTCATTTCCGGTACCAGCGTTTCGTACGGTACCAGGATCATGGTGTAGACAATATCAAAAATCAGATAGGTCACCAGGTAGTACCAGAAGCTCATGTCGCCTACCCACATTATGGAGTAGCTGAACACGCACGGAATACCCAGCAGAATAAAGAATTTACGACGACCAAAGCGCTTGCCAAGCCAGGTGGAGCCAAAGTTGTCGGTCAAAAAGCCCATCAGCGGGCTGACGACGGCATCCAGTACCCTTGCAGCAGCGAAAATAAAGGTCGCTTCGATCGGTGTTAATCCGCAAAACGTTGTGTAGAAGTACAGCAGCCATGCAGCGGTCAGTGCGGTCGTGCCCGCTCCCAGAAAATCCCCTGACCCGTAGGCGAGGTAGTTAGCTAAACCAATTTTACGTGTTTTCATTGCCGTTAACCCTGTTCATTATTGAGGGACCTCTGGCAATCCGGCTTCGCCAAAGGTAATGCTTACACGGCTAAAGTAAAATTATGTGCAGCGCGAAACCTTTCTGTTTCTGCCATTGAAACGACCGGACTGGCAAAAAAGCAAAGAGTCTCATAACGTGTGTCACTGATTTATAAAACAGTGTTTCTGCTGCTTCAAAAGAGAGGGTCAAAAATTGCGAGCGAGCCATCAAAATCTTTAAAAAGAGGATGATGGCTGCGGAAAAGACGAGCGATTAGCGGTAGTTAACGATGACCTGATTGCTGGTGACGTTCAATGCCGGAATGAGTCGCCCACCGCCGGGGACCTCCCAGACAAAGCGCATCGGCTCAATGGCCGGCACGCCGGCAAAGCCGACCGTGCTGCCACTTTGTGCATCAAGCTGAACACAGCGGGTTTGCGAGCAGAGTCGGACATTGAGCCCGGCAGGCGTCGGGCCGTTTAATTCATAACGCCAGACCACCACGGTCATCAGTCCGTTAACGGGCTGCGAGGGGGCAAGGACCCGAGATGACGCCGCCTGCCCACGGTGGCTTAGAATAATCCCTACGCTGCTGGCCTGCCATGCGCCCTCCCCGGCTGCCTGCACCCACAGCGGCAGCGCCAGCAGAAGCCCTGCGAGTAATCGCATTACTTACCTCCGATGGTCGCGGTCATGCGAATATGGCGGTTGTCAGACATTTCGAGGTTAGAAAGCACCACCAGCTGCGGCAGGCTGCGGCGCAGGAAACGTGACAGCAGCGGTCGCAGCGCATGGTTCACCAGCAAGACCGGCGGTGCGCCCATCATCTCCTGACGCGACAGCGCTTCCTGCGTCTGGGCCAGCAAGCGATCCGCAAGGCCCGGTTCCAGTCCACCCCCGCCCTGGAGGGCCTGCAACAACAGACGCTCAAGCGGGGTGTCCAGACCTATCACCTGCACTTCACCGGTGCCCGGGAACCACTGTTGAGTGATCGCACGCCCCAGCGCCACGCGCACGACGGTGGTCAGTTCGTGCGGATCGTTTTGCAACGGCGCATGTTCGGCCAGGGTCTCGAGTATGGTGCGCATATCACGAATCGGCACTTTTTCTGCCAGCAGGTTTTGCAGAACTTTATGCAGCGTGGTCAGCGTGACCACGCCAGGCACCAGGTCTTCAGTCAGCTTCGGCATTTCCTGGGTCACGCGATCCAGCAGTTGCTGCGCTTCCTGACGACCAAACAGCTCCGGCGCAAACTGGCTAATGAGATGGTTAAGGTGCGTGGCGACCACGGTACTGGCTTCCACCACGGTAAAGCCCTGAATCTGCGCCTGTTCTTTGAGCGCGCTTTCAATCCAGATGGCGGTAAGGCCAAACGCCGGATCAACCGTCTGTTCGCCCGGCAGCGTGCCGGCAGCGGTCCCCGGGTTAATCGCCAGCCAGCGTCCCGGATACGCTTCACCACTGCCCACTTCCACCCCTTTCATCAGGATGCGATAGCGTGCCGGTGGCAGATCCATGTTGTCACGAATATGGACCACCGGCGGCAGGAAGCCCATATCCTGAGCAAATTTCTTACGAATACTGCGAATACGCCCGAGCAGTTCGCCATCCTGCTGGAAATCCACCATGGGAATCAGGCGGTAGCCGACCTCCATACCGAGCGAGTCTTCCAGTTGCACATCATTCCAGGTGGCTTCCACGGCCTGGGTGTTCTCCGGCATCTTAACCGGAGCCGCTTCGGTAGGCGCTTTCTCCTCTTTGCCGCGCAGCCACCAGGCGAGCCCCAGTAAGGCGGCGGTGAACAGCAGGAAAACGAAGTTTGGCATGCCCGGCACCAGGCCCAGCAGACCCAGCACTGCGGCACTTAACAGCATGACGCGCGGGTTGCTGAACAGCTGACCGACCATCTGCTGACCGACGTCCTGATCGGTGGCGACGCGGGTAACAATCACACCCGCCGCGGTGGAGATAACCAGCGCAGGTATCTGCGCCACCAGACCGTCACCGATGGTCAGCAACGTATAGCTTTCTGCCGCGTGGCCCACGTCCATGCCATGCTGCAAAACGCCTACCAGCAGGCCGCCGACCACGTTAATAACCATAATCAGGATGCCTGCGATGGCATCCCCGCGCACGAATTTACTCGCACCGTCCATTGAGCCGTAGAAGTCAGCTTCCTGGGTCACTTCAGAACGGCGGCGCTTGGCCTCATCTTCACCAATCAGACCGGCGTTAAGATCGGCATCAATCGCCATCTGTTTACCGGGCATGCCGTCAAGGACAAAGCGCGCACCCACTTCCGCAATACGCCCGGCACCCTTGGTGATAACCATGAAGTTAATGATGACGAGGATGATGAACACCACGATACCGATCGCAAAGTTACCCCCAACCAGGAAGTGGCCGAACGCTTCGACCACCTTACCTGCCGCCGCTCCGCCGGTATGTCCGTCCATCAAAATGATACGCGTGGACGCCACGTTTAGCGCAAGGCGCAGCAAGGTGGTGAACAGCAGAATGGTCGGGAACGCAGCAAACTCAAGGGTTTTCTGGGTGAACATGGCCACCAACAGCACCATGATCGACAGCGCAATGTTAAAGGTAAAAAGCAGATCCAGGATGAATGCCGGTAACGGCAGTACCATCATCGACAGGATAAGCAGGATCAGTATCGGCCCTGCCAGTATCTGCCATTGCGTTGATTTCAGGTTGCCCGGCAGGCGCAACATAGAGACCAGATTAGCCATCAGTGTCCTTCTCGTTCAAAAAATCCAGCGCCTCAGGCACAGGTAAATTTGCAGGTTTAACCGGGCGTTGACCGCCCGTCAGACGCCAGCGTTTCAATTGCCATACCCAGGCCAGCACTTCGGCGACGGCCGCATACAACTGCCCGGGAATTTGTTGACCAATTTCAGCATGGCGATAAAGCGCACGCGCCAGCGGCGGCGCTTCCAGCATCGGAATTTTGTTCTCAGTACCAATTTCACGAATGCGCAGGGCAATCAGACCGGAGCCTTTTGCCACGACTTTAGGCGCACTCATTTTGTTCTCGTCATATTGCAATGCGACCGCATAGTGCGTCGGGTTGGTCACGATGACATCCGCTTTGGGCACATCGGCCATCATGCGGCGACGCGCAGCGTCACGCTGCAACTGTCGAATGCGCCCTTTGACGTGAGGGTCGCCTTCCTGTTGTTTAAATTCGTCACGGATATCCTGGCGGGACATGCGCAACTTTTTAATGTGGCTGTAAATCTGGAAGAAAACGTCAAAACCGACCATCGGGATTATCGACAGGACCACCAGAATGCAGCACATGCCCGCGATGTTCAGCGCGCTGGCCATGGCGGTAACCGGGGCTTCCGTCATCAGTCGCATCACATCCGGCCATTTATGCCATAAATAGAGGCCGGCCACGCTGCCCATCAGCAGTGCTTTCATCACCGCTTTTACCAGTTCAGCGACAACCTGCGCGGAGAACAGGCGCTTGATGCCGCTCAGCGGATTCAGTTTTGAAAACTTAAACTGCAACGACTTGCCGCTAAACACCAGGCCACCCAGCATCAACGGCCCCAGAATAGCCATAATCACTACGCCCGTAATCAGCGGGAGCAGCGCCACCATTGCGTTCTTGATCAGCAATATGATTTGGCTGAGAATTAAATTAGGATCGTTGATGATGTTGTGGTCAAAACGTAATCCTGCCGTCAACATCATCGATAAACGACGTGCAAACGCCTCCCCACCCATCCAGATAATGCTGACGCCAACAATCAGAATCAGTACGGAGGTCAGCTCTTTCGATCGGGGGACCTGCCCTTCTTCTCGCGCCTTTTCTAGTCGGTGCGATGTGGGGGCTTCTGTTTTGTCGTCGCTATCGTCTGCCACGGCTTAAATCCACGGGTGGAGGTTTGATGACATATTGCCAGAGTCAAGTCTGTCTAATGGGCAGAGTAAGGCATAAAAACGGGGGGTTTTCGCCGTTAACAAGCAGGGATAATGGAAAAGGGAAGGATTTGTCAATTAACTGCGGCGCCCGTACCGCCGGTTTTTTGCCAATGATCAATCATAAAAGGAATGAACGATGTGCGGACTCATAAAAGCCTGGGAACTTCACTCAACTAAGGAAGAATATTTTGCATCACACAAGCTTAGTGACGTTAAATGCTTCAAATGTGGGTCTACGAAGACTTTAGATGTGGGTTTAACTAATATGGTCGACAACAGAAGAACGATTCACTGCGCGAGATGTAAAGTCACCCTGTAACGTGAAGAGGATTAAATACATTTCAAATCGCGCCATAGCTTTCACTACGGCGCGTTTATATCAGAAACCGAGGCTGTCGAGCAGGTCGTCGACCTGATCCTGGCTTGCCAC
>DFPL01000198.1 GCA_002377245.1 Enterobacteriaceae bacterium UBA3516
CACTGCACCTCATCAAAGACTAACAGCGCATTGTGTTCATCACACAGGTCGCGCAGGCCCTGCAGGAACTCAGGCGTAGCGGCAGTAACGCCACCTTCCCCCTGGATAGGTTCCACAACGACGGCACAGGTATGGTCGTCCATCACCGCTTTGACCGCATGAAGATCGTTAAACGGCACGTGGATGATATCAGCAGGTTTCGGACCAAAACCATCCGAGTACTTGGGTTGCCCGCCTACGGTGACCGTAAACAGTGAGCGGCCATGGAACGCATTGTGGAAAGCGATGATCTTCGTTTTATGCGGGCTGTGGCGGGTGGAAGCATAATAACGGGCCAGCTTGAACGCCGTTTCGTTGGCTTCGGTGCCGGAGTTCATAAACACCACCCGCTCAGCAAAGGTGGCGTCAACCAGCTTACGCGCCAGACGCAGTGCCGGTTCGTTGGTGAACACGTTGCTGATATGCCACAAGGTGTCACCCTGGGCTTTTAACGTTTCGACCAGGGCAGGATGACAGTGCCCCAGCGCCGTCACCGCGATACCGCCCGCAAAATCGACGTACTCTTTACCCTGCTGATCCCAGACGCGGCTGCCCTTGCCCTTCACCGGAATAAATTCCGCAGGCGCGAAGATAGGTAAAATTACGTCGTCAAACGTTGCACGCGTGATTGCGTCTTGCTGAGTTGCCATGTGACCCCACCCTTGTTAAATAAGAAGCAGAAGTGAAAATATAATCACGAAATATGCATAAAAAATCACTCAATGGCAACTAAAAATCGGCGCGATGAAGAAAGTTATTCAGTAAGTCATGCCCCTGCTCACTGAGAATACTTTCTGGATGAAACTGCACCCCTTCCAGATCCCACTGGCGATGGCGAATGCCCATAATCTCCTGCGTTTCGCTGAAGGCGGTCACCTCAAAACAGTCAGGAAGCGAAGGCGGATCGATGAGCAAAGAGTGGTAGCGCGTGACCGTGAGCGGGTTGTTCAGCCCCTGAAAAACCCCCCTTCCGGTATGCGTAATCGGTGACGTTTTTCCGTGCATAACCTGTTTCGCACGAACGATGCGCGCGCCAAAGGCCTGGGCGATGGCCTGGTGGCCCAGACAGACGCCCAGAATGGGTAATACCCCCGCGTAGTGGCGAATAACCGCAAGTGAAATACCGGATTCATCCGGGGTGCAGGGGCCAGGGGAAATCACTATTTTTGCGGGGGCGAGGACGGCAATGTCCGCCAGCGTTATCTCATCGTTACGTCTGACTTCGACCCGCGCGCCCAGCTCGCAAAAATATTGATACAGGTTCCAGGTAAAAGAGTCGTAATTGTCGATAAGCAGAATCATGGCGGCCTCGTGAAAATGTGCCGCCCTATTCTACTCAGTTTCGCTGGCTTCGCTTACCACTTTGCCAAAGATTGTCTCAAGCGCAGCCAGCTCGCCCATGGCGCCCGCCTGATTCGCTTCAGCCCAGGTTTGCGGATCAATATCCCGCCAGTCAAGCTGGTAGCCTGCATGCAGCGCCAGCTGTTCGAAGAAAATCCGTTGCGTAATACCATTTCCTATACGGAAGGGGTGCAGCACATTGATTTCGCAGTAGTAATGCGCAAGACGCTTAACAAACTCCGCCTTGTCCAGATTCTGCAGCCAGTCTTCGCTTTCGAGGCTGCGCATCAGCGCATTGCCCTCTTTTTCGATGTATTCGAAATGGCAGAAACGCGTGTCGCCCTGGTAAATATCAACTTCGCGAATTTCTCCGGCCCACTCAAAAACATCCTGATAGATGTGGCGATGGATCGCGCATAAATGCGGCAAACCACGCGCCTGTGGCCCTAGCTCCAGCGTGGCAGCACGCAGTGCGGTCAGCTCCCACGCCGCCTTCTCAAGACGCTGAGCCTGGCGAATTCCCAGCAAATTACGCATTACGTTAATGCCAGCGTAAAGATACGGGTCGCGGTCATCACCTACTTTATCGCTCATTGCGCCCCCTTAATCTCTGCCAGTCGGGTTTCAATTTCTTCGGCCGTTAGCGTGACCAGTGGGCTGTCCACCCCTTCAAGGCGTCGGCTGGCCTGAAAATTGACGTTGCGTTGCTGCTCCCAGAGTCGGGACTTTTGTCGGTCGGTGAGTTTTTTGGTCATTGCGCCTCCCTGATATCTCGCTCATTTGCCACAAGTATAAGCAGCATTTTCGCGTTACGCAGGGAGGAAGCGGCAACACGGGTCAGCGTAACCCGTGCTGAGAAGGATTAAGGCAGGACTTTCGCAGAGAGGATAACCACCGGTTTTGACGGCACATTCTGGTACGGGCCAACGTCATGGGTCGGAACCTGTGAGATTTTATCGGCGACATCCATGCCTTTCACAACCTTACCGAATACCGCATAGCCGAAATCACGCTGACCGTGGTCGAGGAAGGCGTTATCTGCCACGTTCAGGAAGAACTGGCTGGTCGCGCTGTCTTTATCGGCGGTGCGCGCCATCGAAATCGTGCCGCGGGTATTACGCAGGCCGTTGTCCGCTTCGTTTTTAATTGGCGCGTTAGGCTGCTTCTGCTGCATTTGCTCGTTGAAACCGCCGCCCTGCACCATAAAGCCCGGGATCACACGGTGGAACGTGGTGTTGTTATAAAACCCGCTATTCACATAATCGACAAAGTTTTTCACCGAAATGGGGGCTTTCTGTTTATCCAGCTCCAGTTCGATGTTGCCAGCGGAGGTGGTGAGCAGAACATGAGGATCGCCTTTTGCCGCGAGTGCGGACGTGGAGATCACAGAGAGGGCACATACAGCCGCAAAAGCCGCCAGAGTCGATTTAACCATGAGGTTTCCTTAACGAAATGCAGGTAAGAAAGCGAGTGGCTTGATTCTAAAGAGCAGTCCGCCAGCAGGCCAGCCTTTTACTTAATTTTACGCAATTGAAACACATGTACACTGAACTGACCACGCACCGCGTGGCCATTCTGCTAGCCCCTTCACTTTACAGGGCGACTAAACAGCACTTCTTCACCACCGCTGTCCATTTGCACCCAACTTTGCGGCAGTTGCGTAGAGGCAATAATGCGGCCCTGACGGATCGACCAGCGTACCGGTGACTGGCAGCGTACGGCATCAAAACCACAGGTCACCGGCAAAATGATCATGTTGGCCGGGTTTCCCGTCGCGATGCCGTAATCCTTGAGGCCAAAAGTGCGCGCGCTGTTATGGGTAATGAGTTTCAGGCCATCCTCAATTTGCTGATAACCCATCAGCTGGCAGACGTGCAGACCCATATGGAGTACCTGCAGCATATTGCCCGTACCGAGCGGGTACCAGGGATCGAACACGTCATCATGACCAAAGCAGACGTTGATCTCTGCCGCCAGCAGCTCTTTGACACGGGTGATACCGCGCCGCTTCGGATAGTCATCAAAACGCCCCTGCAGATGAATATTGACCAGCGGATTAGCAACGAAGTTAATTCCCGAGAGTTTAAGCAGGCGGAACAGGCGTGAGGTGTAAGCGCCATTATAGGAGTGCATCGCCGTGGTATGACTGGCTGTGACGCGCTCCCCCAGCTCCATTTTCAGCGCCAGCGCGGCGACGGTCTCGACAAAGCGAGACTGTTCATCATCGATCTCATCGCAGTGGATATCTAACGGACGATCGTATTTTTTGGCCAATTCAAAAGCGATGTGTAACGATTCAACACCGTATTCACGCGTGAATTCAAAATGCGGAATCGCCCCTACCACATCGGCCCCCAGCGTTAACGCTTCTTCCAGCAGTTCAGCCCCTTTGGGGTAGGAGAGAATCCCCTCTTGTGGGAAGGCGACAATTTGCAGATCCACCCAGGGCGCGACCTCCTGCTTCACCTCCAGCATGGCTTTCAGCGCCGTCAGGTTCGGGTCCGAGACGTCCACATGGGTACGTACATATTGAATACCATTCGCCATTTGCCACTTCAGCGTCTGCCAGGCCCGCTGTTTGACATCATCGTGGCTGAGCATGCCTTTTCGTTCAGCCCAACGCTCAATTCCCTCAAAAAGGGTGCCCGACTGGTTCCAGTTCGGCTCACCGGCTGTCTGAGTGGTATCAAGGTGAATATGCGGTTCAATAAAAGGCGGTAGCGCAAGCCCACCACGCGCGTTTAACACTTCATAACTTTCGTTCTGTACCTCGCCCATCCGGGTGATTTCACCGAAGCGGCCTTTCTCAATCGCAATCTGCCATAACCCTTCCTGACCGGGCAAATGGACGTTTTGAACCAACCAAAGTGGTGCTGCTGACATACCTCTACCCCCTGGGGTGAATACTGAAACATTGTTTCAGGCAATTGCCTTAAATCCGCGCTCTTTTTTGTACACAATTTCCCCAATTGTGAAAAGCCTGACAGATCCGTCACTTATAAAATTCATGGAAAATCAAACC
>DFPL01000134.1 GCA_002377245.1 Enterobacteriaceae bacterium UBA3516
AAGTAATCGATTACAAAATACAGACAGGATGACTTTGGTAACAATACGGCGGCGTTAAAAATGTGATGGCGCGCACGTTGCAGACTTTCATGACGCCGAGCGTCGCGCCAGCCAGGCGCCCCAGAACAAGCTGGCGAAGTAGCGTACCGGGTCCGCAAAACCTGCTTCTGCGAGCAGCGCGATCACGGCCTCCTCAGAATGGGGTGGCTCCGCTCCCTGAAGAATGCTGTTCATTTTGGACTGGCGGACGTCCGGCTCCGCACCGTTCAACCGCCATCGATTTGCCCATGCCGCCAGCAGTATGGGTTCGGACGCATAAGAACGGTAATTTCCCGCCAGGGCCAGCGGACTACCCGGCTTAAGACGCATTGCAATCTGCCTCAATATGTCTTGCTTTGCCTTATCGCCAGCCAGATGATGCAGTACACCTATCATGATTGCAGCATCGAAATGTGGTGCCGCATCCAGGTCAGACACCGCACCGAGTACGGTTTCTACCCGATTTGCCAACCCCGCCTGGGTGAGGTTGGCACGAGCAAGATCCAGCATCGGCGCAGAGGGATCAACAGCCACAAATGACCACGCAGGTTCCAGTGTTGCCGCAGCAATGATCTCTCCAGCAGTACCGCCAGCGCCCACCACCAGTACACGTGCAGGCTTTCCTTCCCCTGTCGCGGCTGCCAGCATGCAGGCGGAAAGCTCGTGGCAGGCATCATAACCGGCCAGTGCGATGCGGCTTTGTTGGGCATATTCACCCGCGCGCGTGGCGTCAAATTTTGCAGCAGAACCTTGTATCATAGTGTCTCCAGTCAGTGGTTTTGATTATGGGTATGTGCAGGTATATCAGGTAGGATATAAGATTCATGATTAAAAATTTGGACTAAAACATGACTGAAAGTCTGAATAATTCAGAAAGATATGATCGCTTAACCGCCTTCCTTCAGGCTTTTCCTCTGCGAGCGGAACAGTGTGACTCGGCTGACTCAGCCAATCTTTTAATCGTCGACGTCAGCCGCGCGGGCGGACCGACGCATTTGCTTTATCGAGCCAGGACCTCGGCCGGGTTGCCCGTCGGGGCCACCGTGTGTGCCGCCGCGAGAATAGATTTTGGCGGCAGCGCGAATCCACTGGTCGGCGCACTGCCTGACGAATTGTGCTTTTCTCTGGCTGAGACGCCGCAATTATCAAGCCTTGCTGAACTCATCGTGGATGAACTTGACCTGACCCGTTGCGGCGGGGCGACCGTTCGAAGCCGCCTGTGCGAGATTATCGTGGTGCTGGCTATTCGTCGGGCAATCGCAACGGGCACGGTGGATGCGGGGCTGTTAGCGGGGCTCGCCCACCCTAAACTACACCGGAGTCTGGTAGCGATGCACGATGACCCGGCGCGAAAGTGGCAGGTTCCTGACTTATCCTCCATCGCGGGGCTTTCACGTGCTCAATTTATTGAGGTCTTCAAAAAAACCGTCGGGCAATCGCCAGGGGCCTATCTGACCCACTGGCGTTTAGCGCTGGGGGCGGCCCGGCTGCGGGCGGGACACAGCGTCAAAGCTGTCGCCGCCCAGGTTGGCTTTGGTAGCGCCGCCGCTTTCTCACGCGCATTTTTGCGCAGGTTCGGCTACTCGCCTGGCGGGATCAAACCGCAGGGGGCGCGAAACATATCAGGCAGGGCGGCGTAACCCGCGAAGTAGCAGGTTCAGCGCGCGGATGCCCTGCTCCAGCCGCTTATCACCCTCTTCACCCTCGGCAATCCAGAACGCGGCCTCGGCCAGGCTGCCGTAGATAATCGACGCCAGCCCCTCCGGGTCGACGTCCTCGACGACGCCCTGTTGAATGAGGTTGCCGATGAGCTGCTGCATTGAATTCACGCAGTGGCGTTGTGCGTCCGGTGAAGCGCCACCAAGTACCGCACGGGCATCGCGCAATACAATGCGCTGAAATTCGTGCTCCAGCGCCATCTCCAGATACGCCCGGCAGCGGTGGCAAAACCCCTCCCACGGATCTTCTGCGCTATCAGAAATGGCCTGCAGGCGTTCGTCCATTTCATCGTCGATCTGCGCGACCACGGCCGCAAGCAGCCCTTTTTTATCACCGAAGTGATGGTAAAGCGCCCCACGGGTCAATCCTGCCTGCGCCGTCAAATCATCCATCGACGTTTCAGCGTAGCCCACCTCGCTAAACACTTTTCGGGCGGTGGCTAACAAAGTTGCTCGCGTCTCTTCCATCTCAGCGCGGGTACGGCGAACCATAGATTTCTCCTTACATACGGCGTGAATGATTATTTACATACAGCGCGTATGAATATAAGATTCTTTTCATACGCGCTGTATGTATTGTCGCTTCGCCACCCGTCTGTGGCAAGCCCATGTTAGTGGAGAAAAAGATGGCAAGCCTTTATCGAGACCTGTTTACTGAATCCGGCACCGGCTCCTTCGCCGTTGCTGGCCTGATTGCGCGACTGCCGTTACCGATGACGGGCATCGGGATCATTACTTTGTTGTCACAACAGCGCGGAGGCTTTGCTCTGGCCGGCGCCGTGTCGGCAACCTTTGTGCTGGCTTACGCCCTGCTCTCACCGCACATCTCCCGCTATGTCGATCGGTATGGGCAAGCCCGTGTTCTGCCTGCGGCGACGGTTTTAAGCATGTTCGGTTTTCTCATCCTGATAGCCGGTTCTTTCCGGCAGGTGGCGGACTGGGCGCTGTTTCCGGGCGCACTGCTCGCCGGTTTTATGCCGAGCATGTCGGCGATGGTGAGGGCGCGCTGGACGACACTCTACCGGGGGCAACCTCGGCTACAGACCGCATACTCGCTGGAAACCGTGCTGGATGAACTGACGTTTATTGTCGGTCCGCCCCTGTCGATTGGTCTTTCGGTGACCCTGTTCCCCGAGGCGGGTCTGCTGCTCGCCGCGCTGCTGCTGTTTTCTGGCGTATTTGCGCTGGTGATACAGCGCGCAACGGAACCGCCCGTTGTCGCCGCCCGGCGCGACTGCGCTAGCCGTTCTGTCATACGAATCACGGTCGTCCAGTTGCTCACGCTGCTGATGGTGGCCATGGGAGTTATTGTCGGTACCGTTGATATCGGCAGCGTCGCCTGGGCAGCAGATTGGGGGCAACCGGTGGCGCTCAGTGGCGGCGTCGTGGTCATGCTGGTGGCGTTTATCACTCATGCCGGCCTGAAAAAAGCGCTTAGCACGCCGGATGCTGCACACAAAAAAGGATCTGAATAATGACAATGTTTTCCTCTCTTACTTCTGTGCGCCATGCGTGGACGGCGGTCATCGCTGTGGGTCTGGCGACCTTCTCCGTGGTGACAACCGAAATGCTCCCCGTCGGTTTGCTAACCTCAATAGCCGCGTCGCTGAATATCAGCACCGGCACGGCGGGCCTGATGATTTCACTGCCCGCACTGCTGGCTGCACTTTTCGCCCCCTTTGTGGTGATTGCCGCGGGCGGTATCGATCGTCGCTGGATATTATGTGGCCTGCTGGGGTTACTGGTGCTGGCCAATCTTGCCTGCGCACTGGCCAGTAATTTGCTCGTCATGCTGGCAGCACGGATCCTGGTGGGGTTCTGCATGGGCGGTATCTGGGCCATTGCCGGCGGTCTGGCGGCCCGACTGGTGCCTGAAAAAGCGGTTGGTCTGGCGACCTCTGTTATTTTCGGTGGGGTGGCTGCCGCATCGGTACTGGGTGTCCCCTTCGGCGCGTTTATGGGTGACCTCATCGGCTGGCGCTGGGCATTTGGCAGCATGGCGCTTTTCAGCGCCGGGGTGTTGGCGCTCCATGCGGTAGTCATTCCGCCCCTGCCCGTTGCCCGCTCAACGGACACTCGCCAGTTCATTGCTCAGTTTGGCAATCGCACATTACAACGCGGGCTGCTAATCACGTTACTGCTGGTTACCAGCCATTTTGTGGCCTTTACCTTTGTTCGCCCGCTACTGATTACCGTTGCCGGGTTTGAAACACAGTGGATCGGGGTCGTTTTGTTTGCCTACGGTCTGGCAGGCCTTGCAGGTAACTTTCTTTCGGGAATAACGGCGATGCGTCATACCACTTTCACACTGATGGGGATCGCGGCTGGCCTTGTTTTGACCCCGCTGCTGTTTTTCACCGTGGGCCATTCGGTCATCGGGGGCAGCGCCACGCTTCTGTTCTGGGGGCTCGCTTATGGCGGAGTGTCTGTCGGTCTGATGACCTGGATGATAAAAGCCGCCCCCCGTGCGGTTGAAATTGCCGCCGCGCTTTATGTTGGCGTATTCAATGTTGGAATTGCGTTGGGATCCTGGGTCGGAGGTGAGATAGTTGACAGGCTCGCGCTGACCGACACGCTCTGGCTGGCCTGCGGGTTAGCGGTCGTTGCGCTACTGACGCTCCTCGCCGCCGGTCGTGGCGAAAACCAGATTCAGTAATCTTATCGAGGCCCGCCCGCAGCGGGCCTTCTGCTGTTTAAACAGACGCTGTCGCATCCCCTTTACCTGGCTGCTCCGGGTCAGCCTCAGTGACATCGCATTTTCATCAAACACAGATACACTTGCTCTGGATGATGTTGTGCGCGTTGGTTGAGGCACATGCCGTCGCTAACAAGGTTAATGAGAGTAAAGGCGGAAAAATGTCTCTTCGTTCACTGCGGGCGCTCTGCCTGACGAGTTTTTTTATTGCGGATGTGCGCGATGGCCTCGGCCCCTTTCTGGGGATCTTTCTGACCCAGCGACACTGGCAGCCGGATGATATTGGGTTGTTGATGACGACCGGCGGCGTGGCCGGACTTCTTGCGACACTACCGGCGGGGTTTGTCACCGACAACTCTAAGAACAAACGCGCGCTGCTGGCGCTGCTCTGCATCATGATAACCGTCAGTACGCTGTTATTGTGGTTTAGCCAGCACAACGCCGTGGTCGCGCTTTCGCAAATCGTCAGCGGTATCAGCGCCGCTTTTGTGGGCCCGTTGATAACGGGTATCACGCTCGGCCTCACGGGTCAGACGGGGTTTAATGCGCAAATGGGGAAAAATGAGGCCTTCAATCACGGCGGCAATTTCGTCACCGCGCTGTTCGCCGGAGGGATAGCCTGGTTCTGGGGCGTCGGCGGCATTTTCCTGTTAATGACCTTTACCACCCTGTTAACGCTCTGCGCGTTGGGGGCTATTCGTAATAAGGATATTGATAATCAGGCCGCGCGCGGCATGAAACAGTCCGTACCCCAACCGGTGCCGGGCCTATCCGTGCTCACCAAAAACAGCGCGCTGCTCATCACCGGCGTTACCCTTCTGCTTTTTCATCTTGCCAATGCGGCGTTATTACCGATGCTGAGCATGCGCGTTGCTGCCGCCCCCGGTGCCATTAATCCCGGCGTGTATGCCGCCGCAACGGTAATTATTTCCCAGGCCGTCATGATTCCCGTCGCCATTTGGGTTGCACGACGGATTGATAAATATGGCTACTGGCGATTAATTATGCTGGCGCTGGCGATCATGCCGGTGAGAGCCGCACTGGCCGCCGCCACGAATGCGCCTGAAATGATGGTGCCGGTGCAAATCCTTGATGGACTGGCGGCCGGAATTTTAGGCGTGGTCGTGCCCGGCTTTATTGTCTCTTTGTTACACGACAGCGGTCATGTCAACGCAGGTCAGAGCGTGGTGATGTTAATGCAGGGGGTGGGCGCGGCCTTAAGCCCTGCATTAACCGGCATGATTGCGGGCAGTTACTCTTTTGCCATCGCCTTCAGCGTCCTGAGCCTCATCGCCCTCGTGGCGCTGGTCATCTGGTGGCGAGGCGCCCCGGTTCTGATGCAGCGGTCAGCCCATGGCGCTTTACAGACCGGTGCGGACTGATTCACTGAAAGAACACAGTCGGCCCTCTCATTGCCTCAGCTTCCCCGGTAGGTAGAGTAACCATACTGGCTGAGCAGTAACGGAACATGGTAAGTGGTCGAGGTGTTGGTGATGTGAAATTCCACCGGGATTTCAGGGAAGAAGCTCTGCTGTTTTTGCTGGGCAAAGTAGTCGCCGGTTTTGAAAATCACGCGGTAATCACCCGCTTCGAGCGGCTTTTCTGGCCACAGCGCGTTAATGCGGCCATCCTGGTTGGTGTTGGCGCTGTTCAGGACCTTCCAGCCTTCACCCTGCTTCTGTTCAAGCGTCACCGCCACGCCCGCCGCCGGTACGCCGGTTTGTTGATTCAGCACATGCACGCTCAGGGGATTTTTATCCGCAGCGAAGGTAATTGCAGGGGTTGCCAGTAGTGTCGCAAGGGTCAGGGCAGCGAGTGTTTTTTTCATTTTTGAATCTCCATTGTTAATGACCCTCTTGTTATACCTGTGCGCCGGGCGTCATCACCTGTCAGGAAGATGACCATATTGTCATCTGGCACTGAAACGCTGGGGCGCACGGGGGATTCATGGCACACTGCGCCGATGAAACTGCTACTGATTGAAGATAACCATAAAGCCAGTGCCTGGGTCCGTAAGGGGCTTGAAGAGGCGGGCTTCATCGTTGACCATGCGTCAGACGGACGCGATGGCCTGCATCTGGCGCTGGCGCACCCTTACCGTCTGGTCATACTGGACATTATGCTGCCGGGTATGGACGGGTGGCAGGTGCTCAAAACCCTGCGCACCGCCAGCAATATGCCCGTTATCTGCCTCACTGCCCGCGATTCCGTGGACGATCGGGTTAAAGGTCTTGAGCTGGGTGCGAACGATTATCTGGTTAAACCTTTCTCCTTCGCTGAGCTTCTGGCACGGGTTAAGAATCAGCTCCGCCAGCACTCGCCGCACGGTACCGTGCTTCGCGTGGCCGACCTGGCGATGGATTCGGCACGCCTGCTGGTCACGCGTGACGGCATACCTGTGACCTTAACGCGCAAAGAGTTCATGCTTCTGTGGCTGCTCGCCAGCCGTCACGGTGAAATCCTCCCCCGAACCCTGATCGCCAGTGAAATCTGGGGGGTCAATTTCGACAGTGAAACCAATATTGTGGATGTGGCTATTCGCCGTCTGCGCCGCAAAGTTGACGATCCCTTTGCGCACAAACTGATAACCACGGTCAGAGGCATGGGTTATTGCCTCTCTGTAGAGGCGCCCGGCGATGTATAGCCCTTCTCTCACGCTGCGGTTGACGGTGATTTTCACGCTAATTATGGCGATGGCCTGCGGGGGCATCAGCCTGATTTTGTATAACGCGTTACGGCACGAACTGGTGTGGCGCGACGATCAAACCCTGATCAACCGGGCTGCCCAGCTACGGCAACTGCTTGAAGATGGCGCGCACCCCAGCGCGCTGCCGCTCTACTTTAATCGCATGGTGGATACCCGGCAGGATATTCTCACCATCCGCGCGCAGCACGAACAAAATATCAGTATTAATCATACCGGTATCACTCTGCCCGCCCTTTCCCCCTTGCCGGTGAATAGCCCGCCGACTGCACAACAACTTTACCGCTGGACCAGTGCGGACGAGATGGACGCCTCCGCGCTAAGCCTGCAGGCTAACTCGCCAGCCGGAACGGTGACGATTACCCTTGCCCGCGTCGCACGGGAGCGCGCAGTGATGCTGGAGCGCTATCGCCAGCAAAGCATTCTGGTATCACTGGCCGCCATTTTGTTCAGTGCGGCCATCAGCCCGCTTCTTATACGCAGAGGGCTGCGCGCCATAGGGCGCTTAAGTCAGGTCATGGCAGAAACGGGCAGTGACAGATTAACGCGCCCGGAGCCCCTTCCGCCCCTGCCGCGTGAGCTGCTTCCGCTGGGGGAGGCGCTCACGACTATGCGCCAGAGTCTCGCGACAGATTTTCTCCGCCTCACCCAGTTTGCCGACGATCTGGCGCATGAGATACGCACGCCGCTTAATGTTTTGCTGGGGCAGAATCAGGTTGCCCTGAGCCAGGTGCGCTCGACGGCGGAATACCAGAGCCTGCTGGAGGGGAATATTGAGGAGCTGGAGGGGTTATCACGCCTGATAGAAAACATTCTCTTCCTCGCCCGCGCCGCGCATAACAATGTCAAACTTCACAAAGCGCGCGTGGTCCTGCACGACACGCTGGAAACGTTGGTCGACTTTCTTGAACCCGTGGCGGAAGAAAAGGCAATCACCCTTGCGCTCAGTGCGACGGGCACCGTCACCGTCGATAACCTGCTGTTCCAGCGGGCCATGACTAACCTGCTGACCAATGCCATTCGCTATTCCCCTGATCGGTCAACGATAAGCGTCAGCACGTCGCATGACGGCGACCATGTCGACATTACGGTTGCCAATCCAGGCGAGGCGCTGGCCGAACCTGAAAAGGTGTTCGAGCGATTCTGGCGTGGCGATAATGTTCGCCATACTGCCGGCAGTGGGTTGGGACTCTCGCTGGTGAGCGCCATCGCCGCTTTACACGGTGGCAATGCGTATTACCGTTATGAACGTGGGCAGCACGTTTTCGGCTTACGGCTGCGTGCCTGAACAAGGCCCAGCGCTCATCAAGGCAAGACCCGTTAGCGTGGGTCGGATTTACGCTCGGCAAAATAGTGCGCGGGTGTGCTGCCCATCGCTTTACTGAACATGGTGATAAAGGCATTCACGGACTCATAACCCAGTTTTGCCGCCACGTTTTGTACCGAAACGCCACTCGCCAGCTCCTGGAGCGCGATGATTAAATGGAGCTGTTGACGCCATTTACCAAAGGTCAGCCCCGTTTCCCGAAGCATCAACCGTGCTAATGAACGTTCACTGAACGCCAGTCGTTTCGCCCACGTTTTAAACGTACTCCGATCGTCAGGGTGAGAGACCAGCGCCTCGGCCATGGCGCGTATTTTAGGGTGAGAGGAGACCGGCAGGCTGAGTTTCTGCTGCGGCATGGTGGCGAGTTCGTCAAGCGTCACCCGGGTGAGCCTTGCAGCATGGCTATCTGCCGCGAACGCCACGCCCTCGTGGGTCAAGCGGTCGACTAACTCTTTAATCAGCCGGGAAATCGCCAGCGTACAACAGCGCGGAGGGAGCGCTGCCGCGCCAGGCTCGATGAAAAGATAGTTCAGGTGCGCGTTCCAGGTGGCTTTGGCGCTGTGCGGTATCCCGCCGGGGATCCACATGGCGCAGTCGGGGGGGACGATCCAGATATCATTTTCTGCGCGACAGATTACCGCGCCGTACAGCGCAATAATCAACTGCCCTTTCCGGTGCGTATGTACCGGCACCTCTGAGGCGTAATCGCCAAAATCCAGATGCCGGGCAACAGCCGGGCAATCCGTGGTGTCCGGGTCGAACAAGGTTGTGGCAAACGATGAGGTCATGAAATTGGCAACATTTAGGTATTTTTTGACAGCATAGGGTATTTAATGGCGTTCGCAAGCCGGTAATAATCCCCGGCATGAACAATATTCTCCCCCTGAAGACCCTTTTCAGGCGCACGCTCGGCGCCCCTGCGTTGCTGAGTGACGCCAGCGCCTTGCTCTATGCTGCCCGCAGCTTTGCGGCCGCGATGCTGGCGTATTACATCGCGCTGTCTATCGGTCTCGACAGGCCCTCGTGGGCAATCATCACCGTTTACATCGTGTCGCAAACCTCGGTGGGTGCATCGCTCAGCAGAAGCCTCTATCGCCTGTCGGGTACGCTTGTGGGCGCAGCGGCGACGGTGTGGATTGTGCCCACGTTTGCCAATATGCCTGTCGTGTGCAGCGTGATGCTGACCGGGTGGATCTGCTTGTGCCTCTGGCTGTCACTGCTGGAACGTACCCCGCGAGCCTATGCCTTCGTCCTGGCCGGTTACACCGCAAGCCTGATTGGTTTTCCGGCGGTGGCGGACCCAGGCGCAATTTTTAGCACCGCCATCGTCAGGGTACAGGAGGTGGTGATTGGGATTTTCTGTGCCGGGCTCATTCACAGGTATGTTTTACCCGCGCGGATCTCAGGGGCCTTTAACAGCAAGTTATCGCAGGTGCTACAAGCAGAACGCCAGCGAATAGCCGATACGTTAGCAGGCAAATCCCACAGCGCGTCTGAAGACCTCCATCAGGCGCTGGCGCTGCAGTTTTTACAGGGCATAAGCCACCATATTCCTTATGACTTTGCCCTCTCGGTGCCCGTTCGACAGGCCAGAAAAGCCATTCATGACAGGCTGGCGCGGCTGGTGATGGTGAACGGTGAACTGCGCGATCGGCTGGCGATGATTGGCGCGATGCCCGCCGAGTTACGCGTGTTCCTGGAGGACGTGCAGGCCTGGCTTACCGGTGGGGATGAACATACGCGAAAAACCGGCGCAGAGGCGTTGATCAAACGCAGCGAGCAGCTTATGCCGCACGACGCGCAGCCCCGGATGTTCGAAGACAGGCTACGGGCAAGCCTGGTGCGGCATCTGACAGAGGCTCTGCTTCTGCTGCAAGAGTGTGAGCGCCTCTCCTTCGCCATACGGCATGCCAAACCGACCCCCTTGCAGGCGGAGAATAAGGGCGCGAAAGGCTATGTATTTCATCGCGATCCGCTTACCGCTGCCCGCACCGCTCTCGGGGCTTTCACCATCATCATGAGCGGTTGCCTGGCATGGATTTATTCCGCCTGGTCCGACGGTAGCACGGCAGTGTCGATACTCGGGGTCTGCTGTACGCTGTTTGGCAGTTTCGATACGCCGGCTCCGCATATTGTGAAATACATCATCGGCTCCTTGTGGGGGGTGGTGATAAGCCTGCTGTACAGCTTTGCCCTGCTTCCACAAATCAGCGATTTCCCGGTTCTGGTTGCGGTCCTCGCGCCGGTGTATCTGTTGGCCGGGTCGCTACAGGCCAGACCGCCCACCACCTTTATGGCGATGGGGATAACGCTCACCCTCCCGGTGCTGTGCGAGTTAGGTGCGCACTACAGCGGCGACTTTGCCGCGGCGTTAAACACCGCGATTGCGCTCTTCACCGCTACCGGCTTTGCGGTGCTCAGCATGAGTATGCTGCAAACCGTGCAAGCGGACGCAGGAATAAAGCGTTTGCTGGCGATAAGCCAACGCGATATCCGCCGCAGTGTGAAAGGCATCTGGAACCCCGATGAAACGCACTGGACAAATTTGATGATCGACAGAAGCGCGCTGTTGCTACCGCGCGTGCAGCGCAGCAGGCCATCCTCCGCGCAGGCCCTTGATGCGATGTTGCACGCGCTGCGCATCGGCTTGTGCATCATGCGCCTGCGTCGCTGTTATTCACAGGCGAGGCGAGAAATGCCTCCGGCGATGCAGCAACTGCTTAACCTACTGATCGATCCTGCCGACAGCCACGCCGTGCGCGAAAAGTTAACCGCCATGATCAACGCGGGTTTACCTGTGCAGGATGCCTTCACGCAGCAGGTCGTCGACAGGTTGGTTGATCTGCACTGTGTTTTACGCGTTCAGCAAAAGGAGGAGAGGAATGTTGAATGATATGAATGTAGGCGGGGTCTTCATCCCTGGTCTGTTGACGATCGCACTTATCAGCCTCGCCTGTACGCTGTTACTGGTGCCGCTTTTGTCTTGTAGCAAGCGCTTTTGCCGTTTGCCTTGTCGCCCGTTGATTGATTTTTCACTTTGTATCGTCATTTTTTACCTGCTCCTGCAGGCTCTGAACGCACTGGGGTTATTAGCATGACGTCTTTTGTCTCTCTCCTGGGTCGCTATGCGCTGACCCTGAGCGCTGTGGCGCTGGCAAGTTTTACTGCTTTTATTATGTGGCAACATTACGCCCAGACGCCCTGGACGCGGGATGGCCGGGTGCGTGCGGATGTGGTGCAAATTGCGCCGGATGTGTCGGGTCCCGTGCAGGACGTGGCGGTTAAAGATAATCAGTGGGTTGAACGTGGCGACATTTTGTATTCGATCGATCCCCACTGGCTTAAGCTTGCGGTCCTCACGGCGCAGGCCGATGTTGACGCAAAACGCCATGAAATGCAGGCACGTCAGGACGCCGCCAGGCGACGAGCACAAATCAAGGGCATGATTTCCAGCGAAGATTTGCAGCAGACAGGCAGTGCGGCCAATGTGGCAGCCGCGAACTAGCAGGGCGCGCTCGTGGCCCTGCAACTGGCGCAACTTAATTTAGCGCATGCGACCGTGCGTGCTCCGGTCGCGGGCTATGTCACCCATCTTCGACTGCGTCCCGGTGACTATGCTACCGCCGGGGTGACCAAAGTGGCTATCGTGGATGCCAGCAGTTTTTGGGTAGTGGGCTATTTCGAAGAGACCAAACTGCGCCATATTCGTATCGGCAATCGCGCGCGCATTGCGTTGATGGGGTTTGAGCCCGTTATCACCGGTCATGTTGAAAGTATCGGGCATGGCATTGGGGATGATAATGACGAAACGGGCGGTCTGGGTCTGCCGGATGTGAATCCCACATTTAGCTGGGTGCGGCTGGCTCAGCGCGTTCCGGTACGCATCCATATCGATAAACTCCCCGAAGGCGTTGAGCTAGTCGCAGGGCTGTCTGCCAGCGTGTCGGTCGTTCCCTGAGCCGTGCGGCATGCCACCCTGCGATTAATGCATAACAGGGTGTAGCGAGACAGAATACCCCTGCTCCAGCCACTGCGCGTATTGCTGCTGCTGTTGGAAGGACAATTTTTTACCCGTCCATAAAAAAATATGCTGTTCGGGAAAAAGCTCCGGGCGGGGGTGTTCAAAACTGTCCTTCAACATAAAGATATTCCAGCCCTGATAGGTTAAGCGGCATGCTTCAAGCCACAGGCCGGTCATATCATCTATTCCCCAGCCAATCAGTAATGCTTCCTTTCCGGCCTTTTTACGCGCATCACTGATGCTGCGTGCAGCAAAATGAACCAGGGTCCCATCGAGGTAGCTGCAAATATGGCGATTGAGACCCGGTTGCGTCCTGAGCCTTTTTCGAAGAGGAATAAAGATATTATCGATCAGGGTTTCCATGGAGAATTCCCGTCTGAGCGATATTAATGCCTCACTCAATTTCGCCGGTTTAATCTCCAGGACAACTTTTTTTAACGCTTCCTGGCGTAACTGCCAGTCATCCAGCATATCGTTGCGGTCGTCGATTAATTCCCGCACACGGCTTACCGCAATACCACTGTCAATCAGGCGTTTTATTTCTTCGATACGCGAGAGGTCATGTTCGTCAAATTGTCGGTGCCCGCCTTCCGTGCGTTTTGGGCTGAGCAAACCATAACGACGTTGCCATGCACGCAGAGTAACCGGATGTATACCGCATTTTTCGGCTACTTCACCGATAGTTAAGTAAACCATTTCTTCCTCAATTAAGGCCAGTAATGCCAGGGCCATACTTGTTAAGACAGCGTATTTGTACATTTTTTTTAGATGTCGTACAAGTTTGCTTTAGGGTTTATCTGTATCATTGAGGCCTGGTTTAAGCACAAAAACTCTTTTTAAGCGGGGGTGGCTGGAATTCCCTCCAAGGGAAGAAAACTAAATAAAAACGATAAATAACAAAAAGTTAAAACAAAACACCCATATTCATCCCTGCTAAAAATTCGCTTTCAGACCCTACCCCTGGCAGGTGCAATTTAAGATTAATCATTTTTGTACAACTTTTTGTGTACAAGTTACGAAAACCTGTATAACTTACTCCGAAATCATTAACGAATGGATTGAAAAAAATGAGAACGAGTTTGTCAGGTAAGGGTTCGGCGGACACTTTGTCGACCTGGTTTAGCAAAGCGACGCTTCCCTCTCAGCAGGAAACGCTGGGGCGCATCGTGGTAGACATTCTGCACAGCGGGAATGGCCTTTCGCGTCAGCTTATTTATGCAAAGCTGCTCACGCAATTTCATAAAGCAGAATCAGATGAGGCCAAACAACATTTCCAGACGTTGCTTAATCTGATGATCAAGCCTGTCGATAACGCGTGATTTAACAGCGTTTAAAATCGAGCTTTTCCCCGGTACGGTTTTATGCTGATTATCAGTCTGAGGCTGTTATGGAACTATTCCGCAATAGATTTTGCACACATAGTGATTAAAAAATGAATAACGTAGCCAGCGACCACGCCATTACCAGAAAAAAGAATAATGGATTTTTCGAGTATCTAACCCATTCTCCTTTTCTCTTTGAGGAAGAGTATGCATTGTTAGGCTCCATCACCAGAAGGCTTATTGCCTCAAATACCTTACTGACGAAAAAATATATTGCCTTAGAGCTGATTCGGGAACTTGAAACGTCAGAAAATCACGTCAACGCCGATATTGTACGCACGACATTAGAAGTGGTTCTCGGTTACAGTGATAATCCAAAATGAGGCCCCACGCCGGGCTTCATTTTGTTTTTTCGGTGAAGCAATAGATCCGAACAGGTGGGTGACGCTAGCGTTACACGGTAACGTCAAGGGTTACTCAGTTTAAAAATGACGTTCAGGTTGCTCGCCACTTTGCGTGTCATTATGAACATAAATAAATAGCGCACGATATAATTTCACACAACTTTAATTGCTCAACACATCCCTAAGGCCAGCAATTTTAAACAGAGCATAATCATGAACTATCTTAAGAATTTCACTATCCGTCGGGTCGTACTTTGGATCCTTCTTACGGCGATTGTACTGGTCACCCTCACCGGCAGCTATGCCACATTTATCGCCCGGGAGATGAACCGGCAGGCAGACCAGAGCGCGGTATTCAACGATCGCGCGTTATTACTGGCACGCGTCGCCACGGCACTGCATCAGGGAAGCGCAGCGGAAAAACAGGCTCTGCGCGATGAGCTCCCTGCGGATGCGCAATGGGCGCGATTATCCGAGGCGTTATCAGGTGCTCCAGTGGAGTGGGCACCTGAGATTAACGCCCGCGCGTATGACCTGAAACAGCAGATTCATGAAGGTCGTGAGCGCGTGAGCGCAGACCGCCACCGTCTTGAAATTGCTCTGCTCGTTGCGCTTATCGCCGCGTGTCTGCTGGTGATATTTTGTGACCGCTATCTGGTCAGGCATCTGGTACGGCCGGTCGCGGATATTCGTGCCCATTTTCGGGTCATTGCCGAGGGGAATCTGACCAAAGAGCCTGAAGAACAGGGCCGTAACTGCGTGGGGCAAATGGTCCCGCTGGTGCGCGAAATGCAGCAGAGCCTCCTGACAACGGTGCGGGCAATCAGCGAAAATAGCGATGCCCTCTACCGTGAGGCCAGCGAAATCGCAGAGGGTAATACCGATCTAGCCGATCGCACCCGACAGCAGGCCGCCGCACTGGAGCAGACGGCAGCCAGTATGGAAGAGCTGACCTCGACGGTAAGTCACAACGCCGATAACGCCGGCCAGGCTCGCGACCTGTCGGTCCTGACGGCGGGCACCACGGAAAAAGCCAGTCAACTGGTCGATAATCTCGCCAGTACCATGCAGCGCATCGCTGAAGGTTCCGACCAAATCCGCCAGTTTACGTCGACCATAAATAGCATCGCGTTCCAGACCAATATTCTGGCACTGAACGCCGCGGTTGAAGCTGCCCGTGCCGGTGAACAAGGGCGCGGATTTGCCGTGGTGGCAACCGAAGTTCGCTCCCTTGCCCAGCGCAGCGCAGCGGCCGCAAGTGAGATCGAAGCGCTGATCAACGCGGCCATTGCATCCGTTCATGAAGGCAGTGAGGTGGTACAGAATGCCAGCGGCGCAATGCGTGAGGTGAAAAACCACGTTGTCAGCGTACGGGATCTGATCGGCGAAATAGCGATGGCCTCACACGAGCAAAGTAAAGGCATAGGCCAGGTCACGCTGGCGGTGGCTGAACTGGATCGCGTCACGCAGCAAAATGCGACGTTGGTTCAGCAGGTGAAATCGTCTGCCGGTAACCTTCATGGCAGAACCGAAACCCTGCGTGGCGTCGTCAGCCGCTTCACGTTGCCGAGCCCGGCAGCAAGCGTGACGCAGGCTACCGGGTATGTTGAGAAACAACGTTCCCCCGCGCAGGCGGTGTGAAAGGGCCAGGCTTGTGGGGCGGTGACGCCACCGGTCGTAAGCGCACGAGCATCAACGGGCTTTTAATCACAATGCCCGTTGATGAACCTCAACAAAGGGGCGTTATTCGAGCTGCCATGCGCCCGCCTCGAATAGTGAGGCTGAACCGCTCCAGGCAAATAAGGCCAATTCCCGACGCGCCGCATCGGGATAGATTCGGCTACTCAGACAGGCCTCGCCCTCATTAACAAACACTTCTACGGAAGAGCTATCAAAGAAAATGCGCAGTTTCAGCGCCTCGCCTGCCCTCAACGGCACGCTACGCATGCCACACAGGGCGTAGTTGGGATAATTCCTCTCCAGCACCAGTCGCTGCATCTGTGCATCAACATAAATACGTAACCCGTCGCCTAAACGGATACCGTACTGTTCCGCGCCGCTGTTAGCACAATCCCAGTGCAGAACCACCTCCATGGCTTCACACTGTTCTACCACCGTCGAGTGCTGGTTATTGAGGGTGCAGACCGGCCACGGGAACCAGGCACCGCGTAAACTTTCGACCTCTTTCGCCGGGCGCATCTGTAATTGATTGTCAGCACTTAGACTCAGTTCGCGTGGCAGCGAAAGCATCCCTGCCCAGCCATCCTGCTGTTCCGGCATCGGTGATTCCCACATATCCAACCACGCCATAACGATACGGCGGCCATCCGGGGTGGTGAAACTCTGGGGGGCGTAAAAATCGTGCCCATGATCCAATTCAGTAAACGCCCCTTCGCGAACAAAGGGTTGCCCTGGTTGCCATTCGCCGAGCAGATAGCCACTTTGAAACAAATTTCGCTGCCTGAAACCCTCTGCCGCCATCCCCTGAGGAGAGAACATCAGCACCTGTTTGCCGTTGAGCGTGAAGAAGTCCGGGCACTCCCACATATAGCCCATCTCTTTTTCCGCCTCATCGAGGACGCCCGCATCCTGCCACTGACGCAAATCGGCTGAGCGATAAAGCCGCACCTGCCCCGTTTCCCCGTCGCGCGCGCCGACGACCATGTACCAGCTATCGCCCTCACGCCATACTTTCGGGTCGCGGAAATGGTGCAGGCCCGGCGGGGTTTCCACGATGATGCCTTGCCGCTCAAAGTGCACGCCGTCGCGACTGGTCGCCAGACACTGCACCTGGTAAAGGTTGGCTTCATCGCTGGGGTCGCCGTCAAATTTATGCCCGGTATAAATCAGCGCCAGGGTGTCGCCATCGACCACCGCTGAGCCGGAAAAGCAGCCGTCTTTGTCTTCCGCGCCTTCGGGCGCCAGTGCAACCGGGAGATGCTCCCAGTGAACCAGATCCCTGCTGCGCGCATGCCCCCAGTGCATCGGCCCCCACTGCGTGGAGTACGGATGATGCTGATAAAAGGCATGGTACCAGCCGTCAAACCAGACCAGACCGTTTGGGTCGTTCATCCAGCCTCCGCGTGCGGCCAGATGATATCGCGGGTACCAGCGCAGGTTCAGCGCGTCACGTTTGGCCAGCAGTTCCTGCTCAGCCCGGGTGATGGAATGGGTCATATTCTCTACTCTTGAATTAGATGGCGGAAGGTTGCGGAATCAACGGGTCGGAGGACGACGTATTGGAACGCAACAAGAAGATGGAGATAAAGGTGGTGCTGAACACCAGCAGTCCCATGATCAAATAGGACTGCGCGAAGCCGTATTTTTCGTAGCTGTAGCCAGCCAGTGGCGAGAGCACGGACGCAATGACCGAGCTGGTGCAGGCGAATCCCACCAGATACAGCGTGGATGACAGGCGTTTGTCGAAGTTCAGGCTGTTGTATTTAAAGATAGCGACCAGCAAAATCGGCAGCTCAACCGCATGCAGTAGCTTGGTAATGGAGATAAGGAGCGGTCCTTCCACAAGCCCGGACGCCATCATGCGTAACGCCATCACCATGCCTGCGAAAATCAGACCATTTTTCGCACCGATGCGGTTCACAAGCCAGGGGGCGCAGAACATACCGGCCGCCTCCAGGAACACCTGGAATGAATTCAGATACCCGTACATCGCGTTCCCTTCCTGCAGGGTTGGGAACTGCGAAGAGAAGTAAACCGGGAATTGCTGATCGTAAACGCCGTAAATACAGGTCCCAATCACGAAAAAGACCAGCGCCCAAAAGCGTGGCAGCGTCAGCAACCGCAGCGCATCTTCAAGCGTGACTTTGCCGCCTGACACCGCCACCTGCATCGCATGCGGCGCAGAGGAGACCCGCAGGCGCGCCAGCAGAACAAAGAATACCAGCCCGGAACAACTGGCCACCGCGAAATTGAGTTTTGGATTAATGTTAAACAGTAAACCGGCAAAGAAGGTCGCCACCGCCCAGCCGAGCGATCCCCACATCCGCGCCTTGCCAAATTCAAACTGGCTCTGACGAGCAACACGTTCGGTGTACGACTCCAGTACGCCAATCCCGCCATTAAAAGTCAGGCCAATGTATATCCCGCCAAAAATACTGCCAAGTAAGATATTGATTTGTAATAAATAGCCAAATAATAAATACGCCGGGCCGGAAAGAATCAATAACCCTGTCAGATACCAGAGCAGGTTTTTACGCAGGCCAAGTTTGTCCTGAATGAAGCCGTAACATATTTGTGCGAACAGAGCCGAAACGGAAAGGACGGCATAAATTATGCCCGTATCGCCCGGTTTCAACCCTACCTCCTGATGTAGCCAGATAGAGAGTAATGAACCTGAGGAAGACCAGGTCACAAAAAAGAAGAACAACAATGCACTGAGTAAGGTGTAGCTGTGCGAGTGATGCGCTTTCATTGGAACATTCTCGTGTTGGAGTAATGCGACGATGTTAACGTTAACATAGATAAAATGAGATCAAGATCGGCTTTTTCAACCACAGCGCAGCATGTGGATACAGAAAAGCGCTCATCGCTTTACCTTCGGCCCCTGAGTCGTATAGCCTGAGCGAAGAGAAATATTGGAGTGAAAAATGGCTTCTTTAAAGGATGTGGCGAAACTGGCAAACGTGTCGCTGATGACGGTTTCCCGCGCGCTGAACAGCCCGGAACGGCTAAAACCTGACACCCTTGCCCGCGTTCAGGCGGCAATTGAACAAACCCATTACGTCCCCGATCTGTCCGCGAAAAAAATACGCGGTGCCCATGCCTCGCCGAGAACCATTGGCGTGCTGGCACTGGATACCGTGACTACGCCGTTTTCGGTAGAGATGACCTTGTCCATCGAAGAGACCGCGAGAATACACGGCTGGAACAGTTTTGTGATGAACATGTTTACCGACGACGACCCGGACGCCATTGTCGATCTCCTGCTTTCTCATCGCCCCGACGGGATAATCTACACCACAATGGGGCTACGTCAGGTGCCTTTGCCCGCCAAGCTCCTCACCCTGCCCTGCGTGCTGGCGAACTGCGAAAGCGAACATGAAAGGGTTGCCAGCTATATTCCCGATGATGAAAACGGTCAATATGCAGCGGTAAAGGCGTTGCTCGATGCGGGTTACCGCCGGCCGCTTTGCCTGCATCTTCCGGCCAACCATCTTGCCACGCGCCGACGCCGACAAGGGCTGAACAGAGCATGCCTTGACGCGGGCATCGACCCGGACACGTTCACCCACACCTATATGGAATATGGCGATCAACATTATCGTGATATTCCCTCGGTAGTGATGGCATATCTGCCTGAGGGCAGACCACAATTCGATTCAGTGATTTGCGGCAACGATCGTATTGCCTTTATGGTGTATCAGACGCTGCTGGCGCAGGGTCTGAAGATCCCGCAAGATATCGGCGTTATCGGTTACGACAATATGGTGGGCATTGGCGATCTGTTTTTGCCGTCTCTTTCAACCGTGCAACTGCCGCATTATGAAATCGGACGCCAGAGCGCCCTGCATATTATCAATGGCCTCACGCACAGAGAAACGACGCGCGTTGAAAGCCCTTTTTTATTGCGTGATTCATCACCCCATAAGACGTGAGCGTCGCCGAGGTCGGCAGAGCGGTGGCGGTGAACCACCC